>VGVE01000083.1 GCA_016874135.1 Gammaproteobacteria bacterium | reverse complement strand
GAGTGGTTGGCCGCCGGCGTTTCTCGGTGACTTGCAGTACTACATCGAAGAGTTCGATCTGCGAGGTCTCACCAGATCCATCGACACCCGTCGTGTGGGTGTGCATGTGATGTCCGGCGAGTATGACTACAGCGGGCGATCAGAGCTCGGATTCAAAGCGCACGAGGCCATTGCCGGTTCCACCTTCACGGAAATGCTAGACGTGGGTCACTTTCCGATGAGTGAAAACCCCGACGCGTTTATCCGTTATCTCCTGCCCATCCTGTCCGGGATCGCCGCATGAACCGCACGCTTGCGTTTGCCCACGATCAGGAGCAAAGCCTGTTCCGCGATTCGCTGCGCAAGTTCCTGCAATCCGCATCCCCCACCAGCCGCGTCCGTCAGGTGATGGCGGGTGCTGACGGTTTTGATCCGTCGCTCTGGAAGCGGATGGCGGAGGAACTCGCTTTGCCGGGTATGGCCATCAGCGAACGTAAGGGGGGAGCCGGTTTTGGCTGGGTGGAACTTTGCATCGCGGCAGAAGAGACAGGACACGCGCTCGCACCTTCACCGTTTTTTGCGACCTCCGTGATGGCGGTGGCGGCGCTCAACACCATCGCGCCAGAGGATGCACTCCTCGTAAGACTCGCAATGGGCGAGGTGCGGGCGGCACTCGCCATCCTTGAAGGCTCCGCCGGATGGATGAGCAGCGGATTTGCCTCGAGCGTAGACCAGGGCAGACTCTCTGGCACCAAGAGCTTCGTCATCGATGGCGCCACGGCGCAGGTGTTTCTGGTCATCGCCATGGACGGGGAAGGAATCGGGCTCTTCGAAGTTGAATCGTCCGAAGGTCTCGCGAGGCAATCGCTTGCCGTGATCGATCCGACCCGGCGAATTGCGCAGCTCTCCTTTGCAGGGGCTCCTGTCCGCAAGATCGGCCGCGTTTCGATGAGTGATCTCGAACGGGTGCTGGATCTCTGTGCGATCGCGCTGGCCAACGAAATGGTGGGTGGCATCTCCCGCTTGTTCGAAGAGACGCTCGCCTACACAAAACTGCGGGTGCAGTTCGGTCGCAGCGTCGCATCCTTCCAGGCGATCAAACACCGCATGGCGGAATTGCTCCTGCAGGTCGAACTCGCGCGCTCCGCAGCCTATTACGCCGCGCAGGCTGTGGATGCAGGACTCGAGGGTCTCTCGTGGACCGCAAGCCTTGCCAAAGCGACGGTGAGTGATGCCTACCTCTTCGCAGCACAAGAGGCGATCCAGTTGCATGGCGGTATTGGTTTTACCTGGGATCATGATGTGCAGCTGTGGTTCAAACGCGCCAAAAGTTCGGAAGTGCTGCTGGGTACGTCAGCCTGGCATCGTGATCGCATGATCAGTGCGCTTGCATCGAAAGAGCTCCGCGGAGGAGTGCAGTCATGAGTAACCACAGTCCGGAAGCTGTGCGGCAGGAAGTTCGAGCTTGGCTCAGTGAGCACTGGAACCCGGATCTCTCGCTGGTGGCCTGGCGTAACATGCTCGTTGATGCCGGGTGGGGACAGCCGGAATGGCCGAAAGAATGGTACGGCCGGGACTATTCGGCGGAACTCGTGCGAATCGTCGAACAGGAATTCGGTCGTGTCGGTGCCGTCACAGGAGCCAAGTCAGGCATTCGCCTGCTGGCTGCAGCAACGCTGCTTGAACATGGCAGCGATGAACACAAATCAAAGTATCTGCGCCGGATCATTACCGGCGAAGACACGTGGTGCCAGCTCTTCAGCGAACCGGGTAGCGGCTCAGATCTGGCAGGTGCCACGACGCGCGCCGATCTGAAAGGTGATCATTGGGCCATCAACGGGCAGAAGGTCTGGACGACGAGCGCCCATCATGCGGATTTCGGTCTGCTGCTCGCCCGCACCGACTGGGATGCGCCCAAACACCGCGGGCTCACTTTTTTTGTTATCGACATGCACCAGCCGGGTGTTGTAGTACAGCCGCTCAAACAGATGAACGGGCACGCATCGTTCAACCAGGTGTTCCTCACGGATGCCCAGGTGCCGGGGGAAAACCGGGTCAGCCGGGTAGGCAATGGCTGGGCGGTGGCCATGACGACATTGGCCCATGAACGCCGGCGTGCCGATGGGCTGCGTTCCGGTGCCGCAGATGTGAACCGGCAGAGTGTGGTGCGTGGCCGCATCCACGAGGAAGAGGCGGAAGAAAACGCCACGGTGATGGCGCCCTACACCTGGTATCTGCAGCGTGCCGGGCGAGTGGACCTGGCCTTACCCCAGGCGCTTGCAACGGGGCGGATCACCGATCCCGTGGTACGGCAGGAGTTGGCGCGTCTGCTCTGTCTTTCGCACACGGCGGAATGGACTGCGCGACGTGCACGCGCGGCTCAGCAGGCGGGCAAACCCCAGGGACCGGAAGGCTCTCTCGGCAAACTTGCAGCGAGTCACGTGGCGAAGCAGGCGCAGAAGGTACACACCCTGGTTGCTGACATGAACGCGATGCTGGCCGGCGAAGACGGACCGCTGAACGGGATCATTGCGGAAATCCTGCTTTCTGTGCCGGCCGTTTCCATCGCCGGTGGTACCGATGAGATCCAGCGCAACATAATTGCCGAACGCGTGCTCGACATGCCGAAGGAACCCCGTTTCGACGAAGGCCCCTTTCGCGACATCCCGCGAAATTGAAGCCTTGTAAAGGCGCGGGTCTCAGCCTGCCCTGAACCTGACCGGCATCGAACGGATGCCGGAGATGAACGTGGAAGGCAGCCATTCCGGTTCAGCGGCGAACTCGAGATCGTGCAGACGGTTGAGTATCTCTTCCAGCATGCAGTCGATCTCGACGCGGGCGATGTGTTGTCCAAGGCAGACGTGCGTTCCGGTGCCGAAGGCGATCTGGGCGTTTGCCGGGCGGTGGATGTCAAACCGCTGTGGGTCCGGGAATTGTTTTGGATCGTGGTTGGCAGCGCCGAAGTAGCGGACCACCTTGTCGCCTTTGCGGATGGTCTGGCCGCGCAGCACCGTATCCGCCGTGGCCGTGCGGCGCATATAGATCACCGGTGAGACCACCCGCAACATCTCATCCCTGGCGCCTGCCACCAGCTGACGGTTCTGGCGCAGCTCAGCAAAGACGTTCGGACGCCGCATGAGTTCGTAAACGCCTCCGGCCACGAGGTTGCGCGTAGTATCGCCGCCGGCGTCGATCAGCAGCATGAAAAAGAGCTGGAAGTCGATGAGATCGAGGGATTGTCCATCAACTTCGGCGTGCACGATCTGTGACGCCAGATCTTCTGTCGGTCGTTCGAGTTTTTCTTTGTAGACCTTTTCCGCGTAGGCAAACATCTCAAATACGGCGCGCATCTGCGCGCCTTCTTCCAGGGCTTCGGGGGCAGAGTGGATGATCTCCGTCAATCCATAGAGCTTGCGTCCATCATCCAGTGGAATGCCGGTCAGCTCGGCAATCACGTAAGACGGCAACTCACCGGCGATGGCGCTGACGAAATCACACTCGCCCTTGTGGATGACCGTATCGATGATCTCGCCGGCGAGGGCCCGGATGCGCGGGCGCAGTGCCGCCGCTGGTCCTTTGGTGAACTCACGGCTGATGAGCCGCCGGAACTTGGTGTGCTCGGGTGGATCCATCATCAGCATCATTTTGTGATCACCACCTGAAGCGAGAGACCCGGCAAGCGGGTCAGTGATCATGATGGTGGGTTCAGAAGAGAAGAGGCCGGGCTGACGACCGGATTCCGCGACGTCCTCATACGTGGACAGCACCCAGAAACCGGGGCCGCCCGGTTCCGGATGAAAGTAGACCGGCGCGTTGTTGCGCAACCAGTCGTACTGCGCGTGAGGATGGCCTTTGGCGAAAGATGCGGCAGTCGCCAGATCGATGTGCATGCTTTTAGAACCTCTCTTGCATTGCTCAGCCGGCAGATGAGCTCCGGGCGTGGTCGAGTGTAGTGAAAAGTGAGCCGTGGCAGGGAGTCCAGTGAGCACGGGTTCGTTCGGCGCGTGCGCGCAGAACGTACAGTGAGAGGTCAGCGAACGCTCTGACGCGTTGATGGCTGTCAATCGCTTCCTGTGGGCGTGACTGCACGGGATAATCACTGGGCCTTTCCAGGAACACGTGCCGTGCAGAACCTGAACCTAGATGCCTACTGGATGCCTTTCACGGCGAACCGCGAGTTCCGCAAGTCGCCGCGGATCTTTACACGCGCCGAGGGGGCCTACTTCTACACCGATGATGGCCGCAAGGTTTTCGACGGCCTCTCCGGACTTTGGTGCACAGGTGCTGGTCATAATCGGCCTGAGATCGCCGCCGCAGTGCACGATCAACTGCGCACGCTCGACTATGCACCCGCATTCCAATATGGCCATCCTGCGGTGTTCGAACTGGCTGAGCGGGTAGGGCGGCTAATGCCGGAGGGTCTCGACCGGGTCTTTTTCACCAACTCCGGATCAGAAGCGGCCGACACGTCGCTGAAGATTGCGCGAGCGTACTGGCGACTCAAGGGGCGCGCGGAAAAGACGCGCCTCATCGGTCGCGACAAGGGTTATCACGGGGTCAACTTCGGTGGCATGCACGTCGGTGGTATCGCGCCCAACCGCATGTTGTTCGGTGATGGCCCAACCACTGATCACATTCCGCACACCCTGCTGCCGCAGAATGCCTTCAGCCGTGGCATGCCTCCCCACGGCATCGAACTCGCCAATGCGCTCGAAGCGGTCATTGCGCGGCACGATGCTTCAACCATCGCCGCGGTGATTGTTGAGCCGTTCTCCGGCTCTGCAGGTGTGATCGTACCCCCACCCGGATATCTGCAGCGGTTGCGGGAGATCTGCATCCGGCACGACATCCTGCTGATCTTCGATGAAGTCATTTCGGGCCTGGGCCGCTCCGGGGCAAAGACCGGCGCTGAGGCGTTCGGGGTAATACCGGACATGATCAACGTCGCCAAACAGCTCACCAACGGCGCCATTCCCCTGGGTGCCGTGGCCGTTCGCACGGACATCTTCGAGACCTTCATGGCGGTGAGCTCACCGGACTATCTGCTCGAGTTCCCGCATGGCTACACCTACTCCGGTCATCCTGTGGCGTGTGCTGCGGCACATGCGGCGCTGGATATCCTCGAGAAGGACGGACTGATCCAGCGGGTGCATGAGATGGCGCCTTACTTCGAAGATGCCGTGCACTCCCTCAAGGGCGAGCCGCACGTGACGGATATCCGCAACTTCGGATTTGCCGCGGGTCTGACACTCGCACACCATCCCGGAGAACCGGCACGTCGACCCTGGGAGGTGGCCATGCGCTGTTATCAGCGGGGTTTCTACGTACGTTATGGTGGTGACACCATTCAGCTTGGGTTGCCGTTCATCACCGAACGGCAGGAAATCGATGCGCTCATCGATGCCTTGCGGGCGAGCCTGCGGTTCGACTGAGTGATCGCAACAAATACAATCTGATCAATCAGCATACGGATTTTGATGTGCCCCGCCTTGGCCGCTTTCCCGTTGGGTTCACGCACGACATCATCTACAACGATGGTCGACCCTATCTCGAACGCTGGGTTCTGTGGTTTGGCGGTACGTTGCGCCTGCACCGTTTTTTTGCAAGCGACGAAGATCGTGCCGCCCACGATCATCCATGGTGGTTCGTGACGCTGCCGCTGACTGGTTACGGCGAGTATCTGCGACGAGGCGATGTCGAACAGTACCGGGAAGTGCGGGCATGGCGGCTCCACTTTCGCACAGCGATGTTCCGGCATCGTGTGGAACTCCTGCGCTTCCCTACCTGGACGCTGGTTCTGACTGGCCGCAAATCGCGGGAATGGGGTTTTTGGCCGGACGGAGAGTTCGTACACAACGAGTCTTGGGCTGAACATCTGCAGACAATGTCCCGCGACGGGAGTGATCTCCTGCCAGAGTCAGCATCGGCGCGAGCACCGAGCCGAGCACTGGCCCAGAAGCGCGCCTGATCGCGTGTTTGAAACCCCGCTCTGGATCAGCCGAGCAGATCGAGCTGGGTACGCAGCGCATCAATTTTTGCCTGCGCATCAGCCGCTTTTTCACGTTCTTTCGCCACCACGTCGGCAGGAGCGTTGGCAACGAACTTCTGGTTCGACAGCTTGCCGTTGATGCGATTGATCTCGCCTTCGAGACGCGCGACTTCCTTGCGCAGCCGTTCCTTTTCGGCACCGAGGTCGATCAGACCCGCGAGTGGCACCATCACCTTGAGTGACCCCACCAGAGCAAGCGCGTTGACCGGCGCAGTAGTAGCGGGTTCCAGCCACTCTATCGTTTCCACCTTGGCGAGCCGTTTGACGAGGGGTTCGCACTGCTGCGCAAGGGTACGGTCACGCCCGTCGCCACCCTGCAGCAGAAGGCTCACTGCAAGCGACGGCTTGATGTTGGCTTCACCACGGATGTTGCGAATGCCGAGCACCACGCCCTTCAGCCATTCGATGGCTGCGTCTGCGTCACTGTCAGCGGCATAGTCGGCGGCTTCCGGATACTGCTGGATCATGACGCTGCCCGCAGGCAGGTCGAGTCGCTCACGAACGTCCTGCCAGATGGTCTCTGTGATGAACGGAATGATCGGATGCGCGGCGCGCAGCAGTACTTCGAGTACGTTGAGCAGTGCGCCTTTGATGGCGTTGAGTTCAGAGCGTGGTGTGGCTGAGTTCCACAACAAAGGTTTCGTGATTTCGAGGTACCAGTCGCAGTACTCGTGCCAGGCAAAGTCATAGAGACTCGCGGCCAGTAGATCGAAGCGGTAGGTCTCAATGGCCAGAGTATTGGCTTCGAGCATCTGGCGGGTGCGACTCACGATCCAGCGGTCCGCGAGTGACGGCGTGCCTTTGGCTTTCGGATCGAATCCTTCCGTGTTACTGAGTACAAACTTGGCCGCGTTCCATAACTTGTTGCAGAAGTTGCGGTAACCCTCGATGCGTTTGACATCGAATCGCACATCACGCCCGAGTGTGGCCACGGCGCAGAAAGTAAAGCGCACCGCGTCAGTTCCGTAGGCTTCGATGCCCTGCGGGAACTCGTCGCGGGTGCTCTTAGCGATGCGCGCTGCCATCTGCGGCTGGGTGAGATTGGAAGTGCGCTTCTCGACCAGTGCTTCAAGATCGATGCCGTCGATGAAGTCGAGCGGATCGAGCCCGTTGCCCTTGGTTTTTGACATCTTGTTGCCAACCGCATCCCGAACAAGCCCGTGCACATAAACCTTGCGAAACGGGATTTCGCCGGTGAAGTGCAACGTCATCATGATCATCCGGGCAACCCAGAAGAAGATGATGTCGTGAGCGGTGACCAGTACGTCGGTGGGATGAAAGAGGCGCAGCTCAGGGGTGTCGTCAGGCCAGCCCATGGTGCCGAAGGTCCAGAGTGCGGATGAGAACCAGGTTTCGAGTACGTCCGGATCCGCTGTCAGTACCACATCGCCAGCAAGACCATGTTTCTGACGTGCATCCGCTTCGGTGCGGCCCACATAGATGTTGCCTGCTGCGTCATACCACGCCGGGATTCGGTGCCCCCACCACTGTTGCCGTGAGATGCACCAGTCCTGGATGTTGCGCATCCAGGCGAAATAGGTGTTTTCGAAGAGTTTCGGGATGAACTCGATCTCCCCACGTTCGACCACCTCGATGGCCGGCGTGGCGAGGGGCTCCATCTTCACGAACCATTGGCTGGTGAGATAAGGCTCGATGATGGCCCCGGAGCGGTCGCCTCGAGGTACCATCAGTTTGTGGTTATCGATCCGTTCGAGCAGTCCCGCCGCTTCGAACGCTGCCACCACTACCTTGCGCCCCGCTTCCCGGGTAAGCCCGCGGTACGCATGAGGCGCGTTGTCATTGATATGCGCATCTGCAGTGAAGATGTTGATCATCGGCAGACCGTGGCGCTGACCGACGGCATAGTCATTGAAGTCGTGGGCCGGAGTGATCTTCACGCAGCCGCTACCGAACGCCGGGTCCACGTAGGTGTCGGCGATCACGGGAATCTCCCGGCCGACGAGAGGCAAGCGCACGGTCTTGCCGATGAGATCGCGGTAACGTGCATCATCAGGATGAACGGCAACAGCCGTATCACCCAGCATGGTTTCCGGACGTGTCGTGGCGACAACGATGAAGTCGCGACCATCCGCCGTGCGCCCATTTGTCAGTGGATAGCGGAAGTGCCAGAGGTGACCCTGTTCTTCCTGGTTGTCGACCTCGAGATCGGAAATGGCGCTTTCGAGCTGCGGATCCCAGTTGACGAGACGCTGACCACGATAGATGAGGCCCTCTTCGTGCAGCCGGACAAAGACCTCGATCACGGCGCGGGAAAAGCCCTCATCCATGGTGAAACGATCACGGGTCCAGTCGAGAGACGAACCCATGCGCCTGATCTGGCGGGATATCGTGCCGCCGGATTCGGCCTTCCATTCCCAGACCTTGTCGATGAATGCCTCACGGCCGAGATCATGGCGGCCAATGCCTTTTGTCTGCAGCTTGCGTTCGACCAGCATCTGCGTGGCGATACCCGCGTGGTCGGTACCCATCTGCCACAACGTACGTTTGCCGCGCATGCGCTGAAAACGGATCAACGTATCCATCAACGTCTGATTGAACGCGTGGCCCATGTGCAGGCTGCCGGTGACGTTCGGCGGTGGAATCACGATGCAGTAGCCGGAGCCATTGCCCTGGGGTGAAAAAGCGCCGGATGACTCCCACTGCGCATACAGCGCCTGTTCGATTGCGCCTGGATTAAAACTGCCTTCCATACTCATTGCCCGGATCTGGGTGACTCGACTGCGTATGGCTAGACGCCACTTTCCCAATCATCGAGTTCGTGGTGAAAAAGGGGGTTACCGCGATGACGGTAACGACGATAGGCCTCGCGTCCGCTGTCACGGTTGTGGCCGACGATGATTTCGGCGATTCGGTCGAAACGGCCGTAGAAGTCCGGCACGTCATCACCAAGGTTGATCATCAGGCCCTCACACTGCCTCGGTGGTGCCGTATGGATGTTCACCGGTATCGCGGGGTGGACGACATCACCGAGCGTATGCGGGATGAACCGGTTAGCAGGCCAGGTCCACAGATAGTCGTTGGCGAGTTTTGCGTCATCATCACTCGCGGTTCTGAGAAACACCCGGTTGCCCCGTTCCAGTGCCTTGCCCGTCAATGTGCAGGCAAAACGGAAGCGGGCCTCTCGGCCCACATCCTTGAGCACATAGAAGTCGATCCGGGTCACGCTCGCCCTGATGCAGTGACCAGATAGCGGAAGAGCGCCGGTACGGGCCGGCCACTCGAACCCTTGCGTGGTCCGCTGTGGTAGGCCGTTCCGGCGATGTCGAGGTGCGCCCACTTCAGGTCCTCGGCAAAACGCTGCAGGAAGCAGGCGGCAACCACACTGCCGGCTTCACGCCCACCCACATTGGCCATATCGGCAAAGTTGCTCTTCAGCTGGGTCTGATAGTCATCCCACACCGGCATGCGCCAGGCGCGATCCCCGCTCCAGTCGCCTGACGCCAAAAGGGCGTTCGCCAGATCATCGTCGTTGGAGAAAAGCCCGCTGGCATGAGCGCCGAGGGCGATCACACACGCACCGGTCAAGGTGGCAACATCGATGACTACGCGTGGCTTGAAGCGGCGTGAATACGTGATGGCATCACACAGCACGAGGCGGCCTTCGGCATCGGTATTGAGGATTTCGATGGTCTTGCCGGACATGCTGCGCACGATGTCACCCGGGCGGGTGGCGCGCCCGCTCGGCATGTTCTCTGCAGCGGCCACCAGCGTGACAATGTTGATCGGCAGCTTCGCCTCTGCCGCAGCCCGGGTGGCGCCGAGCACGGATGCGGCACCACACATATCGAACTTCATCTCGTCCATGCCGGGGCCAGGTTTGAGGCTGATGCCACCGGTATCGAAGGTGATGCCTTTGCCGATGAGCGCAACCGGCGCGTCACCGCGCTTGCCGCCCTTGTACTGCACGATGATCAACTTGCCGGGTGATTCGCTGCCATGGGAAACAGACAGGAACGAACCCATGCCGAGTTCGCGCATCTTCTTCTCATCGAGAGCGCTGACCGTGACCTTGTCGAGTGTGCCGAGCTTGCGCGCTTCCCCGAGCAACCAGGTGGGGTTGCAGACGTTGGGCGGTTCATTACCCAAATCCCGTGCCAGTGCGAGACCGCTGCCGAGCGCATTGTTTTCATTGACGGCGCGGGCACAGCTGTCCTTGGAGCGGTCATCACACAGGACGGTGACGCGCCGCAGGGGCTGCGCCGGTGCAGGGGTGGACTTGTGGCGATGGTAGACATAGGTCGCGAGGCTGATGGCCGTCAGACCATTGCTCACTCGCCAGTAAACATCACCACCGTCTACCCGGGTCGAATGCAACGTCCACACCGCCGACTGAACCTTCGCAGTCGCCAGAACACTCGCTACGGCCTGGATCGCTTTTCGGTACTGCGTTGTGTTCAGGCCCACATCACACCCGCCCGCAATGAGCACCTGCTCGATGCCGCCATCGGGCAGGTTTACGAGCAGCGTGTCCCCCGCCTGGTCCTTGAAGTCGCGGGTGGCGGCCTGCAGGGTCGCCCTTGCCGCGGCGTTGCTGATGCTGCTGCGTACGGTCGCAAGGCTGCCAATCAACAATGGCGTCGAAACCTGCGATGGCTGCCCGGGTGAAACCAAATACTTCATAATGCGTCGCGTCGGCTGTCCTGGAAGGCGCCGAGTTTAGCAGTAGTGCCCCCTTATCCCATATGCATGGAGTCATCACTTCTTGGGTGTTGCGGCCCGATACGTCACACGGGAATTGCTGGCGGTATTGATCGTCACCACGCTGGTGCTGCTTCTGATCGGCGCCGGTGGCCGATTCATCGGTTATCTGCAGGATGCTGTCGCCGGCAAGTATGCAGCCGACACCCTGCTGACGATCATCCAGCTGCGGTTGCCGGAGTTTCTCCAGCTCATTCTGCCGTTTGCGCTCTTTGTCGCGGTGTTGCTGACACTGTCCCGGCTGCATGCCGAAAGCGAAATGGTCATCCTGCAATCCGGGGGTCTCAGTACCCTACGCCTGTTGCTGTGGGTCGCCTGGCCGGCGCTGCTGATGTGTGGGCTCGTTGGCTGGCTGGCCTTTGAACTGGCGCCGCGGTCAAACCAGCGGCTCGGTGAGTTTTTCCTCGAGCAGCGTGCCCGCCAGGATTTCCAGAACGTGAACCCCGGGGTCTTCAACACCAACTCCCGCGGAACCCGGGTTCTCTACGCGGAAACAGTGTCCGAGGATCGCACCCGGCTCGGTACGGTTTTTATCTGGGAGCGCCTCGACGACGGGCGCGAAGTCACCACCTGGGCGGAATCCGGCACGCAGCGTTTTGATGCCAACACCGGATCGCAGTTCCTCGTTCTGGAGAAGGGCCAGAGTTATGAGGGATTGGCGGGTGCGGCGGACTATCGCCTGATCGAGTTCAACACCCTCGGCCAACGGATTTCAACGGATGCAAGCGGGAGTAACCGGGTTGGCATTACCGGCGTACTGACGCGGGAGCTGCCAGCCACTGGCAAGGGCGCCGCAGAGCTGCACTGGCGGATCGCGCTGCCAGTATTCACGCTGGTGGCCGCGTTGATCGCGGTGGCGATGGCCAGGGTGCGACCACGTGCTAGCCGCTTCTCGCAAGTGCTGCCGGGTCTGATTCTGCTGCTTCTCTATTACCTCGCCATCATGGTCAATCACTATCTGCTCGAAGAGGAACGGATACCCTTGGGTGCCGGGATGTGGGTCGTGCACGCGCTTATGCTCCTGGTGCTCCAGTTTCTTTTGCGCCGCGTGGCGCAACCGGTGAGTTGAGAGCCGTGCTGCCGCTGATTCTCGACTGGCACATCTTCCGGCATACGATCAGCGCCACCCTGGTGGTGGTGCTCGCCTTCGTCATGTTGGTCAGCGTGTTTGCACTGATCGATGAACTGCGCGGTAACTACACCTTCCTTCAGGCGGCGACCTATGTGGCGCTGACGACGCCGCGCCGGATCTACGAGCTACTGCCGTTTGCAGCGTTTCTCGGCACCTTGCTGGCACTCGGCAATCTTGCGAGTCGAGGCGAACTCATGGTGATGCGGGTCTCAGGTGTGTCGGTATCGCGCTTGCTGGCTAGTCTGCTGCTGCCACTGCTGGTGGTGATCGGGCTGGGCTATCTCGTTGGTGAGGTCTACGGGCCGAAACTGGAAGAAGAGGCGGAGAGATACAAAACCAAGGAACGTTATTCGAGTGATGCGATCCGTATCCAGGGCGGGTACTGGTATCGCGAAGGTGGCCTCTACATGAGTGTGGCCGCGATCAGCGAAGCTGGGGAGTTGCTCGATATCCGCCAGTTCTGGCAGGACGATGCGGGCAATCTCATCCGAACGTTACAGGCAGCGAGTGCAGTGTACGTTCCGGGTGCGGATGCACACTGGATTCTCAAGGACATCACCGAAACTGTTATCGAACCGAAACAGACGCGGACGGCCACCCGTGCCGAGGAGCGCTGGAACGGCAGCGTGGATCCACAGATGCTGTCTGTGCGTATACTTGTTGCGGCGCCAAAACTCTCGGTGAATGCGCTCGAACAGCAGATCGAGTATATGCAGCGGGAAGGGCTCAATGCGCGGTCCTATGAAGTGGCGTACTACACCAAACTGCTGTTGCCGCTGACGATTCTTGGATTTAACTTCCTTGCCATGGTGTTTGTGCTTGGCCCCATGCGGCAGGTCAGACTGGGGCTGCGCCTCACCGTCGGCATTCTCGTGGGACTCGTCTTCAAGTATCTGCAGGATCTGTTTGCGCCGATGAGCGAGGTCTATCACCTCGATCCGCTCATTGCGGTGCTCATTCCTATCGGACTTTGCTGGTTGTTGGCGTTATGGGGCGCCAGACGGTTTGTCTGAACGGCCCACATTTCGCTTTCGTTCAGGCCTTCTTTTTCGGCTCCACCACCACACGGCTGTCGCTCATGATGTCACCCCATGAACGACGCTCCGGGTCTACCAGGATCCAGAGATAACCAAGCCCCAGGCAGATTGCCGAGAGACAGGCACCGGCAAAACGTGTGGTGATCTGGGTGAGCGTCAGCGGTGTGCCGTTGTTGGACACCACCCGCATGCGCCAGGCCATCATGCCGACGGTCTGGCCGTCTTCACGCCAGAACCAGGCAAAAAAGAAAAACGTTTCGAGAAAGAGCAGGGACTGCAGGCCGAAGCCGGTGACTGCGTTGCCGTTGTTGAGCGCGACCAGTGCGAACAGCGTAATCATCCAGATGGCGATCAGGATCATCGAGTCGTAGAGCATGCCGCCGAGCCGGCGTAACAAACCGGCTCGTGTCACTTCCGCGGAAAGGTCTGTGGCTTCTGCCATTTGCAGTACCGCGGCCCGCTTGAGCCGCGGCCTTCTCCAATGCGAGAGAGGGTCTTACAGGCGCTCGATGATGGTGCCGGTGCCGAGTCCGCCGCCACAACACATAGCGATTAGACCGTAGCGGCCAACACTTCTTTCGAGCTCATGCAGGGCTGTGGTGATGAGTCGTGCACCGGTGGAACCCGTAGGGTGCCCGAGGGCGATGGCGCCGCCGTTGGGGTTGACGCGCGCTGGGTCAGGATTCAGCTCCTTCTGCCAGGCCAGCACCACGGAAGCAAACGCTTCGTTCACCTCAAAGACGTCGATGTCCTCCACTGTAAGACCGGTCTGCTTGAGCACTTTGCGGCTCGCCGGAATTGGCCCTTTCAGCATCGTCACCGGATCCACACCCACGAGGGTGCTGGCCACGATGCGCGCGCGGGGCTTGAGTCCGAGCTCATCCACGGCCTTTTTGCTGGCGAGGATGACTACGGCAGCGCCGTCGGACACCTGCGAGGATGAACCCGCAGTGTGAATCGTCTGGCCGGGTACCGGCTGCAGACCTTCGAGGGCTTCCATGGAAGAAGCGCGTGGGCCCTCATCACGGGAGATCACTTTGGTTTGTCCGGTCAGCTGACCCTTCTCATCGAGGACCGGCACCTCAATCGGCACGATTTCCCGTCCGAAGCGGTCTTCGTTCCAGGCGCGAATCGCGTTGGACTGGCTCTTGAGGCCGAACGCGTCCGCATCACGCCGGGAGATCTGGTACTCCTCGGCGATCATTGCCGCACCCATGAACTGCGAGGTCGGCTGGTAGTGCGACATGTAGGACTCACCCATCGGCACGCCGTCTTTCATGTTCGAGCCGAGCGGCACGCGGGTCATCATCTCGACGCCGCAGCACATGACGATGTCTTCCATGCCGGAAGCCACCATGGCGGCGCCGAGAGAGGTGGCCTGTTGGGAGGAGCCACACTGGGAATCCACCGTCGTGGCGGCGACTTCCAGTGGCAAACCCATGGAGAGCCAAGCGATGCGGGCGATGTTGAATGACTGCTCGCCGATCTGG
>VGVE01000082.1 GCA_016874135.1 Gammaproteobacteria bacterium | reverse complement strand
TGGATTTCCTTGGATTTGGCGATGAGATGATCACCGAGCGCGATCTGCGCCTTCACGTGTTCTGCAGAGTGTTTGCCTCCCTGGGCAAGGATCACCACAACCTCTTCGTCAGTCACGAGAGAGGCGCTGTAGTTGACCTGCACGATCTCCTCGCGAATGGCGGGGTCGGCAAAATCGCGCAGGAAGTTCGGCAACTCCATGACGTGGCTGTCCGCATCATAGAAAGGGCGGGTGGAGGGGGCGTAGGCCATGAGTTTCTCCGGACGAATTCGGTAACACCGGTCATTAGAACCGTTTCACGAGACTGCCGACAAGCTCTACGGGGTGTGTGTCCAAGGATCGTTGTGGATAATGTCCGGACAATTCAGGCATCCGGGGAGCTTATATGTCCCATCCCATGAACAGCGCCGCCGCGATCTGCGGTCTTGGCGTAACCGCCATGGGCCGCGTCTATCGGGAGGCTGAAGACCTCGCTGCAGAAGCGGTGTACCTCGCCATTGAAGATGCGGGTCTCAAGAAATCGGACGTCGATGGTCTCTTGATCAATGCCGGCGTCGGCAATGCCGTCAGCATTCCGCTGCACATCTCACTCGGCCTGCAGGAACTCAACCTGCTGACCTTCATGCAGGGTTATGGCTCGAGCGCAGGGCAGATGATCCAGTATGCGGCGATGGCCGTCGCCAACGGGCTCGCCAATAACGTCGTCTGCGTGTTTGCCGATGCGCCGTTGCAGGAAGGCCAGCGCACCGGTGCCGCGTATGCCGGTGGTGGCCGGCGTAATGCCATGGGCTCGCTCTATCCCCTCTACGGTTTTGCCGGCGCATTACCGATGTATGCGCTGGCCGCGCAGCGGCATATGGATCTGTACGGTACGACGCAGGACCATTTTGCGCAGATCGCCATCGGTCAACGGCAATGGGCTGCTATGAATCCGGCCGCCACCAAGCGGGAACCCCTCGATCTTGCAGGCTACAACGCTTCACCCTGGGTGGTTGAGCCGTTCCATGTACTCGATTGTTGTCTCGTTTCCAATGGCGGTGTGGCTGTCATCGTCACGTCAGCAGAACGAGCGCGTGATATGAAGCAGCCACCGGTCTACATCCGCGGGTTTGCCCAGGCGCACGGTCATGATGCAGGTATGGCCAACAAGGATCCGGCGATTCATACGCCAGCAGCGCGGTCCGCACCACGAGCCCTCGCGATGGCTGACGCGAAACTTGCCGATATCACCCAATGCCAGATCTATGACTGCTACACCTACACGGTGATTGCAACGCTTGAAGACTACGGCTTCTGCCGGAAGGGAGAAGGCGGGGCGTTTGTTGCTGACGGCAAACTGGGACCGGGAGGCGGATTGCCAACCAACACCGGCGGCGGAGAATTATCGTCGTACTACATGTGGGGCATGACCCCCGTTGCCGAAGCCGTGATTCAGGGCCGAGGGCAGGGTGGTGCACGTCAGGCGAAGAACGACCTGATTCTGGTTTCCGGCAACGGTGGTGTTCTGAACTACCACGCGACCCTTGTACTGGCTCCCGAAGCGGCCTAACCAAAAGGAATCCCCATGTCTACCTCCTGGTTTCCTGAACCTGACAATTCCAATCTGCCGTACTTCGATGGCGCCAGATCCGGCAAGCTGCGGCTGCAACGCTGCGACGACTGCGGCAACTGGATGTTCCCGGTACGCAGTCGTTGCCAGTCGTGTGGATCCACGCAGATCAAGTGGGCCGACGCGAGTGGCCGCGGTACGGTGTACACCCATGCACTTCTGCGTCGTGAATACCATCCACGCCATGCGGGCCGTTTGCCGGTCATCATGGCGCAGGTGGATCTGGAGGAGGGCGTGCGGGTCAATACCAATCTGGTGGACGTTGAACCCGGCGCGGTCAAGGCCGGCATGAAAGTCACGGTGGCGTTCGAGCACTCGCCAGTGGGTGAGGCTGTGGTGGTTTTCAGACCGGCATAAACCGATTCGCAAAGTGAGGCTAGGATCGTGAACTGTATTCTGGTTAGTTGCGAGCCAGGGCAGACTCGATCTGATCAGCAGCTTCGTGAGCAGAACAGCGCTCGGTGTCTATCCGCAGGAGCGGTTCAGGCAGCGGGGGAAAACTGAAACCGCCTTTACGCGCGATCTCCACGTAGAGATCAACATCGACCAGCTTGCCGAACTGTCCGCGGCTCTCATTGCCGGGACGTTTCAACACTTCGCTTTCAGAACACAAGAATTCAACAAAGTGAACTCGCCCGTTCTGTGAATATACGGCTTCACACATCTGTTCGATCAGTCCAGGGTCCACGGTCGCTTCGGGAGCGAAGGTAAAGACGAAGCTCGTCCCTGCTGCCGCCGCTTCATGGAAGGCCGCAAGCCAGATGGTCGCCCGCATGGCCATGAACGGTGGCGTCCCAAAGTCGAAGAGACTCTTTGCCGTGTCCACCGCCAGATGGTTGTGGAAAAGACTGAGTCCGGTTTTTCACAGAGTGCCGAAGCGATGGTGTACTTGCCTGCCGCGGTGGGCCCATGGATGAAGACGACGTACATGGCTCTGGCGGTTTGTTTGAGTGAGCACCCGAGTATAGGGGAGGCCGGACTATGGGCGGAGCGAGCAGAGAAAAGTCGTTCTCTTGATCAGGGCAGGGTCTTTGACGTCGAGGTAGCCGCAAGGTCGCTGCATTGTCCGCGAGACCTCGCGGTATGATGCGGCCATTCTTTTCCGAGGGCTGCCCATGACCGTGATCCGTCAGGACGATTTGATCCAGAGCATCGCCGATGCGCTGCAGTTCATTTCCTATTACCACCCGACTGACTTCCTGCGCGCCATGGTGAAAGCGTGGGAAGTGGAAGAATCTCCGGCGGCCAAGGCGGCCTTGACCCAGGTGCTGGTGAATTCGCGCATGTGTGCGATCGGCAAACGGCCGATCTGCCAGGACACCGGCATCGTCAACGTCTTCCTTTCTGTCGGCATGAATGTGCGGTGGGAAGGCACGATGTCGGTGGAAGACATGATCAACGAGGGCGTGCGCCGCGGCTACATGCAACCGGACAACGTACTGCGCGCTTCTGTGCTGGAAGATCCCGATGGTTTGCGTCGCAATACCAAGGACAACACCCCGGCGATCATTCACACCCGGATCGTGCCGGGTGACAAGCTTGAGATCGAAGTTGCGGCCAAGGGTGGTGGCAGCGAAGCCAAGGCCAAGTTTGCGATGCTCAATCCGTCGGACTCGGTGGTGGACTGGGTGTTGTCTGTCGTGCCGCAGATGGGGGCGGGTTGGTGTCCTCCAGGCATCCTTGGTGTGGGTATCGGCGGCACAGCGGAGAAGGCCATGTTGCTCGCCAAAGAAGCGCTCATGGAGCCGCTCGATATGGCAGAGGTCAAGGCACGTGGTCCAGCCAACAAAACGGAGGCGCTGCGTATCGAGCTGATGGACAAAGTGAATGCGCTCGGTATCGGTGCGCAAGGGCTGGGTGGTCTGACGACGCTGCTTGATGTGAAGGTCAAGACCTACGCGACGCATGCTGCCAATAAACCCGTCGCGGTAATTCCCAACTGCACTGCTACGCGGCATGTGCACTTTGAACTGAACGGTTCCGGCCCTGCGGTCTTCACCCCGCCTGATCTTGATGAGTGGCCGGACATTGCATTCGAACTCGGGCCTGAAGTGAAGCGAGTCAACCTCGATACGCTGACGCGGGAACAAGCGGGTACCTGGCAGGCCGGCGATACGCTGCTGCTGTCCGGGAAAATGCTGACCGGTCGCGATGCCGCCCACAAACGCCTCATCGACATGCTGAATCGTGGAGAAAAACTGCCTGTCGACTTCACCAATCGGGTTATCTACTACGTAGGACCCGTGGATCCTGTACGCGATGAAGTGGTAGGTCCCGCGGGTCCGACGACAGCAACGCGTATGGACAAGTTCACGCGCCAGCTGCTCGAAGCGAGTGGCCTTGTCGGCATGATCGGTAAAGCCGAACGCGGTAAGGCCGCCATCGACGCGATTCGCGACAACAAGGCGGTGTCGATGATTGCAGTAGGCGGCGCGGCCTACCTCGTCGCAAAGGCGATCAAGGCGGCGAAGGTGTTGGCGTTCGAAGATCTTGGCATGGAAGCGATCTACGAATTCACTGTGCAGGACATGCCGGTTACCGTCTCGGTGGACGCCCGGGGTGAATCGGTACACATCGAAGGGCCGAAAATCTGGTCAGCGAAGATTGCTGAACGAATCACAACTATGGAGGTTTCATGATGATTCATCGTCGTCGTTTTCTGAAGACGTCGGGTGCGGCGCTTGCGCTCGCAGCCTTGCCTGCGGTTTTGCCGTTGAAGTCCTTTGCTGATGTGGCGAAGGGTATGGCGGAATCCCCCCTTATCTACATCACGCCGCTGAAGGCGGATGGCAGCGAAAGCAGTTGTCAGGCTGAAGTCTGGTTCCAGCTGCATGAGGGCGCGATGTACGTGGTGACCTCCGGCACTGCCTGGCGCGCCGTGGCGATCGGCAAAGGGATGAAGCAGGCGCGGGTCTGGGTGGGTGACGTCGGTCCCTGGCAGCAGTCCGAAGGGAAATACAAAAACTTGGCCGTGGTGATGACTGAAGGTGCCATCGTCGGTGACAAGGCTGTGCATGACGCGGTCCTCGGCAAGATGGGTGGCAAGTACTCGGCGGAGTGGGGCACCTGGGGTCCACGCTTCCAGAAGGGTCTTGCCGACAGGTCCCGTGTGATGTTGCGGTATTCCGTCGCCTGATTGCTGCAGCTGGAGTTCGAATGGTTTCACCGGTCACCGTCTCGGCAGACGAAGCAGCCGCTTTTTTCCGAGATCCGCCGTGGCGGGGTGGGGCCCAGCGGTACCGGGTGGGTCTGAGTCCGATAGAGCCGCACGACTGGTTACCCGAAGCGGCGGGTCCTGTGGACATCGCGAGCAAGCTTCGGCTGTATCGGTCCTGTTTTCAGGATGTGGTGGCGCAGACGCCCGCAGGTGCCCGCTTTGTTCCGGTATTGGTTGAGCAGTTGAAGGGTTTTCTTCGCGAACGCGGAGTGCCTGCGCCCGAAGCGGGCTTTGGGCCGCTGGCAGATGCGGCGCTCTGGGTTCCCGATGATCTCTGTCTCATGGTGCAAACGGCTGGGCTCTGGCGCCTGGAGGCGGCAAGCCTCTGTGCACCGTCTTTCTGGACACTGCGTGACAAGCTGGGCGCGAGCCTCACTGGATTGCACGAGGGTCAGGCGGGCCTCAATGAACTGCTCGGAGACCGGATGCAGGCGGTGTTTGAGAGATTGCCGGAAGGCCGCGTCCTCGAGCGACGCAACTGGTTCCTTTACGGCCCAAGTGAGCTCTTCGAACCGCTGGATCGGGACATCGAGCAGCCAGAGAAGATCCCCGACTTGGGCATCAGAACTGAGCGGCAGACCCTCCGGCGCCTCGCTCCGGATTGTATCCTGTTCACCATTCGGGTGCGGCAGCTACCCTTCGAACTGATCGAGGATCATCCTGCCGCTGCAGCTGATATGGCGAAATCGGTTCGGGCACTGACTGATGCCGAATGGCTTGCTTTCAGCCAACGGCATCGGACGGAGGAGCTTCTTCATTATCTCGACCGTATCGCGCTAACTAAGGCCTGTTGACATGCGCATTGCCATCGGTGGTATCGACCACGAGGCCAACACTTATGCGCAGGGGCACACGCGCCTCGACGCGTTTGCTATCCTGCGCGGCGAGGCGATGCTGCCGACCCGCACGATGGAAACTCATGTGGGTGGCGCCGTTCGAACCTGCGAAGTCCGTGGTGTAACGCCGATTCCCCTCTTGTATGCCCAGGCCCAGCCTTCCGGAACGATTGAACGGGAAACGTATAGTCATCTTCGGGATGAATTGATCGATCGGCTAACAGACGCCTTGCCCGTGGAGGGTGTTGTGTTATGCCTGCATGGCGCCGACGTAGTGGACGGCATACCGGATCTGGAAGGCGACCTCTGCCGCCATGTGCGTGATCTTGTCGGTGACCATATTCCGGTGGTGGCGGTCTTTGATTTGCACGGCAACGTCACGCAGGCCATGGCAGATTCGCTTAACGGCATGTTTCCCTGCCATCAGTATCCGCACATCGACTTTCATGAACGCGCCAGAGAGGCGATGGATCTGGTCATCCGACAAGCCAGCGAAGGGTGGCGAGGGCGGTGTGATGTTGTACGACTGCCGATGCTGCTGCCAACGACCACGACGTTCGAAGGCATTGGTGCAGAGATACTGGCAGAGGTTCTTGAACGCGAAGACCGTTCCGGTTTGCCTGATCTCTCGTGGTTTCACGGGTTTCCCCACTCGGATGTGCCCCATGTCGGTTCGTTTATCGTCGCCACCTCGAGACAGGGAGAGGGTCGCGAACAGGCGATGACTGTGGCTGCCAAGCTGTGGGCGAAACGCGAAGCCTTCCGTGTGCACAGTCTCGATGGCGCACAGTCGGTGCAGAAAGCGAAGGCGCTGGTGGTGTCAGGTGTCGAAGGGCCCGTCGTCATCAATGAAACCTCCAATAACTG
The DNA here is from genome assembly GCA_016874135.1 of Gammaproteobacteria bacterium. Classification (GTDB taxonomy): domain Bacteria; phylum Pseudomonadota; class Gammaproteobacteria; order Pseudomonadales; family Azotimanducaceae; genus SYFY01. The sequence continues at coordinate 7,985 of VGVE01000082.1, read as the reverse complement.
TGGTGGTGGCGCACCCGGAGACGGCACTCATCTGCGGCGGGCCATGCTCGATGCGGGACTGGGTACCGAAGCGTATTTTGGCTTTATTGTTGATCCGGTCACCGCTGCACAAGCCCACCGTGCCGGCACCAGCAACGTCATCGAAATTACGCTGGGTGGCCGCACCGATACGCTGCATGGTGCACCGAATGTCACTTCTGTCTGCGTGAAGTCTCTGAGCGATGGGCGTCTGGTTCTGCAGGCCATGATGAAGGGTGCCCCATTGAATCTCGGCCCCATGGCGCGTCTGGTGATCGATGGCATGGACGTGGTGGTCGCATCGCGACGATCACAGACGTTCGATCCGGAGCCGTTTCTGGCACTCGGTATCGATGTACGGCGATACCGCTATGTGGCGCTCAAGTCGAGCAATCTCTTTCGCGCGGGTTTTCGTGAGATCGCCGGAGCGATTGTCACCGCCGACACACCGGGTCTCGTTACCCAGAACATCGCGGTCTTTCCGCGCCAATCCACCCGAGAACCCTTGTGGCCGCTCGATGCGCGCGCCCTGTTTAAAGAAGGGAACCCTGTATGAGCCGACGGGTCTGTATCGTTACTGGGGTAGGCCCTGGAACCGGCGCCGCGTGTGTGCGCCGTTTTGCGAAGGACTACGATGTTGCGTTGATCGCGCGCAATCGTGAACGTCTGGAAGCTGTCGCCAGGGACCTTCCGGGTGCGCAGGTGTTCCCGTGTGATGTCAGCGACGCCGCTGCCTTTCGCAGCACGCTTGAGGAGATCCGATCCAGAATGGGAGCACCTGAAGTGGCGGTACACAACGCTGTCGGCGGGGCGTTCGGCAACTTTCTCGATGTCGAATCCTCGGTGCTACAGAAAAATTTTGAAGTCAACACACTGGGTCTGCTGCACCTCGGACAGGTGGTCGCACCTGACATGATTGCGAAGGGGCACGGTTCGATTGTTGTCACGGGCAATACGGCCGCGTGGCGGGGTGTAGCGCACTTTGCCGGGTTTGCGCCCACCAAGGCGGCGCAGCGCATTCTCGCGGAAAGCATGGCGCGCCATCTCGGCCCATTGGGTGTGCATGTGAGTTATGTCGCCATCGACGCCGTGATTGATCTGCCCTGGACCCGCAAACGCTGGGCCGATAAGCCGGATGAATTCTTCTGTAAACCTGATGACATTGCGGAAGAGTGTTTCCGGCTTGCCCATCAGCCGAAATCGGCCTGGACGTTTTCCAGTGTCGTCCGCCCCTTTGGAGAAAACTGGACGATGCTGAGTTGATGCGGCGCCTGCCGCTGCTCTGCGTATTCGCCGTATCCTCGGCGGTTGCCACCCCAAAGGATGTTCGTATCAGCTTCGCCGCGATGGGTGATGTGCCGTACCGACCCGAAGAGCGAGTCCGGCTCGCAACCGATCTCCTCGGGCTGCCAACGGGCACGGCCTTTATCGTCCATCTCGGCGATATCAAACCGGGAACACCGTTCTTTCGAGCAGGCGAATACGCCAGCATCGCGCGTATTCTCAAGGGATCGACGGTCCCGGTTTTCATCATCCCCGGCGACAACGAGTGGAACGATTGTTCCCGACCAGCGCGTGCGTGGAGTTTCTGGCTGGACCACTTCAGGGCGTTCGAGCAGCAGTGGACCGGTTTTGAAGATGTGGTTCGGCAGGAATCACATCCAGCCAATTTTGCATTCGTGCCTCAGTCGGTTCTCTTTGTGGTGCTGCATCTCGTTGGGGGGCGGGTACATGACAAGGCTGAGTGGGATTAACGACACCAGGCAAACCTACAGTGGTTGCATTCCCAACTCTCGCAGCAGCGAGAGGAAGCTGTCTTTGCGGCATTGGTATTTGGTCATGGCCAGCCGTCCACAGCGACAGCACAGTTCTTCGAGTCGTTTGGCCAGATCGTCTCGCAGTTTGCGCGGCCGATGCTGTATCTACACGGTGATGGGCACCGATGGGTTAGAGATACAGCCCTCAAAGTCAGGCAGTTGCAGCGTATTCAGGTGGATCAGGGTGGCAAGGCATCGCCGCTTCTGATTAGTGTGACTGATAATGCGTTGCATCCGTTTGTGGTTGACCGCCGCTTGCCGGACACCCGTAGCTCTAGTTCAGCGGCTCTCCCTCAGGCGCTCGAACCAGCGGAGTACCTGCGGCGCAGCGGCAAGGATTGACTCATCGTGATTGAACGCACCGAGGTCTGCAGCGCTGAAGTTGAAGCCGTGAGCTTGTGCCGCTTCTGCCAGCGCGAGGATGTCTGACCGGGGAACATCGTCGTCGCGCGTTACGTTCCAGGCGCGCACCGGGATGTGCGGTTGCCAGTCGAGGATGCTGTTCTCTGCCAGGCGATCCTTGAACCAGTGTGGTTCGCTGTGAAGGATGGCCGTAGTTGCGGATTCCGCGAGCAGTTCCCGCGGATCTTTCGGCAGCGCGCTGATGATGGGTGCGCCATCGTTGTTGCCAGCGAACAGCGCGACGCTGTTGCTCGCCCAGGGTTCACGGATCACGTCATTGAGCGGGTGGCCATAGACCCGTGAATAGGACAAGGCAATCCAGTTTGGGTAGAGGCTGCTGAATCTGGACTTGCCTTCGAGTCTCGCCGGCAGGCCAGTACCCGCCAGATCCAATGGTCCCGCGATACCAGCGGTTCCGGTCAACTTCCAGGGGATCGAAGGGTCGTTTTCGATCAGACGATGTGCGGCGTAGCTGGCGTGACCGCCTTGTGAAAAACCGGTCAGGAACAACGGATCTTCAACATCACGGGAGGTGTAATCGAGGATCTGGCGTGCGGCGCGAACCAGATTTACCGCCGACGAGGCGATTGAGCGGGTACAAGGGTAGGTGAGACAAGTGCTTTGAGAATTGAAGACGCTGTAGATTGCGATGGCTATGTAAAGCGTGAAATTTTACTCAAGTCCGATTACTGAGTGGGTGTGGTAGTAGGCGTGCGCGGTTTGATGCGCAAGGCGTGCCACAGGTTGGAATCCTGCGGCAGGATCGTCGCGGCCGACCTTGAGCGCGATCCTGTGCGCTCAAGGTTGTGGTGCCGACGATCGTAGAGGGCCTAAATACCTCCGGTGACTTACAGCAGGCCGTCGTACTTTCGCAGTTCGTGCCGGCCCACCACCATGTGATGCACTTCGTCCGGGCCGTCAGCGATTCGCAGCGTACGTTGACCCGTGTACATCGCCGCCAGGGGTGTCCACTGGGAGACGCCGGTTGCACCGTGAATCTGGATGGCCTGGTCGATGATCTGGCATACGCGCTCCGGCACCAGTGCCTTGACCATGTGCACCCACACGCGGGCTTCCTTGTTGCCGAGCACGTCCATCGCTTTAGCGGCCTTGAGCACCATGAGGCGCATGGCTTCGATCTCGATGCGGGCACGGGAGATCACTTCAACGTTCTTTCCGAGCTGTGCGATGGGCTTGCCAAAGGCAACGCGGGAGAGACCACGTCGGACCATCAGGTCTAGAGCCCGCTCCGCCTGACCGATGGAGCGCATGCAGTGGTGAATTCGACCGGGTCCGAGGCGGACCTGGGAGATTTCGAAGCCGCGGCCTTCGCCGAGCAGCATGTTCTCTTTCGGAACGCGCACGTTCTTGAAGCGCAGATGCATGTGGCCGTGCGGGGCATCGTCGTGGCCGAAGACATGCATGGGACCGACGATTTCCACGCCGGGATACGGCAGCGGTACCAGAATCTGCGACTGCTGGCGGTGCGGCGGAGCATCGGGACTGGTGCGTACCATGGTGATCATGATCCTGCAGCGCGGATCACCGGCGCCAGAGATGTAGTACTTCTCGCCGTTAATGACCCACTCATCACCTTCGAGCACGGCGCGACAGTCGATGTTCTTGGCATCGGATGAAGGCAGGCCCGGCTCGGTCATAGCAAACGCCGAGCGGATTTCGCCGTTGAGCAAAGGCTTCAGCCACTTATCCTTCTGGGCCTGGGTCCCCACACGCTCCAGTACTTCCATGTTGCCGGTATCCGGCGCTGAACAGTTCAGGGTTTCGGACGCCAGCGGGTTTTTGCCGAGTTCCGCAGCGATGTAGGCATAGTCAAGGTTCTTCAGGCCTTCGCCCGTGTCGGCGTCGGGCAGGAAAAAGTTCCATAAGCCGTTCTTCTTGGCTTTGTTCTTGGCGCCTTCGAGCAACTCGAGCTGCCGGGGATGCCAGGACCAGCGATCGGTCTTTTGCGCGGCGAGGCGGTGAAATTCCTCGCTGATCGGATCAACGTTTTCCTTGATGTGCGCCTTTACGGCGGCAAGCAGCGGCTCCGCTTCGCGAGACATCGTGAGATTGTTGAGATCGTCTTCCAGAGACGCTTCCGCCATTGTTTCCCCCTGGTGTGAGTGGTGTTGTATTGGTTATCCAGAACGACCCGGATTCTAGCCCGTGACCCTCTAAAGTTGCCATGCGGATTCCCGTTAGCGGGACTCATGGCAGAAACGGGCGACGTCAGCGAATCGCGACCTCCTTGCCAGCCTTTGCAGCGGAGCGGTACAGCGAGTCGAGCATCTGTTGCACCGCAAGGCCATCTTCAGCCGGCGCGATAGTGGGTTTGCCGTGCAGAACGTGGTCCACGAACGCGTGCATCTTCGCGTCGAACATGTCCTGCCAGCCCTGCTTCGGATTGAGCCAGCCGGGTACCTTGTCGACCATGTAGCCCCCTTCGTCGCGGAAGATCTGTGCCGGATCCCAGACGCAGCCGCCGCTTTCTCCCAGGAGCTGGAAGTTGAAGGTGTCTTTCTCGACATGGGCGGCGAAACTCGATTCGATGTGCAGCACAGCACCGTCCTCGAAACGGATGCGCCCAACCGCGAGGTCTTCAACGGTATAGGTTTTCCAGTCCCAGCCTTTCCAGACGGACTCGGTCTGGTTCGATGGCTTGTTGCCGAGATAGGTAAAGAGATCCGCACTGGCGCTGACTGGTTTGGGTGAGCCCATCGTGTAATGGGTCATCTCCAGCACATGGACGCCGATATCGATAAGTGGTCCGCCGCCCTGGAGTTCTTTCTGGCCGAACACGCCCCAGTTGGGAATGCCCCGTCGCCGCAGTGCCTGCACCCGTCCAAAGCGGATTCGACCAAGTTCCTGGTTGTCGACGGCACGCCGCAGGAATTGCGTTCGCGGGTTGAAACGGTACTGAAAACCGATGACTAGTTTCCGGCCGGTCTTGTGTGCGGTTTCCACCATACGACGGGCCGCGGCGGCGGTGTGGGCCATCGGCTTTTCGCAGAGCACATCGAGACCGGCCTTGAGTGCTGTCATCGCCGTTTCCGCATGGGTGGTGTTCGGCGTACAGATGCTGACGGCGTCCAGCTTTTCCTGTCGCAGCATCTGCCGGAAGTCGGTGTAGCGGGCTTCGATCCCGAAAGTTTCTCCCCTTGCTTTCAGCGCCGCCGGGCTGATGTCGGCCAGCGCCACGACGGCCACATCCTTCCGTGAAGCCAGAGTACGCATCTGAGTGGCGGCGATACCACCGGCGCCGATGATGCCAAGACGCAGGGTTCGAGGTGATGTCATAGTGGACGGGTTCTCCTGTGGCCGTGTTGGTCGCGGCCGTGTTGACACGAATGCCAAAAACACTCGCAGAGGGACTGGACTGGTGCAAGGGCAAATCGGTCCCGACGATGCCGATGACTACTCTGGGATGACGAGTTCGTATACTTTACGTCGACAAGACACGCGTTGCGTAAGGGAGGGGGCCTAAGTGGACCGTCGCACTTCAGTGTGGCTGTTGATCATGACGTTTGCGCTCCTCAGCTCGGTTGCGCTCTATGCCTGCGTGCCTCACATCGAAGACGATCTGGCCGCACAAAGTAGCATGGTGCTCGGCGATCTGGGCGCTCCGAAGGGCTGGGCAGTGGTCGACGTCGATGGTCAGCAGTTGCTGCTGGCTGGTGAGGCGCCGGGAGCCGCAGAACGCGATCACGTCATCAAGCGTCTGGAAGCGATTCCAGGCGTGACCGACGTATTAAACCAGACAGTGTTAAGGGTCGGATCGAATGGTGGTGAGGAACTAGACAGCGAAACTGCCACGTCTGTAGCCACAGATGGGCACGTTCGCGGCCCTGAGCGACCGGTCGCGCAGGATGTTGCCGATGGCGATGAGGATCCTGCGCCAGCCCGGAAGGGTGGGCAGATCGGTCATTCGGAGACGATTCCAGGTGTGCCGGGTGAAGATCTCGTTGCGGCCATCGAGACTACCGAAGGTGTCCTTCAGGCAGATCTTTCCGCGGATCCTGCCCCGGGTCCTTCCCCAAATCTTTCCCCAAGCATGGCTCAGGAGCTTCCGGGATCACTTGCGACCTGCCAGAAGGACGTCGATCGGCTGCTGTCCGGATCACGTACGTTTCTTGGGTCGAACATCTCAGCGGTGGCAGAGGAACCAAGGCCGGTTGTCGAACGGATCGCAGGGATACTGCAGAAGTGCGGCGCGGCATTTGAAGTCGCGGGGCATACCGACGACAGCGGCGGGACTGCGGCGAACCCGAATTTGAGTCAGGCTCGCGCGGATGCAATCCGTGGTGCGCTTCTGGCACACGGCATCCACGAAGGACGGGTTTCAGCAGTGGGTTACGGGGAGTCAGAACCGCGGGTTTCAAACGCCACACCGGAAGGCCGTGGGCTCAACCGGCCTATCGAAATCAAGGTTCAGAAAACCACACCCGCGCTGGCCGGAAAAGAGAACGCCACATGATCTACCTCATCGGCAAGATCCTCGCCTTCATCGCTGTCGCGCTGATCGTGGGCTGGCTGCTGGGCTCGGCGTGGTACCGGACGCAGCTGCGTCGCAGCAATGACCGGTACACGCAGTTGCAGGCCGAATTCGATACCACTCACCAGTCACAACAGGATCTGTTGTTGTCCAAAGAGCGTGGCCTGTTGCGGGAAAGCCACCGACGGCGGGAGCTGGAGTCCGCTGTCGAGGAAGAGGTCGCGGGCCGCACCCTGGCAGAGCAGCGAACACAGGCGCTGGAAAAGTCCCTTGATCGGGAAGCCCGTTCCGTGCAGAAACTCGACGCTGAACTGCGAACACTGCGTGAGTCGCACCAGAAGACCATGAGTCGGCTGCGCGAGATGGAGGAAAACGAGACTGCGGATCCGCGGATTGCCGCGGCGCTTAAAGACGCGGTAGAACGCCTCGAGGAGGAATTGTCCGTCGCGCGCAGCCAGGCGATGCAGCTGGAATCCGAATTGCGCACCGCGCGCGGTCGGACTGAGGCGGCCGAGTCCGAACGGCTCGAGCTGCGCATCCGCATCGAGAGTGGACTTGCCGAACGCGAAGACCTGCAACGCCGCATCAGGCTACTCGAAGATGGCGGGCGGGTGCGGATGAGGACTATCGCCCAGCCTTCACCAGCAACCCGGATTACTGCGCCTCTGGCAGAACGTCTGTCTTTGGGACAAGCTGCGGCAGTGTTGCTCGATGAGCGACCGAATCGGGTGGATGATTTGACCCAGATCACAGGCATCGGGCGCAAGCTCGAGAAGATGCTCAATGGCCTCGGAATCTGGCAGCTTGAGCAACTGGCCTCACTTTCCCCTGAGCAGATTTGTTGGGTGGACGAAAAGCCCTCGTTTCGTGGACGCATCCATCGCGAAAACTGGGTCGGTCAAGCCGGCACCATGGTGGCAATCCGCGGCACGATTTCCGCACCCGATGTAACCTGATACAACTGCTTCTTTTACACGTAGAGGCATCCGCTCAACACCATTCACTTTCCTGGGGAGGTTATCCGTGAGCACTTCTGTCGATCTTGCGGCCAATACAAAAAACGAAAAGAAACCCTACGTTCCGGTTGTGCCTTCCCGGCTGGAAGAGATCAATTTCCTCAGCCATGATCTGCAGAATTGCCCGTACCACGCCTATGCCAAGCTGCGCGATGAAGCGCCGGTTTGGAAGGATCCGATCACCGGGTTCTATGTGATTACGCGCTTTGACGATCTGCGTGATCTGCTGCTGAACACCGC
>VGVE01000081.1 GCA_016874135.1 Gammaproteobacteria bacterium | reverse complement strand
TATTTGCAGAAGACGTTCGGTGTCAGTGAGCGGAAGGCATGCAGGGTCTTGGCGATCCACCGTTCAACCCACCGGCATCGTGGATCTCGGCAGTTGCCGCATACGGCAACTGCCGAGATCCACGATGCCGGTGGACTCAGAGGAATGATAGTGAAGATCGTTGTTCGTGGCGCGTCGGTGTCTGCCAATTTGTTTTCATTCAGGTGATTTCCGGTTAGAAGCTAGCCCTTAGGTCGTCTACTTTTGTCTACTAACAAGCAAAATTAACAAGAGAGAAAACGGTGGGAAAAAATCAGCAACTACCTGATTTTAATTGGTGCCCGGAGCCGGAATCGAACCGGCACGACCGGTTAGGGTCTGGGGATTTTAAGTCCCCTGTGTCTACCTGTTTCACCATCCGGGCCAAGCACTTCGTTCCACGAAGTGCGGGTTTCTCTCGCAGCGGGGAGAGACTTTGCGAAGTGGAGTTGGATCTTTCCCCCCACGCGCCTTCACTACGTGAAGTCGCTTTCGGGGTCCCACTTCGCTTCGCGAAGTGGGGTGGTGCCCAGGGCGAGACTCGAACTCGCACGTCACAAGGACACTGGAACCTAAATCCAGCCTGTCTACCAATTCCAACACCTGGGCGCGGGGGGGATGATAGCACCGGGGTCGGCTATGATCCCTGCTTCCGTTTGGACAGCAGCACTGGAGCCCCCATGGAATTCCCGATTCACGGTACGGTTCGTCCCGGATTCGAAGCGGTTCGTGAGGTCTTTACCAAGAACTTCACCGCGGATACTGACGTGGGCGCAGGTTTCTGCGTGGTGCAGGACGGGGAACTGCTGGTTGATCTGTGGGGTGGTTTCAAGGATCGCGCCTGCGAAACACCGTGGACGGAAGACACGCTGGTCAACGTCTACTCAACCAGCAAAGGGCTCGGTGCCATCGCCTTTGCGTGGGTGGTTGAACGTGCCGGGGTGTCCTACGACGATCCGGTCAGCAAGTACTGGCCGGAACTCAAGGCGGCGAAAGGGGGGCTCACCATAGGACAGCTGCTCTCCCATCAGGGCGGGATTCCGGGCGTCAGCACCAAGGTTTCGGCGGCTGATCTGTACGACTGGGAGAAGATGATCGATCTCCTGTCGCGGCAGGAGCCGTTCTGGATGCCAGGAACCGCTGCCGGCTATCACGCGATCAACTGGGGATACCTGCCGGGAGAGATCACCCGCAGGGTTACGGGACGAACGCTGGGCGAGATCTTCAATACCGAAATCGCCAAACCGCTTAATGCCGATGCCTGGATCGGTCTACCTGATCAGGAACACGCCAGGGTTTCCGACATGATCGGACCGAACCATGCCCGCATTCAGCCGGACATGAGTGCGTTGCTCGCCATGAAGATGCCGGCACTGTATCCGGTAGCGCTGCAAAACCCGTCGATTCGTCCCTATCAGGATGCGTCGAGTGCCGCCTGGCGACGTGCCGAGATCGCGGCGGCCAGTGCCCAGGCTACAGCGCGTGGCATCGCCAGGGTCTACGGTGCTGTGGCCAATGGTGGTGGCGGCCTATTGTGGGCCGATACGGTTGCAGAACTTGCGAAGCAGGAAGTAGGCCTGTCCGAAGACCTGGTGCTGGGGCGACCACTGCGACGCAGCCGCGGCATGATCCTCAATACGGAAAACCAGTACGGACCGAGTGAAACTAGCTTCGGACATGCCGGCGCCGGAGGTTCAGTGGCGTTTGCCGATCCCGTGCGTGGTCTCGGTGTCGCCTACGTAATGAACCAGATGCAGATGAACCTTAATGACGACACGCGGGCGGGGCGGCTCATTCGAGCGCTTTATGCAGCGTTATAACGCGGGGGACGACTTTAGTCGCACCGCCGTTGCCGTGGTTGCTCACGTGATTGCTGTTCGCGCAGTTGTTCCTCCCGCATATTCTCCCGCATGTTTTCCCGCATGCGCTGCAGAGCCCGTGCGCGTTCGCGGGGATTCATCTCACGGAACTGGTGGCGAAGTTCCATGCGCCGATCCGGTAGCAGGGCGTTGAACTCCCGCAGCCGATTTCTGATGCGGTGCCGCTGCTCTGCAGTGAGTTTCCGATAGATTCGCATATGCTGCTGCAGTCTGCGCTGATCCGTGGCCGTCAGGTTCTTCCAGCGGTCATAACGATCCGCGAAGCGCTCCTTCTGGGCATCGTCCATCGCCAACCAGTGCCGGGCTCCTGTGGCGAGGCGATTCTGGCGGTCTTCGTCCAGTGTTTCCCAACGGTCCTTGAAAGGGGCCAGCACGTCTTGCTGGGCCGAATCAAGATCGTTCCATTCTGTTGCCAGTGCCGAGTTGGTGAGCAGAAGGAAGGCAACCATCAAGCCCCGTGCGAGGTTCATGGTGCAAACTCCAGCTGCTGACGATTCTGTTTGGTCTTATCCTGGCGGCGGTTGTTGTCGTTGGCAGAAGCAGGCAGATCCTCCACTTCGACAAGGTCCATCAGATCAAGCTATTCGCCATCTTCCTCGACCATCTGTCCGAGGTACTCCAGGAAGCCAGCCTCCGTAGTCGGCTCCTTGCCAAGTGCGTAGTGGATGGGGTAACAGGCGATACACATGATCAGAAAACGCTCAACCGGCCTCGGCACGATTGGCTTCCTCCTCCATCCAGGCGAGGAATTCGAGTTCTTCGAGCACATCGAGTGACTGCACCATGGCCAGTTCCTCCGTGTCCAGATCCGGGAACGGCTGCGTAAAGGGGAAACCATACATACGCTCCGCCACGGCGAACTTGTTGGCGCAGTCCTGGGTGGCGGATGCAAAGAGGCTGCCAGAGTCGAGGCCGTCCATGAACCCCTTTGCAAACACGGGATGCAGGACGCCGAATCCGGCAGCCGTACCCACATACATCGCAATCGAATCGCCGCCATGATCGCGGCGGATCTACTTGAGCTTTTCGGGGTGAACCATTCTCAGCGTATGAAGACCGTTGAGCACACTGCCGTTACCCAGACGCAAGAGCCCGAGGATCGCTACCAGAAAATCCATCATCAGAAGCTCGGCACCGAAAAGCGTGTCGGAAATGGCGATGGAACGCAGTCCACCGGCGATCGCAAACGCACCGCCGATGTAGGCAACGGTCACCAGCGTCAACAGGAGCGCGTCGTCGTGGTTAAGCCCCGTCGTCTGTGGAAGATCGCCTAATGCCAGCACCGCCATGGATCCGAAGTACAGCACTGCCGGCAAGGTGATCAAGGAATATCCAAGCACAAACAAAGAGGCCGACGCACGCCGTACCCGGCCATCAAAGTGCGACTCGAGGAACTGCGGCAGTGTGGTGTAACCGGATGCGAGATAACGTGGCAGCAGCACCAGCGCCATCACGATGCAGGCGAGACCAGCGGTGACTTCCCAGGCCATGCTGCTCATGTTGAATGCGTAGGCCGAGCCGGCGAGACCGACCATCTGCTCCGTCGACAGATTGGTCATCAAGAGAGAACCGGCGATCAATGGCGCCGTGAGGGATCGCCCGGCAAGAAAAAAATCCTGGGATGAATCAGTATGGCCACGGGTCAGACGCTAGGAGACCCAGGCGACCAGACCGAGACAGGCGCTGCTCGAAAGCAGCGTCAGGACGTTCATAACTCGCCGATCAGATCCGCGACTTCCCGGTCGAGGCGCGCGCGCAGGCTGCGGTAGTCAAGGTTCGAGGTCGTAGCGAGCCGCACCACGTCGTCGTGTTCGATCTTATGGCGGCTGCGGCCATCGGGCTGGGTAACGATCTTGATGCGTACCGGACCGAAGGACGTGGTTACCTCCCGGGTTTCTCGGGGCAGAACCCGCTTGATGAAGGGAACTTCGCGCAGGCCAATCGTCGTCGATTGATTGAGCAGCAGATCACCCAGTGCCTGCCGATGCGCGGCATCACTGAGCACGGTGAGGCAGGTGGCGGCGCGACTTTTTTTCATGACGATCGGAGTGTGGTAGACGTCACTGGCCCCGGCTGCAAACAGGCGTTCAAGAAGCGGCTCGAACGCCTCCGGGGTCATATCATCGATATTGGCTTCAAGTTTGTAGTGCGTCTGATCTGTCGAAACGCGGCTCTTCTGGTACTCGCCAATCGCGATTCGCAGTACGTTCGGAATCTCGAAGTCCTTGTGACCCACCCCATAACCCACCCGTTCCGGGGTAAAGACACCACGAGGTAGGAACTCCACGATGCTGGCCTTGAGAATCGCGGCGCCGGTGGGCGTAGTCGCTTCACCCTGCACGCCGCCGTAAGTGCAGGGCACACCGGCGAGGATCTCCTGGGTCGCGGGCGCAGGGACAGGCAACAGCCCGTGCGCACACCGTACCTGACCAGCGCCCAGTTCTACGGGCCCGCTGACAAGGTGGTCTACGTTCAGCCAATCAAGCGCAATGACGCTGCCAACGATGTCCACGAGCGCATCGATGGCACCCACTTCATGGAAGTGCACTTCTTCCACGGTCATCCGGTGAATACGCGCTTCCGCTTCGGCGATGAGTCTGAAGATGCCGAGGGCACGGGTGGTGATCGACGCAGGGAAGCCAGCACCACAGATCATCTTCTCGATGGTTGACCAGTGGCGATGATCCGTCTGGTCGATATAACGCACGTGCACCTGGGTGCCGCTGATGCCCATCTTGCTGGCCGGTCGTGCCTCGATACTGAACTGGCCCTTGATGCCGAGCTTTTCGAGCTCCGAGCGGATATGGTCCACCGGTACGCCCAGGTCGATCAGAGCGGCGAGGTGCAGATCTCCGGCAATACCGGCAGTGGGCTGGTAGTACAGCGTACGCATGGAACCTTTCCGGACAACCAGGGGTCAGGCAATCGCCTGACCGGGTGCGTCGGGGAAATAGGTGTGAGAGGTCGCCGCGGCGATGAAGTTCTCTTTCAGGTGCACAAGGTTCTGCATGTCCGCGTTTACCGCGTCGAGGCCATGGCCGAGCACGTAGGCATAGCTGCGCTGAAACGGCGACAGTTCTGCTTTCAGGAAGTCTGCGGTGTACTGGCCATTGAACGCATCCGGATCACCGGCGCCGAGGAACATGCGCCCGGCGAGGAAACGACCTGCCTTCATGCCGATGAGGCCGATGCCGGATTCTCGCGCACGGTCGAAGAGGGGGCGCATGGTGTGCATGGGCGCAGAACCCGGCAGTACCTTGCGGGTCTCCCAGTCATACCAGCCACCCGGCGTGACCGCGATCATGGCGAGATCAAACGCACCGGTTTCAATTGCCCGGGTCAGTGCTGCTTCAGCGTTCTGATGGGTAGAGATCCCCATGTGTTTGACCTTGCCAGCCGCCTTGGCGGCTTCGAATGCACGTCGCACTTCTTCACTGCCGACTACGGTGACGTTGTTCGCGCCCATCTGGTAGTAGGCGTCCACCTGATCGATCTGCATCTCGGCGAGCGATTCGTCGAGAAATGCGCTCCAGCGCTGTGCAGCGGTCTTCAGTTCGGCAACCGTTGGCTCTTCATTCCACGCCCGGTCCACCGGGACCGCTGCTTTTGAAATCAGGAAGATTTTTTCCTTGCGGGCTTTGAGGAACGGTGCGAGGTGTTTTTCAGCGTTGTCATAATAGTGTTTGTAGCCCACATCGAAGACGTTGATGCCGGCATCGAAGGCGGTATGCAACAGTCGATCCTGGCGGCGGGAAGAGAGCGCCGCACCACAACCGAAGATCAGCCGGCTGGCCTTGTATCCCGTTCGGCCCAAGGTTCGGTAGGTCATTCCCGGCCACGGTGGCGCGAGACCCGCCGCTTCGCGGCCAGTCGCCAGAGCGGCCTCAGCGCCTGAACCTTTGAGCAGGGTGGCGGCGCTGACGCCAGCAAAAGTCAGGTGCTGCATGAAAGAACGGCGGTTCTGGGTCATGTATCGTCTCCGTGATGCCGCATCAGGTGTTGGTCCGACTATGCACCGCCGTTGGCTCAGGTGCCAGTCTTTGGCTGCTCGCCGCCGTTTACCACAACCGCACCTGCTCTTCCGGAGGCAGCCACATGCCATCGCCTTCCCTGACGCCAAAGACCTGGTGGAATTCAGGTACGTTGCGCAAAACGCCGAGCACCCGGTACCTCGGTGGTGAGTGAGGGTCGGTCAACAAACGCTCCCGTTCTGCCGCTTCGCGGGTCTTGCCCCGCCAGACCTGGGCGAACGCCAGGAAAAACCGTTGTTCACCTGACAGTCCATCGAGCACCGGGGCGGATTTTCCCTTGAGGGAATGAACGTAGGCACGATACGCCATGGTCACTCCGGCAATATCGGCAATGTTCTCCCCGAGGGTCAGTTCCCCGTTGATCTTCGTACCGGGAATGGGTTCAAAGGCACTGAACTGTTCGACCAGACGCCGTGCCCGGCTGTCATAACGCTCTACGTCTTCAGGTTGCCACCAGTCTCGCAATTTTCCTGATCCGTCGAACTTGCGGCCCTGGTCATCAAAACCATGACTGAACTCATGGCCGATTACAGCCCCGATGGCGCCGTAATTGGCAGCGTCGTCGGCATTCGGATCAAAGAACGGTGGTTGCAGGATCGCCGCCGGAAAAACAATCTCATTAAATGTCGGCCGGTAGTAGGCGTTCACGGTCTGCGGATTCATCCCCCAACGGCTTCGATCTGGCGCTTTGCCGATCTGTTCGATCGAATCACGGTGATCAAACGTGAGGCCTCGTCGAACGTTGCCGATGGCGTCCGTTCTTGATGTGGCGAGTTTTGAGTAGTCACGCCAGACATCCGGATAACCCAGTTTCATGCCGAACGATTCGAGTTTGACGAGCGCTTCCCGGCGAGACAATTCACTCATCCAGTCGTTGTTGCGGATGCTCTCGCCGAAGGCGAACCGGAGCGCTTCGACGAGGGCCTCAACGCGCGCCTTGGATGATTCAGGAAAGTGTCTGGCGATATAGAGTTTACCGAGCGGCTCTCCGGCGATCTGGTTGAGCAGGCTGATGGCGCGCTTCCAGCGTTCCCATTGTTCGGGCTGGCCACGTAGTGTGGTGCCTTCGAATGCGAAGTTCTCTTGGTCGAGGGCTGCAGGCAGGTAAGGCGCAAACCCTTTCAGAACCTTGAATCTCAGGTAGCGCTTCCAGGTCTCCACATCGTGGGCGAGAAGGATTTCCCGCAACGAACCAAAGTAGGTGTCCTGCGCGAGCACGAACTCACCTTGCTGGGCGTAACCCGATGCCGCAAACCATCCGCGCCAGTCGAGACCGCCGCTGTGTTTCCAGGCTTTGAGCAGGTCAAACTTGTTGCGATAGATCCGCTGGCGGTCGCGGTTCTGGACGCGGGTCCAGTGGGCATTCGCGAGGGTGGTTTCAAGGGCGATGATCCTGCGCGCATCCGTTTTGCCATCCGCCCAGCCGGCGAGTTCGTACATTGTGGTTATGTGCTTCTGGTACGCCTCGCGAGTGGCAACGAGTTTGGCATCTTCGGAGAAGTAGTAGTCGCGATCTGGCAGGCCGAGCCCGGATTGCCAGACGTAGGCGAGCATTCGATCCGGATTGTCACCGTCGGTTTCAATGAAAAGACCGAGCGGTGTGCCGACGCCGAGGATGCCGAGTTCGGCGAAACCACGCCAAACATCGTCATGGGACTTGAATTGATCGATGCGTTCGAAGATATCTTGCAGGCCGGAAAGGCCTGCCGCATCAATCCGCTCCTGATCCATGTAAGCGGTGTAAATGTCGGCGATCTGCTTGTTTTCACCCCCGCCGGAAGGATTGGCGACGGCGTCCTTAACCACCGCGTGGACCTGCTCTTCCACCCGCTCAACAAGCTGGTCGAGGGTACCATAGGCCACCCGGTCGGCTGGAATGTCGTTAGCGGCGAGCCACTTGCCGTTCACATGAGTGAAAAGGTCATCTGCGGGACGCACCGCAGGATCGAGTTCCGAACGGTTGATGCCAGCGGTGGCTGATTTGGCCGGGCCACCTGCGGTTGGAATACAGGCAGTGAGACAGGCAATGGTCGCGAAACCTGCCAACAATACATGTAAGGGGCGCATGCGATCTCCAGGGTTCATACCACGATTTCACCGGTCACCGGCCCGGCGATTTGGTGCTGAGTTTGCGCATTGTAATACAGCTGTTGCGAAGCTCCATTCGTGCGTGGGATTGTTTGCAGCGATCCTGATGGTGATTCTGCCCGTCGCCGGATTGCGCGCCTCGGTTCATGACTACCAGGTGAGCATCAGCGCGGATCTGCGCACCGTCGATGTCACCGCCCGGCTCGATGATGCGGATCTGCGGTTGCGAGCCCCGTCAGGGCGCGTCGAACGCTTGGGTTCGATGCAAGGTTGCGACGGTGCCACCGTAGATACGAGCGGTCGAACGCTGCGGGTTCGGGGCGGATGCCTGCAGTACACAACTTCCCTCGAACCGTTTCGCCGCAGCCGGAGTTATGGCAAGCAATCGCCTCGATTCGCCGGCCATGAATCCTGGTTGTGGTTACCACCCCTGCGCACCGCTGATGTGGTGCGATTGACCTTGCAGCTGCCGAAAGGTGTGACCGCTGTCGTGCCCTGGCGGTCCACAGGACCGGGCCGGTTCGAGCTGCAGCAATCACCGGGGTCGGGTGAGGCGATCGCCTGGTTCGGCAGGGTTGAACAGGACACGCTGGTAGTTCAGGGCGCGCCGCTGTCGCTCGCACTTATCGACGGTAGCGGGGGTATGCGCCTCAACCGTTTTGTTATCAAACCCTGGCTCGAAGAAGCCGCAGGCTTGGTGGCCACGGTGGGCGGGACCTTCCCCAACCGCTTCGCGCAGGTGATGGTCGAGCCGGGTGAAGCCTCACTCTTCGGGGATTCGCCGGTACCTTTCGGGCATGTCATTCGTAGTGGAGAAGAAGTGGTGCGGTTCTTTGTGCAGCCGGGTGCCACTGGCAAAGCACTTCGCGAAGACTGGACGGCAGTGCATGAGTTTGCCCACCTATTGTTGCCCTATGTGCGCGAGGATCAGAAGTGGATCTCGGAAGGATTTGCGAGCTATTACCAGAACGTATTGCTGGCGCGTGGTGGCATCTACAGCGAAAAGGAAGCCTGGCAACGGCTCACGCGCGCGTTTCAAAGTGCTGCCCAAGGCTCACATCCGCCATCACCCAACGATGCCCATATGCGTTCCTTCTGGGAGGTACGCATGCTCATCTATTGGAGTGGGGCCGCTATCGCCTTGATGGGCGACGTGGAACTGAGGCGGCTGTCGAAGGGGCGGGAAAGCCTTGATACAGTGCTTGGTCGGCTCGCCACGTGCTGTTTGCCATCCCCCGATGTGTGGGAGGGAAAGGAGCTCTTCAGGCGGCTGGATACGCTTTCCGGAATCGCGGTGTTTGTACCCCTTTATGACAAGTACGCCAACACGCCGGGCATGCCGGACACAAGACAGTTGCTGCAGGATCTGGGTATCATGGCAAGCCGCAAGGGGATTGTGATCGACAGTACTGCACCGTTTGCCACCCATCGTGCCGCCATCATGCGACGCCTGCCAAGGGCTGCAAAGTGACGGTTCACGAACAACATCGCTCTCACCGCAGCGGCTGGCTGCGTGCTGCCGTGATGGGTGCGAATGACGGCATCGTCTCCACTGCCAGTCTGATCATCGGCGTGGCTGCCGCTGGCCTGGCGCCTACCACGATTCTGTTGTCGGGTCTGGCGGGCTTGGTCGCGGGTGCGATGTCGATGGCGGCGGGTGAATACGTTTCCGTCAGCTCACAGGCGGATATCGAACGCGCCGATCTCGATCAGGAGAAACAATCCCTGCGCGAGAACGAGAACTTCGAGCGGACAGAGCTGTCGGCGTTGTATCAGGAAAGGGGTGTCAGCCCAGAACTTGCTGACCGTGTTGCTGCCGAACTCATGGCTTACGATGCGTTGTCGGCACACGCGCACGATGAGCTCGGCATCTCCAATACATCCCATCCGCGGCCGGTACAGGCCGCGCTGTCCTCTGCAGCAACCTTTGCGGTGGGCGCAGCGTTGCCGCTGGGTACAGTGGTTCTGTCACCGGCTTCGATATTCATACCATTCGTTGGCGGAATGTCCTTGTTGTTTCTGGCGGCACTGGGCGCTCTTGCAGCTCATGTCGGTGGTGCGCCAAGGGTGCGAGGCGCAGTGCGGGTTACGTTCTGGGGCGCCGCTGCGATGATTGCAACGGCGCTGGTCGGAAGCCTGTTTGGCGTAATGACCTGATGCTGTTGCAACGGCTCAGGCGGCAACGGCTCAGCCGGCTGCGAGTTCTTTCGCAAACCGGTCGCGCAGCTCCCGCTTGAGGAACTTGCCCGACGCATTACGCGGCAGCGGTTCGTTCACGAACCAGAAATAACGCGGCACCTTGTGTTTGGCCATGTAATCGGCGCAGAACCCGCGCAGTTCCTCTTCGGTGGCGGACTGGCCCGACTTGAAGAACACCGCAGCACCCACTTCTTCACCGAGACGTTCATCGGGTACGCCAAAAACTGTGGTTTCCGCTATGGCGGGGTGTTTGAAGAGAGCGGCTTCCACTTCCGCGCAGTACACATTCTCGCCACCACGAATGACCATGTCCTTGAGGCGATCAACGATGTAGAGAAACCCGTCTTCATCCATGCGTGCGCCGTCACCGGTGTGCAACCAGCCGTCGGTGATCGTGCTTGCGGTGGCCTCTGCGCGATTCAGATATCCACGGATGACCTGCGCGCCTTTCACCCAGAGTTCACCGGCTTGTCCGCGTGGCACTTCCTTGCCGTCGGGATCGACGATCCTGGTTTCGTATACCGGCATGGCGGGTCCGCAGCTGTCCGCCTTGTCGACAAAATAGTCGCCGCCGATGGAGGTGATGATGCCGCAGGTTTCCGTCATGCCATAACCGGTGCTGGGCCGGGCCGTGGCGACACTCTTGTCGATCTTGTGCACGAGATCCGGCTGCAACTGTGCACCGCCACCACCCAGACTCATCAGGCTCGACGTATCAGTACTGGCGAAATCCGGGTGACTGATCAGCTCACGCGCCATGGTCGGCACACCGGACATGGAGGTGATGCGCTCTTTCTCAATCAGCCGCAGCGCTTCGCCCGCATCCCAACGGTACATGTGCACCATCTTTCCGCCGGCTGCGGTGAGTGTGTATGCAGCGCAGTTGTTGGCGGTGACGTGGAACAGCGGGGTAGTGATGAGGGCTGAGGGGATTACCGGTGCGGCACCGGGAACCACGAGGCCTTTTTTGGCGTTGATACCCGCCTGCAGCGCACCGGCAAACATCAGGCTCATGAGGTTGCTGACGCAGCCGCGGTGTGTGAGTTGTGCACCTTTGGGATAACCCGTGGTGCCCGAGGTGTAGAAGATCGTGGCATCGCTGTCAGCGTCGATGGTGATATCCGGCGAACGCTTGCCTCGCCCTTCGCGAATCGCCTCTTCGAAATCGGTGATGTGGTTGGCGCCCTTGTTCGACGGGTTGTTCAGCCTCACACCCAGAAGTTTCACCTGGGGAATCTCGCTCATCACAGGCTCCAGCCGGTCCAGCCGTTCCTGGTCGAGGATCAGCACCTTGGGCTTGGCGTCGTTGAGGCCATAGGCCATCTCATGACTGACCCACCAGGCGTTCATGCCCACGACCACACCGCCGATGCGCAGTGCCGCCCAGTAGACCTGCATCCATTCCGGGAAGTTACGCATGGCGATGGCGACGTGATCACCGGGCTGCACACCTTGATCTCTGAACCAGGCTGCGAGGGCATTCACGCGCTCATGGGTCTGCGCGTAGGTCAGACGCTCATCACCATAGACAATGTAATCGCGCTCACCGAACTGAACGGAGGAGAGCCACAGATCCCGAACGTTGGCGGGCGCGTTCTTCCAGGCGCGGATCGAGTGTCCACGCACGGAGGTTTCGTGCACCTCGAATTGTGCGCCCGGAGCGGTGAGCTCTCCCCACACCTGCCGGTAAAGGTCGTACATCGCGCGATCACCCATGACTCCCCCTCTCGTCTGTCTTGTTTGTCGTTGCGTATCGGTTGTCGGAGCAACCGGTTTGCAGGTGCCTGCGGTCGCACCCGAAAGGTCCGCACTTTACCGGCGGGTCTTCAAAAAGCAATCCGGGTCAGAGGCTTACGGTTACCGATTGCAGTTTCGCACGCCGCCCGACGCAGTTTTCGTGCGGGCACATCCATGCCCTGGGAGGAGCATCTGCAGATCAATGACAAAGGTGCTGAAAGCATGAAATCGCGAGGAATCCTGGTGAGCGGTTGGTTCGTTCTTCTGGGCGGGTTCTCCAACGGAATACAGGCAGGCGGACCTTCAACTCTGGGGGCAGCGGTGCAGCTTGCCTTCAGCCAGTGTGGCTGCCTCTGTATCGAAGGTGTACCCAAGACGCTGTGCACGACCGTCGAAGAAGCCCAGGCGAAACCCGGACTGTGCGGTCAGCAACACTGCCCGGAGTATGTGGCGGCGGAGGTCCATGAGAATAGTCGCACCCGCTACCTGTCGCCGAACAGTTTTGCGGACAACTGCCGCGACGTGAGGGTGTTTGATCCGTCGGTGTCCGGCTATATGGGGATCAAAGTGTGCGATGTCCAGGAGATTGGCACAGCCAACTGAAGCTGGCCGTCGCCCTTAGCCTCGCCTCCGCCGCTCTGCTACCGTACCGGCATGACGTTGTCGATCATCATTCCGGTTTTGAACGATGCCGCGAGCCTCGCGCTTCTGCTCGATGACCTGACGCCGGCGCGGTTTTCTGCGACAGGGCTTGAAATCATCGTCGTGGATGGTGGCAGTACTGACGACCCGCAGCAGGTGTCGGCTTCAAGGGGTGTCGTCTGCACGGCCAGCGCGCGCGGGCGCGGGGAACAGCTTGCTGCCGGAATCGCCGCGAGCCAAGGTGACGTGATCTGGATGTTACATGCCGATACGCGCCTCGATGCTGCGGAAGTTGTGCGAGTCGCGGCCGTCCGAGCGGGTTGGGGCCGGTGTCGGCTCCGCTTCGATCCGCCACTTCCGGGCATGCGGATGGTGGCCTTCTTTATGGAATGGCGTAGCCGGTTAAGTAGCATCTGCACTGGTGACCAGGGCATTTTCACCACGCGTCAGTGCCTGCTCGAAGCGGGCGGAATGCCGTCACAACCACTGATGGAAGACATCGAACTCAGCCGGCGACTGAAACGGATCAGTCGACCGAAGATTGCAGCCGTGCAGCTCAGTACATCACCGCGGCGGTGGCAGAAAGCGGGGCTTTGGCGGACCATCGTGTTCATGTGGAGCATGAGGCTTCGATATTGGCTTGGCGCCCCGCCCGATGAGTTGATGACCGCGTATTCAGAGGGCCCAGAAATGCGGAGGGAGTGAAGAACGATGTCTGTTCTGCTGACACCAGTGGTGGCTGTCTTTGCACGTGCACCGATGTCGGGTGAGGTGAAAACAAGGCTGGCGAGCGAGATCGGCGAGTCAGCTGCTTATCAGGCCCATCTGGAACTCGTCAAACACACGTTGTTGCGGCTTCGCCCTGTGACTCGCAGCGGCATGTTTGCTGAACTCTGGATCGCCGGGACTGCGGGCATGGTCGAGTGCCGCGAATGGGCCGCGATACTGAATGGGCGCCTGCGCCAACAACATGGCGCTGACATCGGCGCGGCGATGTGGAAATGCCTCTATACACACGTCAATCTGGGGCGCCACGCGATAGTTGTCGGCGGTGACGTGGTATCGATCACTGCAGAGCAGGTGCTGGAAGGGCGGGACCGGTTGATGGACGTCGATATGGTCATCTCACCGGCGCAAGACGGTGGCTACGGCATGATCGGCCTGTCGATCCTTGCCCCTGATCTGTTCCGCGACATTCCGTGGGGTACTGCCGACGTGTTCGAACGCACCATGCAGAAAGCCGCAAAACTCGGCCTTTCGACTCACGTGATGCCGACAGTCTGGGATGTCGACAACGCTGTGGATTACGCGCGGTTCAAGACGACCTATCCGCCACCGCCGCCGAAACCGATGCCGTGGCACTATTCGAGTGATCCGCCGGAAGATCTGGAGAATGCGCGCTGAGGCGCACGATAAACCGTTTTTTTGCCAATGGAGCGTGGAGTCTTTCGCCTGCAGATTTTGCGGGCAATCAGGCCGCGTCAATTACCGAAGGCCGCAGAATTTGCAGTAGCTCTCAGCCCTGGACGTTGGGTCCGGCCGGATGAATCCGCGACAAGCTCTGCACGAACTGCTCCAGCCGGCGACGGTCGATGACCGCCATTTCCGTCAGTTCGATACTGCATTCAAAGACAGGGCGCTGCACGTCCATGCGGACGTGGCAGATTACCGCCTTGCTGGTCACTTGCAGAAGGCTCGGGATGATGATGCGACAATTGCCGATTTCTTCGTCGCGCCGGGGCAGGGAGCCTTGAATTGCAAACTCCGCACGGCATCCGCCTACAGAGATGTCGACGATCTTGCCCGTCATCGGCAAGTCCCGCTCCAAAAGCACACTCGCGCCGCGAGTCATCACGCGCATAGGCAGACGGAACCGTGATTCCCGGCGACGCTGTTGTTGGAACGGCTGGCTGAATTGCTCGGGGTCGCCTTTCATGTGCTCGACGAATCAGACCTGCCGGCTTTGTTGTCCCGTAAGCCTTCCCTCCTTCTCGGTGTGCCTCCAGCATCAGGTTCCAGGGTCGTGTGGGCCAGACCGAGCGGCTTGCGTAGTTCCTCATCAAAAAACGTGTACAGCGCCTGAGGACTGCCGAGGTGTCGCTGGAGCAGGGTCGTCAGCAGGTTCGTGGTACCTGAGGAGCAATAG
>VGVE01000080.1 GCA_016874135.1 Gammaproteobacteria bacterium | reverse complement strand
GCAGAAGCCTGGGAGCTGCGTATGTTTCAGATGGTCAACGCCGCTTTTGTCGCGGGATTGATCGGCAATGTTGACCAGTTCCGGCATGCGATCGAGCGCATTGATCCGGCGGCTTATCTCAGCGATGGCTATTTCGGACGGTGGCTTGGAGGGCTCGAAACTCTGCTGGTTGAACGCGAGGTCATACGCACGGCCGAACTGAATGATCGAGTTGAGGAACTCGGTGGTGCGGTGTCGAGAATCGCTGCACGACCATCGGCTACACCTGATCGGGTGGCTTATCCGCCCGGCGGCCGGCATGGTCAACGACCCATACTGGCAGCGCCCCTTTACCAACCTGGTCAGCGTGTGCGCGCGTTGTCGCGCGGGTTGGCTGGTCACACACGGCTCCCCCAGTACGCGCGCGGCAGGGACGGCATCATCGTCGCTTGGCATGACGGCTGGGTGTATCCGGATTCGAACGCCCATGGCCTGGGCGAATATCCACAACATTTGTACACGGTATGTTTCGAAGGCAAAGAGCTGTGGGGAGAAGACGCTGAACCGGGCATTCGTGTGCACCTCGATTTGTTTGAGCCTTATCTGGAACCGGTAGTGCCAGATCAGCCCGAACAGGATGAGCCCTGATGACCAGTCCATCTGATCCGGAGTTGCGGGCGCGTGCGCTCGAAGCGCTTCTGATCGGCAAAGGCCTTATCACCGAAGCGGCGATCGATGATCGTATAACGCTCTTCAACCAACGGGTCGGCCCGATGAATGGCTCCCGCGTGGTGGCGCGTGCGTGGGCTGATGCAGCGTTCAAGGCCGAACTGCTGCTGGACGCTACAGCAGCGATCGCGCCATACCAGTTCGTTGGCGGTCAGGTGGACAAACTCGTGGTGGTTGAGAACACGCCTGAAGTTCACAACGTCGTGGTCTGTACGCTTTGTTCCTGCTACCCGTTGGCGGTGATGGGCTTGCCGCCGAAGTGGTACAAGGATCCCGCCTACCGTTCGCGCGTGGTGCGGGAACCGCGCGAGGTGCTCGCGGAATTCGGGCTCATGCTGAACCCGGATCGCGAAGTGCGGGTCTGGGATTCCTCCGCGGAAGTGCGTTACATGGTTCTGCCCATGATGCCGCAGCGACTCGCAGCAGCGGATGAAGCCACACGTATTGCGGCGATCCATCGGGACGCACTGATCGGTGTGGTGGAGGTTTGATGCCGGAGCTTGAGGGCATCGCGGCACCGCCGCTACTCAATGGAGAACTCGATTTCGAGGCACCCTGGCAGGGACGTGTCTCTGTGATTGCTAGCGCGCTGAGTGATGCCGGGTGTTTTCCTTGGGCTGATTTCCAGTCATCACTGATCCGCACTATCGCAGCGCATGAGGCCAAGACGGATCAACCGTATCGTTACTACGATCATTTCCTTGAAGCGCTGTTGAGCCTGCTCGCACAGAAGCAGATTGTTGGCGAGGGGGAGCTTCAGTCGTTGGCGGAAATGCTGAAACAACTGCCGCCCGGTCGTGATCATGCTCACGACCACGACCACGACCACGACCATCCAGCCCACTGAAGGTGGGTACGTGGTCACCCAACAGGCGGCCTGAGGGGCTTCCTGTTCAGGTCAGGTGCGGAGAATCAACGCGGTGCGAAACGCTGGCCGCCGTCCACACGAACGGTGGAGCCGTTCATCATGGCGCACTCGAACATCGCAATTGCCATCGTGGCAAATTCCTTTGGTTTGCCCATGCGACGCGGGAAGGCTGCGTCCTTGGTGAGCTGCATGGCGCCCGCTTCCGGAATGCCACGTGTGAGCCCGGTGTCGAAAAGGCTGGGTGCGATGGTCATGACGCGCACGCCGATGCCGCCGAGATCACGCGCCATCGTCAGGGTCATGGCGGCGATACCGCCTTTGGCGGCGGTGTACGCCACCTGACCGATCTGTCCTTCGAACGCCGCGATGGAGGCCGTGTTGATCATCAGGCCACGTTCACCTTCCGCGTTGGGTTCATTCTTCGACATGTGTTCCGCACCAATGCGGTTGATGTTGAATGACGCCACGAGGTTGAGGTCGATGATGCGGCGGAAATCTTCGAGCGGGTGCTTCTTGCCTTCTTTGGAGATGGTGCGTGTCGCGACGCCACCCCCGGCGGTGTTGACGAGAAAGTGCAGGCCGCCCAGCTTGGCGACAGCCTCTCCAATCACCTTTTCAATACCTTCATAGTCCATGACGTTGCAGACGTGGAACGTTCCACCCAGTGCCTTGGCGACGTTTGCTCCGTCGGATTTTTCAAGATCGAGAATGGCGACCTTGCCGCCCTTGGCGGCGAACTGTTCTGCGGTTGCGCGGCACATGCCAGATGCGCCACCGACGAAAATGCCCTTGCTGTCCTGAATCTGCATCGTGAACTCCTATGAATCTCCGGTCGGAAACGACCGGTCCCGCTGCCGGGACGGTTAGAGGTTTTTGTCATCAAACTGGAAATGGGCGCTGTGCGTCCAGAAATGACGTGACGGCTGTAGCCGGGCCGGAGAACCGGATGCGCGCTTGCTTTTTTTCCAGCTGGTAGTCGTACATCGGGTCGTAATACCAAGTCAACAACCGCTCAATCCAGCCATCGTGGTCACCGTTCGCAAAACCCCTGTCGATCGCAGCCAGCACCTCCCCATAACGCTGGCCACCAAGGCGCCTCTGAATGCGAGCGAGGGCGGATCTGAAACGTGAGTGCAAGAGTGCCGGGGCTGAAGTGTCCAGGGCTTCTTCGACGTACTCCTTGCGGATCGCAGCGATACGTTCCTCAAGCGAGGCTTCGAGGATCACCACCGGTGACTGCAGCATCGCGGCGAAGAACCCATCCGGAAGTCCGATCCTGCCGATGGTGCGACTTTCATCTTCGAGAACCAGTAACGGTTTGTTGTGCGCGAGTAAGGCACAGGCGAGCGCATTCTCGAATGTGGCCAGCGCAGGTTGTGGTGTGACTGCAGCGCCGAAGGCAGAGCCGCGGTGATTGGCGAGTGCCTCGAGATCGATGCTGTCGGAACGGGTATGCAGGAAACGGGTTTTGCCGCTGCCGGTTCGCCCGCCAACCATCCACCAGTGGTGCCGCGCTTGCGCTGACACATTGAGCGTATCGAGACACAAGTGACGCAGGCGCTTGTAACCCCCTTCGATTCGAACGGGTTCAAGGCCAAGTTCGGCGAGCCACTCTGCCGCGATCCGCGAGCGAGCGCCGCCGCGCCAGCAATAAAGGTAGGTTTCCGGCCTGGCTCCCAACAAGGCACTCCACGCTTCAAGCCGACTTGCGCGTACATCGCCACTGACAAGGGAGTGACCAAGCGCCTGCGCCGCATCAGCGCCTTCCGTTTTGTAGGTGGTGCCAACCCGCGCACGCTCTTCATCGTTCAGGATCGGCAGGTTGATTGCACCGGGCAGATGTCCAACTGCGAATTCACCCGGGGAACGCACATCGATACCGGGGCATCCGGTCTTCAGCAGTTCGAAGCAGCGGGAATCGTCAGGGCGCACGCTCGACGATGACCTCGCCGGCGCGGAATTTCTGCAGGTGTTCTTCGAGAATGTCGTAGACGTCTTCGCGCTTCAGCTCTTTCGCGCGATTGAGTGCCTTTTCCTGCAGCACGATGGCCTGTTTGAACTCACCGTTGGCCGCGTGTATCGCCGCCCAGGTATCGAGGTACTCCGGCCGTGTGCTCGCATCTTCGTTCTGCGTCATGAGCCGATCCATGATGGTTTTGGCATAACGCGGTTGTGGCAGACCTTCGATATCACTGACGGCCAGTGTCCAGGCGACTTCGTTGACGATGTTGGGATCGTCCGGGTTCAGTTTCACTGCGGCCTTGTACCACCTGGCGGCGCGGCGATTGTCTCTCCCTGCCTTTGGCTTCGTGGCGAGTTTCCCTGAAGCGGCGAAGCCGACACCGCGTGCATGAAGGTTGCCAAGATGCACCATGGCCTCGGCGTCCTCGTTGTCGGCGAGCGTTTGCAGCCAGTCGTGAACGCGTCCATCCAGCGTGAGTTTGTTTTCCGGGGCAATGAGGAGACGAGCATAGGCGTAAGTCGCGCGCGGGTTGCCCAGTGCGGCCGCTCTGATGAAGTGCTCAGCTGCTTTCGCCTGATCTTCAGGAAAGTGCTCTCCCAGCGCGTGCAGGGTACCGAGATGGGTCAATGAATCGCTGTGCTCCAGTGCGGCCGCTTGTTCCAGCAAAGGCAGACCCGACGCCACGTTCTCCTTGCCGAACTGTCCATTCAGGTACAACACGCCGAGCGAATACATGGCATCCGCGGAACCGAGAGAGATCGCGTGGGTGTAGTTGTCAACGATCTGTGATGTGTACTCCTCGCGCGTCTTGTCGTCCGGTGCATCCTTGATCTGGTCGCGATAGATGCCGGCAATCAGCATGTTGGCGACCAGATTGCCATTGCGTGCGGCCGCACCGAGCCAACCGAGGGCATCTTCGGTGCGCCGGCGGGCGGCGAGGAATGCCCCTACGGAGGTCTGGGCAGCGGAGTCGGATTCGCGGGCGAGGATGCCGATCATGGCAAGCGCCTGGTTCGCCTGTGCCGCAGCGGCTTCATCACCCTTGAGGGTCTTCGGCTCAGGTTCGCCTTCAGCCGGTGGAAAGCGCGCGGTCAGTGCCCGGAACATTGGATCGAGGGAATAGAACGAAGTCTTGATCGCGCCGTTGGTCTGTTTACCGAGTAAGGCAAGCGTCAGCGGTGCGTGGGGTTCACTCTGGTAGATGCCGCCTACAGGATCGAGCGCCTGCACAGTGAGGTGTGCGGTTGCCTCCGACTGACCGGTTACGCGATAAGGTGATTCAAGGGTGCCTGAAGCAGATTCGATCTGGGCGCGAATCCGCTTGATCCAAGCGGTGTGTGGTATCGCCGCGTCCGTCGATCCGACGTGGGAGTAAAAAGCTTCGAGGGCCATGTGTCCTGCGAGGCTGCCCTGATAGAGGTCAAGGATCGTGGTGCCGATGGCGCCGAGTTTGAGGGGTTCATCCGCCATGATCGCCAGTGCCTGACGCTCGAGTGCCTGCAGCTGCGGGAACACTGTCGTCAGGTCTTCGCGAAGGGTGAACGCTGCCTGCAGGTCCGTTACCGCGACCTCTTCACCGGCACCGATCCTGGTCACCAGGTCGGAATAGACGGGAGGGGTTCGAGTGGACTGGCAGGCGGCCAGAAGGAAGAGAAGAGTCGTCAGGACAAGTAGGCGCATTTGCAGCCTTTATAGCATTCTGACCTTGCGGTGGGAAACTCCAGGATCATCCGGGGAGGAATGGCTCACACCGCGCCCCTTCTTCCGAACCCGTGCATCACATGCAATGATCCGCGAACCTGCCCGGCAAACATTCGGAGAAGTGACTGATGCCTGAACTGGCCCGCTTGCCCGCCACCGACCACGCCGGATTGCAGGCCACGATCGATCGCGATGGGGGCGTCATCGCGCTCGACTTCCTTCCTCCGCGCAAGACTGCGGCGTTGCGCCGCGACTTCGAGCGGGCCATGGAGGGCATGGAGTGGGGCTACAACGACGAAGGCAAGCCCGAAGCATTCTCCGGCTTCACCACCAAACGTTTTCACGGCCTGTTTGAAGACGTCGATCGCCTTCGTACCCTCGCCATAGGCCACACGCTACACGTGGATGCCTTTGATGATGCCTTTGAGGCGCTGGTCGACCTCGCGGCGATCCCAGTTGATGCGCAAGCTGTTCTGGCTCATCTCGAGCCCTGATACCGCAACTCCCTGGGCGTTTGCGACCTTTGATGGCGCGTGCAACATGCGGGCGCTTCGAAGGGTCTCGATCGCTTCGGAGGTTGTCGGCATGTTGGGAGGATAGGAAGGATAACGGGTGTTTTCTGTCGCGAACCAAGGTATCGGCTGGTAGGAAGCCCTTCCCTGTAGCAGGCTCCTGATCAGCACTCATACAAACGCTTCTACTAGTAAAACCAACAGCAGTCTTGTAAACCCACCTGTGACCAAGGGAGACCCAAGACGCAGCGTGACAGCAAAGCGATCCATAGAGCTAAAAGGTACTCGCCTCCCACTCAATTTCCAAGATTTTGGTGCGCTACAGGGTCATTTCCTGAGCCTGTTCTAATCGCTTGGTCTTAGCGGAAAGTTTTTTCGTAAACAAACCTTTGGGTCCTTGGCGACCGCTACCATCTTTGCGACCCTGAGCTTTTCTACTTTTACGGGCGTGACCGTGCACGCCCTTCCGATGGTCAAAGACACTCCCGACTTACTCACGTTGAGTCTCACTGCAGGGAGCAAACTTAGGGTTTTCTGAAACGCAGCGCCACGAACCTCGCCTCTAAAACAATAGTTTAGTTTCGAAAGCCAAAAAGACTACGAATCCTGTTGAGTAACCCCAGAGGGGCTATCGACGGGAGAGTTCCTTCAGCATCTCCGCCTGACTGGAGAACGTTCGCCCAGCAAATTGTCCGCGGTGACAGTGATAGTTGCCGACCTTTCGGTTGTTATGGCACCCATACTTGTCGAGTCCGCCGCCGTGGGCGTACAAAAGCGGCGTAGCCATTGCTACGCTCGTCACAATCAGCACCCAAAGAGAGCCCTTTCGAAATCGGCACAACATGGCGTCCCCCACAAGTCGATTGCGTGTTTTGTTTTTAGTTCTACTGACGCTGAGTCACCCCGTCAAGACGGCCGAGACGAACGTCAATGATTGCAGCAAATTTCAGGAGTTCGGTTTACCGCAAAACGCTGACCGCATGCTCTGCAAGCGTGCTTTTTTAGTCGGATACTCTTCCAAGACGAAGACCCCTCTATGGACCATAGAGCGGATGGGTCGCGGGCGGATTCCTATTTCGAGGGGAGGCGAATCGGGATCCTTCGCCGAGGATGCCGAAATTCCGGCGGGAATCCGCTCGCTCTTAGCGGACTATGAAGGCAGTGGCTACGATCGAGGACACCTCGCCGCTGCGGGGAATTACGTCGACGATCCCGTCGTGCTCGCGGAAACGTACCTGCTTTCCAACATCGCTCCCCAAGTAGGACCGGGATTCAACCGCGGCATTTGGAGAAGCTTAGAGGAGGCAGTCAGAAACTATGCTCAATGTACCAACGATCTTCTAATCGTTACGGGAGTCTACTTCGTCGAGGACAACATAAAGATGAAGACCATCGGCCGCGGACGAGTGGGAGTTCCGCTCGGGTTCTACAAAGTGTTGTTCGAGCCCAGCACGGGACGAATGATCGCATTCCTCGCAAAGAACGAACTACATCGTCGCGTGTCCTTCGGTTCTCTCGCTACATCGGTCGATGAAGTCGAACGAATTTCCGGACAAGATTTCTTCGACCGACTACCGGCGGAAGTGACCAAGTCGCCAGAGTCGCTCTCTCGTAAAATCGAATGGGGTATCAACACGCAAGGCTCTGGTTGCACGATAAGGAGCAATTAGCTTGTGAGGAATTATTTAAATAGTTACGCCAGGGATCTTGAAATCCGTGCAACTTTCAACTCTCAGGACGACGATCTTATCGGTTTGTCAAAGACTACTGCTATCCGCTCATCACTACGGCGCGACCCATTACCGTGAAATCGCCAGACTATTTAGAAGCGCATCACTCTATGGACTGATAGGGAGCTTGGTATCACAGGACGGCTTGCATACGAGACCCGCAGGCGGGTGTTTGATGAGCATCGAACGCATTTCGATGCGAAAGTAGATAATTAAGAAAGTGGTCGAAAGGGGTGTTTAAGAAATTCTAAGATGCCGTAAGCGATCGCTCCGACGATACCAATCACCAGGACAATTATTAGGAAATACTGCAGCAGCTTTAGAGCTAACTTTATGTCGGTTGAAGGTTCGTCGATCGGCTCTATAGGCCTCGGAATTTTAGTAGGACGAATAGGCGCTTCAGATGGACGTGGAGCTACGTTTAAAATCTCGAAGCGTCTGGAGATTTCGCTTAATTGGGTGTTAATAATCGTGAAAGGTAAGGCTCTTAATCGAGCTAATTCCTCACCTTGCTGAGAAATTTTCAATTTAAGAGCGTCACACTCGGCGGTCATGCGATCAGCCGCATTACGAAACGACTCAAGCTGCGTCGTCGTACTTTCGTTAGCAGACTTTAACTCGGAATACTGCTCCTTAACTTTAATCAAAGTTTTCGCAGTTTCTTCAACGACTTTCGGCAAACCTAACACCAACGGACGGAGAAGGTCGGACAAAGCTGGGAGCAGCGATGAAGCCCGTCTGCTGGCAGGATTGCGGAAACTTGCAAAGCTGGCGAAGGTGCTGGCCTGATGGTTGACAACGGCCGCCCGGCAGTGACGCCCGGCGATGGAGGATAGGTAGTTGCGAAGCACCCCTTTGTCCGACTTGCCGAGGGTGGCATAGGGGGAACTTCTGCAATGTGGCTGCGAACCCGCTGCAGGCGTCTTCCCAGCGGGTCAGGGTGAACTGGAAAGGGTAGCTGCCGGCGATAAACGACGGCTCATCCTGACCTTGTCGTGGGAAACTCAGTATCATCTTGCAGGAATGAATCTCATCGTGCGCCCGGGCTTGACCGCAAGGTGACGTACACGAACCACGGAGAAGCGACCCATGTCCTACGCCGCAAAACTTCGTATACCACGTCCGGAAGAAGCCTTGCCCGGCCGACAGACGGCCATGCCGATCAATGACCGGCACTTTGTGAATGGACGCCCCCTGCGTGGACCCTTCCCTGATTTCTGTGCCACGGCGATGTTTGGGCTTGGCTGCTTCTGGGGCGCCGAACGGAAGTTCTGGCGGCATGCAGGCATCTTCACCACGGCGGTGGGATACAGCGCCGGCATCACACCGAATGCGACGTATCAGGAAGTGTGTTCCGGTCTGACCGGACACAACGAAGTGGTGTTGGCGGTCTATGACACACGCACGACCTCCTTCGCTGATCTATTGAAGGTGTTCTGGGAATCCCACGACCCGACCCAAGGGATGCGTCAGGGCAATGATGTCGGCACGCAGTACCGGTCAGGCATCTACACCTTCAATGACGAACAGGCGCAGCAGGCAGAAGTTTCTCGTCAGGCCTTCCAGAAGGCGCTTGTGGCAGCGGGCTATGGCACGATCACCACGGAAATCCTGCCTGCCGGTCCTTTCTACTATGCCGAGGACTATCACCAGCAGTATCTCGCCAAGGTTCCCAATGGGTATTGTGGTCTGGGTGGTACCGGTGTGACCTGTCCGGTGGGCGTGCTGACTACCGCCTGATCGTCCGGGATCGCACGCGGCCGCGGCATGATCTGCGGGCGCCGCGGCCGCCTCGCAATTGCGGGTGCGCCTGCCGTTCAGGCAGACTTGCCGCCTTTCGAAAACGGCAGATTTTTTCTTCATGGCGGGTTATGACCACCGGGCGCTTGAAGCCAAATGGCAGGCGTTCTGGGCAGACAACCGGACCTTTGCAACCCCGACTGATCGCACACGTCCGAAGTATTACGTCCTCGACATGTTCCCGTACCCGAGTGGGGTTGGCCTGCACGTGGGCCACCCCAAGGGTTATGTGGCGACCGATGTCGTGGCCCGTTGCCGTCGCATGCTGGGATACAACGTACTGCACGTGATGGGCTGGGACTCGTTCGGTTTGCCGAGTGAGCGCCAGGCAGTCAAAGAAAACCGCTCACCCCAGGAAATCACCGCGCGCAACATCGCCACCTTCAAGCGTCAGCTCACGATGCTCGGGCTGTCCTATGACTGGGATCGCGAACTCGCGACCTCAGATCCGTCCTATTACAAGTGGACCCAGTGGATCTTCTCGAAGCTCTTCGAAAAAGGCCTCGCGTTCGAAGCGGAAGTGCCGGTCAACTGGTGTCCGGCACTCGGTACCGTTCTTGCCAATGAAGAGGTCAAGGACGGCGTCTATATCGAAACCGGCGATGCTGTCGAGCGGCGCAACATGCGTCAGTGGATGCTGAAAATCACGGACTACGCGGAGTCGCTCCTGGCCTCGCTGCCTGATGTGCAGTGGCCGGAAGGCATCAAGAAAATGCAGCAGGACTGGATCGGCCGCAGCGAAGGCGCCATCGTCCGGTTCGAAGTTCCGGGTAACAACCGGCAGATCGAAGTCTTCACGACGCGACCCGACACGCTCTTTGGTTGCAGCTACGTGGTGCTTGCGCCGGAACATGCGCTGGTTACGGAGATCACGACTGCGTCGCATCAAGCGGCGGTTGACGCGTACCGTGATCAGGTGGCGCGGCGATCGGATCGTGATCGCACCAGTGATGCAGCGGATGCGCCGAAGACCGGTGTGTTTACCGGTGCATTCGCAGTCAACCCGATCAACGGCGAGCAGATGCCGGTGTGGATCGCCGACTATGTGCTCGCGAACTACGGCACCGGCGCGGTCTTTGCGTGTCCTGCCCATGATGAACGGGACCATGCGTTTGCCCGCAAGTTCGAACTGCCGATCATCGAAGTCGTGCAGGGTGGGGATGTTTCGGTGGCCGCTTACACCGGCGACGGCCCGCATGTGAACTCGGACTTCCTCAACGGTCTTAACAACACGGATGCCAAGCGAGCAGCAGTCGAGCGATTGAAGATCGGCGGTCGTGGTGATGCGACGATCACCTATCGATTGCGTGACTGGCTGTTCAGCCGACAGCGCTACTGGGGTGAACCTGTACCGGTCATTCATGTAGACGGTAAGACCAAACTCGTACCGGTTGAAGAGCTGCCGGTGCAGTTGCCGGTGCTGGATGACTATCGACCCACGGCGAATGGTCAGCCACCGCTGGCGCGGGCGGCGGAGTGGCTCAAGACCACTGACTCGAAGACCGGAAAGCCGGCGATACGTGAAACCAACACCATGCCGCAATGGGCGGGTTCGTGCTGGTACTACCTGCGTTTCATCGATCCCAAGAATGACCAGGCGGCGTGGGATCCGGAAGAAGAAAAGTACTGGATGCCGGTGGATCTCTATGTGGGTGGTGCGGAACACGCCACGCTGCATCTTCTGTATTCCCGCTTCTGGCACCACGTCCTGCATGATCTTGGTCTGGTGTCGACGCGGGAGCCGTTCCAGCGTCTTTTCAACCAGGGCATGATCCATGGCACGTCGTACCGTGATGCCCGAGGCAAGTACTACAGCCGTGATGAAGTCGTGGAGCGCGAAGGTCAGTGGTTCACTGCGGGTGGCGAGGCGGTCACGGCGCGGCGCGAGAAGATGTCGAAGTCGAAACTCAATACCGCGGATCCCGCGGACCTGTGTCACGACTACGGTGCGGATTCACTCAGGCTTTACGAACTCTTCATGAGCCCGTTGGAAGACGGTGGCGACTGGGAAACTTCAGGGGTTGCCGGATGCCGTCGCTTCCTTGACCGGACGTGGCGCCTGCTGACGGAAGGCAATCGTCTTACTGATGAAGAGGTCGATGCTCCGGAACTTGAACGGGCGCTACACACCGCGATCAAAAAAGTCCGGCAAGGCGTGGACTCACTCAAGTTCAATACCGCCGTCTCCGACATGATGGTTTTTGTCAACGAAGCCATGCGTGCGGAGCAGGTACCGAAGGCATGGATGGATGCCTTCGTGCGGATTCTCTCGCCCTATGCACCCCACATCAGCGAAGAGCTGTGGCGCATGCTCGGTCACAAGGACTCAGTTGCCCATGCGACTTTTCCGGAATATGACGAAGCCAAACTGCAGCAGGACACCATCACCATTGCCGTTCAGGTCGGCGGCAAGATGCGTGGTTCCGTTGAGGTGCCGGCTGGCAGCGATGATGCAACCATCCTGGCAGCGGCCAAGACGGATGCAAACGTACAGCGGCACTTGCAGGGCAAGGCCATTCGCCGCGAAATCGTCGTCAAGGGAAGGCTGGTCAATCTGGTGGTGTAAGTGACGCCGCTTATCTGAATTGTCAGTTGAAGCGGATGTACTCGAAGTTCACCGGCTGGTTGTTTATGCCGCGGGCTGGTGGCGCGATCCAGCTCGCGAACTTGCCCGGTTCCACCATGCGGCCCATCAGGGAAGCTACGAAGGCGCGATCCTGCGTGGTGGGCAGCCAGTCCGCCTCCCTGGATTTCCACGCCGCCTCATTGATCAATTGACCCTCCGGTGAGACATGGGTGGCGGACAGTGGCCCGATCTTGCGATGGAAGGCCTTGTGCGGCACCTGCAGCCGGAAATCATAGCCCGCCCGTTCGATGACACGGTTCCATCGACCGACACCGGCAATTGAATCGTTGATGAAGTCATCCCGTAGCACTTCGTTCAGCGCATTCAGCTTCGACACGTCGCGTGATCTGAGTTCGCCATTCTCCACTCCGAGGATCGGACAGGTTCGATCTTTCAGTACATGGTCGTCTGTGCGTTTGTCCTCTTCGTATCGCCCTTTGATACCGGTGCTGTAGAACGTCGCGGCGTTGCTCGAGTGATCGGCGCCAAACAGATCGATGGTGACGCTGTATTGGAAGTTGAGATAGCGCTGGATGGTCGGCAGATCGATCGCTCCTGCCGCCCGGATCCACGCAGGGTCATCCGTACCCAGCATCTGCATCACTTCACAGGTTCGCGGCACGATCCGCGACACACCGGACTCTACGACGAACATGTGGTGCGCTTCCTCGATGAGCATGAACCGGGTGGTGCGGGCGAGCGGGTCAAAGCTGCTTTCGGCAAGTGCGGACAGCTGGAACTTGCCGTCACGGTCGGTGAAATAGGTGAACATGAAAAACGCCAACCAGTCCGGGGTGCGTTCGTTGAATGCACCAAGAATCCGCGGATGGTTGGCATCACCGCTGTAGCGCTCCAGCATCGCATCGGCTTCTTCGCGGCCATCACGGCCGAAAAAGCGATGTAGCAGATACACCATGGCCCACAGGTGCCGGCCTTCTTCGACATTGACCTGATAGAGGTTACGCAGGTCATAGAGACTTGGTGCCGTGAGCCCGAGGTGACGCTGGTGTTCAATGCTCGCCGGTTCGGTATCTCCCTAGGTGACGATAAGCCGGCGCAGATTGGCTCGGTGTTCACCAGGCACTTCCTGCCAGACGGGCTTGCCCTTGTGATCACCGAATCCGATGGTGTGACCTTCTTACGCCGGCCGCATGAAGATGCCCCAACGATAATCAGGCATCTTGATGTAGTCGCAGTGCGCCCAGCCGCTGGTCTCGACGCTGATCGCGGTGCGCAGATAAACGTTGTGGGGCAGACTGCCTTCAGGCCCCATCTCGCGCCACCAGTTGAGGAAGTTGGGCTGCCAGCGTTCGAGCGCACGTTGCAGTACGCGGTCTTCCGCCAGATTCACGTTGTTGGGTATGCGCTGGCCGTAGTCGATGCTGGACTGCGACATGCGAAAGCCGTTCCGGAGGAGACTGCGGGCGATAATGAATCACAACCCGGAAGAGATCATCCGCTTACGCGGTATCAAATCAGAAAGGACCGGTGTCCTGGCCGTAAGCAAACGGCAGATCGAGTACGCGCGGTATCCAGCCTCGAAAGTCGGCTTGCCGGTCATCGTTCTGCTGCACGAGGGGCTTGGCTGTGTGTCGATGTGGCGGGACTTCCCTGAACGGCTTGCAGCGCAGACCGGTGCCGAGGTGTTCGCGTACAGCCGGCCAGGTTATGGCGGTTCAAGCCCGGTTGAGTTGCCAAGGCCGGTCGAATACATGCATGTCGAAGCCCTTGAAGTGTTGCCGTGGGTACTGGATGCAGCTGATATCGGTGAGTGTTTGCTGGTCGGCCACAGTGATGGCGGCTCCATCGCCCTCATCTCCGCCGTGGATGCGTTGAAGAGCCATATGCGAGGGCTTGTCCTGTTGGCAGCACATGTGTTCAACGAAGCTATTACAGTCGCAAACATCGAGGCGGCAACAGCGGCTTACGCGAGCACATATATGAAGGAGAAACTGGCGCGTCATCACGGAGACAACGTTGATGTGGCGTTCTCCGGCTGGAGCGGGGTGTGGCTGTCACCGGGTTTTCGCGACTGGAACATCGAGTCTTGTCTCTCGCGGATCACAACTCCGATGCTGGTGATCCAGGGTGAGGATGATATCTACGGTACTCTGGCACAGGTTGATGCCATACGAGGTGGCGTAGCCGCACGAATTGAAACGGAAGTGTGGCCAGCCTGTGGTCACTCACCGCATCGAGAGGTGCCGGAGCGGCTGCTCGCACGAATTGACATTTTCCTACAGGCGCTTGATCAGGTGGTTTGATCGGCGTCAGGTGAGTGTGGTCCTGGTTGCTTCACACCGCTGACAACGCCAGAGCGTCACCAGCTTGCCGCTTTTTACGTCGAACTGTTTTTTTGGATCCACGGCCCACTTGTGATGTCCGTGACGGCAAAGCGCTATCGCTTTGGCCTTTTCCTTGAGACTTGGCTTCTTGAATCGAATGACGTCGCCCATGCGTGCAGTGTAACCACTCGGCGTCCGCGTGACAGACTCGGTGCCTGTTCCGGTTCGGTGAGGTCACGTTTACACTCGCTGCCCCGTTTGGCAGGCAGCACGATTGGCATGTCTGCCCTGCACCACCGGATCTGAAACGTGGTTATGAACACACTCGAAGGCGCGCAGTACTGTTCGATACGCAGCTTCCGCCGCGATGGTCGGGCGGTGGATACGCCTGTGTGGTTTGCGCCTGGTGACGGCGGCTTCTATTTCTTCAGCGCAGGTGAAGCCGGCAAGATCAAACGTCTGCGCAACAGCAGCAGCATGGCCGTGGCGCCGTGTGATGTGCGCGGCAAGGTGCTCGGCGATTGGAAAGCGGGTACGGCTGCCGTGTTGAGCAATCCTGCCGACATCGTGCGTGCCCACGCAGCACTGCGG
>VGVE01000079.1 GCA_016874135.1 Gammaproteobacteria bacterium | reverse complement strand
CGCCTCGCCACCGTAAGCTCTGCCGGATTTGACAAAGTCGCAGTCGCGATCGCTGACGGTGAAAGTGCCGCCAACGAACAGGTGGACGCGCTCGGCAGCCTAGCTCTCAGTGACGATGACTACACCGCATTCGTCCAAGCCCGTCGCCAGCTCAATTTCGAC
The DNA here is from genome assembly GCA_016874135.1 of Gammaproteobacteria bacterium. Classification (GTDB taxonomy): domain Bacteria; phylum Pseudomonadota; class Gammaproteobacteria; order Pseudomonadales; family Azotimanducaceae; genus SYFY01. The sequence goes on along the minus strand of VGVE01000079.1, from coordinate 14,751 downwards.
TTGCCGCTCATCGAGTTCGTGGAGATTGCCTCTCATCGCAGCCGCAGCTCCAGGCTCGTCGCTGAACAAATCCGTCAGCAATCCGATCAGCCCCTCGACCTCACCCGCCTCGAAGACGACATCAGCCTGGCCTTCGGCCGTGGGCGCTATGAACGAATCTCTTGGTCAGTTGAAGAGGTGGACGGTCAACGCGGCCTGCAGGTGCTACCGGTCGACAAAGGTTGGGGCCCGAACTTCATCATCTTCGGTTTGCAACTGTCAGACGACTTCCGTGGCAACACCAACTATTCCATGGCCCTCGAAGCCACCGCAACGGGCATTAACGAGCGGGGTGGTGAATGGCGCAACCGCATCGAAACCGGCAGATACACCGGCATCCGCAGCGAATTCCATCAGCCGTGGGGGCGGCTCGCCCGCGGGTATGTATTGCCGTACGTGGACTATGTGGCCTTCAACCAGAACCTGCGACCAGCGGACGACGTCCTTGCAACCTACCGCCTGACACGCGGCGAACACGGAGTCAGCATTGGTTTCAATCCGACTCCGGTGCTGTGTATTGAACTGGGTACCGCCTTTGGCACCGAACGCGCGGATTTGCGATTTTCGCGTGGCGCAGAATTCGAAGACGTTGAAAGTGACTTCACCGCAACTTATGCCGGCGTCGCCTACGACACCATCGACAACGTGGACTTCCCTGCAGACGGTACCCGTTTTTCGGTCGAGGCCGCGCTCTATGACGACGCCTTCGGCGGAGATGCCTCCGGCGAAAAGCTGAGCGTTGTCCTTGATCACGCCATCCAGCTGAAAGCACGGCATCATTTGCTATTGGGATTTCAGGGCAGCATTTCCGGCGGCGACGATGATCTGTTCCAGAGCCTCGGGTTACTGGGTGGGTTCCTGAATCTTTCCGGCTTTCCAGACCAGGAACTCGCCGGAACTCAGGTTGCCCATGCACGTCTGGTTTACTACCGACGATTTGGGGATCTGGCCCGCCTCTTCAGCCTGCCTGCTTACATTGGAGGTAGTCTCGAAGCGGGCAACGTATCGTTCGACCGTAGCGACATGAGCCTCGACTCCACGATCTTTGCAGGCAGCGCCTTCCTTGCCGTTGATACGCCACTGGGTCCACTCTTCCTCGGCTACGGCCGCGCCGCGCGAGGCGAAGACTCGTTCTACCTGAGCTTTGAGAGGATGTTGCGGCCGGTCGGTCGTCGGCGATAGAACCGCGCAACCCGAAGAGTCACGATTTGAATGACAAATCGAGAGAAACAAGACGTGACTGAAATCAACCGCATGGATGCTCCGGTATGCCCGCGTTCGGTGACCGAAGCCACACTGGCCGATGCAGAGGTACTTGAATGCCCCTTTCCGACCTACGAATTGCTGCGGGAAGAAGCACCGGTATTCCTCGATCCGCGTACCGGCATCTATGTCATCACCCGGTATGAAGACCTGCGCATGATCTGCGCGGACACCGAGCGCTTCTCGAACCTGCGGTACAGCAACGACCCGGCGCGACACAACAGCAACCAGAAACTGGCCCACCGGCTCTTTCTGGAAAAGGGTTGGGTGCCGGGTGCTTCCCTCGCGGCTCGGGATGATCCGGAACACCGGCAAATGCGCAGTATCTTCGACACCGCGTTTCGTCCCAAGAGGATCGATGCACTGGATCCTGAAGTCGAGTCACTGGCCTACGAACTCGTAGGCCGCTTCATTGTCGACGGTCATTGCAACTTTGTCCGTCAGTTCGCCGTACCTCTACCTCTCATCATCATCTGCCGGCAGATGGGCGCCAAAGATGGGGACTTCTGGCAGATCAAGGCCTGGACGGACGCCTGGTTTCGCGGCACCGGCTTTGGGCTTACGGAAGAGCAGGTGATCTGGTGTACGGAAATGGAAATCCAGGCACAACACTACTTCCAGCCGATCTTTGAACGGCTGCGACGGGAACCGGACAACACACTGCTCTCCGATCTCGTCAACACAGAAGTACCTGGTTGGGGACGTTGCCTCAATGACAACGAGCTGCATGCCGAGATGATGCAGGACACGTTCGTGGGTGGCTCTGAAACTACAACTAATGCGCTGTCTGCAGGAATCATGCTGCTCGCCCGCAACCGGGCTGTGTGGTCAAAACTGAAGAGTGATCCAGACAAATATCTGCGCACCTTCTGTGAAGAAGTCGTGCGCCTTGAGAGCCCTGTGCAGGGCCTTTCACGTACCGCAAAAGTCGACATCGAGCTGCACGGTGTGCACATTCCGAAAGGCGCCATGATTGATGCGCGGTTTGCTGCGGGGAACCGTGATCCTCGCCACTTCACGAGACCCGAGGAGATCGATCTCGAACGCCGTGCCGCAGCCAGTCACCTCGGTTTCAGCTCGGGCACCCATTACTGCCTGGGCGCACCACTCGCCCGACGGGAACTATACTGGGGCTTTAAGGCCTTCATCGATCACGTCGATGACTTCTGGCTGGCCGAAGGCAAAAACAACCTGCGGCACTTTCCCAACTATGCACTCCGGGCGCTGAACGAATTGCACATCGAGTTCACGCGCAAACACTGAGTCTGCAGTAGCGCGCGCGGAGCACTACCGGCCCGCCCCCGCGAGCCCCACCACACTCTCGTGATGGTAACGCACGAAGCGATGCAGCTCCGCTTCGAGGATGCGCTCCTGGTCGCTGTGAGCGCCGTATCCTTTGGGACCATCCTCGGCATCAACCGCGGGCCCGATTCCATAACAGGCGACCCCACGCGCACGCAGGTAGGCCATATCCGTGCCACCGGTCAGCATCATCGGCAATACCGGTGCCTCGTAGATTCGGGCCGCGGTGGCTTCAAGAACCTTGAATGCATCGGTGCCCAGCGGTGACTCGCCGGGCGGGCGAACATCGCGTGGTGCCCAGCTCACATCCACTGCCGGATCATTGACCACCTTGCGTGCGGCTTCGATGAACGCTTCCGCGTCTTCACCTGGCGCAAGCCGGGTATCGATAGTTGCCGTGCCTTCGGACGGAATCACATTCACCCGATAACCGCCCTGCATGATAGTGGGCGACATGGAGCTGCGAATCATCGAGGCGTGGATGGGCTCGTTCTTGCGAAACCATTCATCCGCTGCAGTGCGAAGTGCTGGATCCGGATGCAGGATATTGGTGTAGTACTTCGCCTTCTCTGGTGGCGCGATGGCCGCAAGCCGCTGGAAATAGGCAATGGTCGTTTCGTTCAGCTTGATCGGGATGCGCCAGTCCGCGAGCGCCGCAATGGCTTTAGCCAGGTGGGCCAACGCGTTCTGTTCGAGGGGTACGGAGCCATGTCCCGCTGGTCCCCGCGCAATGAGCGTGATCGCTCTCGGCTGCTTCTCCAGAGTGGCAATGCCGGCATAGACTACTTTGCCCTCACGGCGGCTGACACCGCCTCCTTCCGCAAAACAGAACTCCGCATCGATGCGATCGAAGTGTTCATTGACCATGTACTGGATGCCAACTCGCGTCGCGCCTTCTTCTCCGGCTTCTGCGAGGAAAATCACGTCCCTGTCGAGCGGTGTCCCCTCCCGTTTCAGGAGCAACATCGTCATGAGCGCCGCCACCACGTTGTCTTTATCATCCACCGTCCCGCGGCCATAAATCCAGTCGCCTTCTCGCACCGCACCAAAGGGCGGGTGGGTCCATTTACCGGGTTGCACGCTGACGGTGTCGGTATGCCCGAGGATCAAGAGCGGCCGCTTTGCACCATTGCCGCGAATACGCGCCAGCACATTGGGACGATGGGCTTCAAGAGCCAGCAGCTCCACCTCGATTCCTTCGGCCTTAAGCAGATCCCGCAGGTACTCGGCGACGGGTTGTTCCCTGCCGGGCGGGTCGCTGGTATCGAACCTCAGCAGTTGCTGGAAGTGACGTAGTGTCTCTTCTTCGATGCTCTCGGCGATCGCAGTAGCAGGCAGGAAAAGAAGCAGCGTTACGATAGGCAACGCTGCAAACAAAATCTGGATCATGGGTAGCGCCCCGAATGAACTCCCCTTCACCGTAGGCGTTTGTTCTGACCGGTGCAATCTCTGCGGACAGCGTGAGCGGCGACCTCAATGCACGATGCGCGCAAGACCCTTCTTCGACTATCCAACCAGCTTTGAGAGATCCGTTTGGACGCGGCGAAACACGGCATCCCACTCACCACTCACCTGCTGCAGGCTGGCGATAGAGGCGCATGCTTGGGTACCAGGGCGTGTCATCACGACCGGTGAGATAAAGCCAATAGGCGGCGTAGTTCTGGAGGTTCCATACCGGTTTGCCGAGGCTGCCACAGAGATGTGCCACAGATGAATCCGTCATGATCACGAGAACAAGGTTTTGGTTCATGCACAATGGATCACCTGCTCTAGACGCGCTTAACGAACGATCTCTGGTGCAAGATCGTTCACGAGGTGATTGAATGAGAGGAGAAGCTGGGTCGGCGATTATCGATCAAGCAACAGTTCGCGGGCACTCTCAAAATCTGCTGCTGCCTGTTTCCTTCAATGTATAAAGGTCGGCGCCGTCTTGGTCGTAAATGTCACGAACATGAACAGCATCGGCATCGCTTTTGAGCCACTCAAGGCAGCGTGCCTCAGCATGGATGGCGTTCACAAATTTGGCTTCGGGAACCCAATCGGGCTTTTGAATGGCTATGTGAGCGTGTGGAAAATCATGAAGTTTTCCAAACTCGATTTGACAGTATCCTGGTATTAGGCACTTGCGCTTGTAGCGTTTCCAATGCCTTGCACCCTTGATCGCGACGGTCAGTTTCTCAATAAACCGATCGACCTAAAGATTGTAGATTACCTCATCACCTCTGACGGGTCTTTTATACCCGATAAATCTTAGTGTTATGAAATGGGTAGCTGTAAGTTCGTTCGTGATTTTCCTGCTTTTGTGTGCAGGAATATTTATAACGCCTCGAAGCGCGGAACTCTGAAATACAGCATTTTATAGATTTTTTTCCCGTGATGTTCCGATATGAACAGGGCGCGGTAACGTTAATGGTAGGCAGCCATCGGGAGAATATTGATGCTTGTGGCTAACCTTCAACGCGTATGTGAACTCCAAAAGGCATATTCATCAGAGAACACTCTCCCGATGCAGGAGCGAGGTGTTCTTATCCGTTCGGCATTAGCTCAGGACCTTCGAGATGAGCTTTCTAGCTTGGCGCCTGCCTTTGGGGATTTGGCAAACGAGTTAAGCGTCGAAGGCTCAGACGGAATTGGGCGCAAAACTGAAGCACCATGGGTTCGCATCTATTGCCCTTCCATGTCCCCTAGCGCCCGCGAAGGCTTCTACATCGTCATACATTTCGCTGCGGACGGGAGTGCTGTGTTTTTAACGGTCGGATGTGGATCGACGGTATGGACAGGGGGCGATCTAAAGGCAATTTCTGACGAAGAGTTGACGCGGAGAACCGCTTGGGCAAGGTCGGTTGTCATCAACAAGTGGCAGTCACTTGAGCCTTTCATCGACAAAATTGAACTCGGCGCAAAAGCCCCACTTCCGAAAACATTTGAAAAGGCGACCGCCCTGGCGAGGCGCTTCCCTGCATCCTCCATTACCATTGAGGACTTCAGGTTCGCCTTCATCATGGCGGGAGAGAGACTGGCTGAAATATATCGCTCTCAACGGTCTGGACGGGACATTACGCCAGCGGATCAAGCGGCTTCGGAGATTACTGCAGTCCTAAGACCTTTGAGGGCTTCGGGCAGGCGGCAAGGCTTCAATCTGACGGGTCCAGAACGAAAAGCGGTTGAACTCCGCGCGATGGATGTGGCGAAGGAATGGTTAGAGGCGCTCGGCTTCGCTTGGAGAGATCAATCGGCTTCTGACTCGTTTGACCTGCTGGCATTAAAGAATGGTGCCAGTCACAAGGTTGAGGTGAAAGGTACTACTAGCGACAATTGCGATGCCATTGTCATGACCAAGAACGAGGTGGAGCCGCATCGGCGAGAGAAGGGTGCAACTGCGTTGGCGATTGTCTCAAGCATTCGATTGGATCGAAGCGTTGAACCAGTGCACGCGTCTGGAGGCAGCATTGAGATGCTCTGGGAGTGGGACATTGACGAATGGAGCAGCGATGCCATCGCATTCCAAGTTAAGCGTCCAACCAAGAAGTGAACGAGATCGTCACAGCGGTACAGCATGCCGGTCACGTTTGCGTTTACGATAATAAGGGGCGGCAGGTTTCGAGCGTGTTTGCTGGTTAGATTTATAGTTTTCAGGGGGAGAGAAAACGGCAAATTTTTTCAATAGGTTGAATCCGAATTTCGTTTTGCTAGTTTTCGCGGGTCTAATAGTTTTCGGCGTCTATTTGTTTTTTGACGAAAAGCGTCGTCGGGAAGAAAAGGCGATTACAAACGCCTGTGCGGCACTTTTTATAAAAAACGGGTCTGCGGCGGAAAACGCGACCTTGGACCAAGTCAAAGAAATGAAAAAACTCTGCGAAGACGCAGGAGGAACAGAACCGTTTCTCAGCGCTGTGGAAGATGGTTTTAAACAGAAGGAAAAGACGCAGTAACCCTTCTCATAAGCAACCCGCCACAACCCAATTTCGAGGCTCTGTGGCGCTTGAGCGGATCGAGAGGGCGATTAGATCGTCAACAGTGAGCTTTCGCAGAGGTCGGAAAATCTACGTCTACGATGCGTAGGGACGACAAGTTTCGAGTGCTTTCTCTGGGGAAAATATACAACAGAGATCCGTAGGCGGAATAGTTCAAAACATTGCTTTAATGAGAAAAATGGTGCCGCCTATAGGATTCGAACCTACGACCCCCGCATTACGAATGCAGGCTGCTGTTTCGGCAAAGTCCTCGACCTTCGAACCGATATCGATCATCACCGACGCAGCGTCTTCCGTGTGGAAGTCCCCCTCACGTGGACCTAGAGCTGAACACCCGGGATGTGCGACAACGGAATGAACCGTTCAACACCTACCGAACGTTTGTGGTTGCGCTTGAAAGTCACGCTACCGGACCAGACAACACCAACACGAAAACGACCGCCTTGTGACGCCGTAGATGGCGGGCCTATGAGGTGCTCGGCGCGTGTTTTTGCAACCTCCGGAATATTGAGCACCGGAGGGGGCGGTAGATTGTCGAGATGCACACCATACAACCCGGACAGCGCCATCAGCGGCGCAACCAAATCCGTATCTGCCGGCGGTTGCTGTTCCGGATCACACAGTGCGTCCACACCGACGAGATTGGCGAAGAGTCGCCGCAGCGGCGCCTTGCACTCGAGATAGACCTTGGCGCTCTGTGCTTTCACCCAGGGCAGAAACGGGACGGCCAGCAAGGTATCACCGAAACCCTGCTCCGGATAAAAGTAAATAGCTTTGCCGGCACAGGCTTGCCCGCGCCATTCCGGCACGCGGCTCGGCCGCTTCTGCACTTCACCGATCTTCCAGCGCCACTCGTACTCCGCCGAGCCTTTGGCGAAGTCGCTCTTGTAGAGATAGCTGACCGTGCTGTCCCACCGCGAATTGGGGTTGTTGGGGTTGATTCGGAGCGCTGCTGCAAATTCCTACAAGGCGTCATCGAAACGACCCGCATCGCGCAGCGCGATACCGTGGTTGTGACGGGTGTTGTAGTCGTTGAGCGCGAGTGCGGCAGCCCGGGCATGTGCAGCAACCGCGTCATCCATCCGGTCGAGGTCTTTCAGCGCGTTGCCGATATTGGCGAGGAACCCGGCATCGTCCGGTTTGAGCTCCAGCGCCCGCTGGTAGCAGCCCACTGCGGCGTCATATTCATGCAGGATCCGATGCGCGACGCCGAGGTTCGACCAGATCGACGCATCCGTGGGCACGAAGGCGAGGAACTGGCGATAGAGCGCCATGGTGTCTTTGAGATTGCCGGCCCGTTGGGTATTTACCACCTGCGCACGCAGGGTTTTGAGATCAAGAGGAGAGATGGCCGGTCCGCGGGCCATAACTTCCTCCACCATGCTTTCCAACCCTTTTCCCACCACTACCGGTGTTCGCATCGTCTGCCATCCTTGAGCATCTTGGTGCGATTCAGTCGTGCATCAAGCATAGCGTCCGCGCCCGATCCCGCAGTTTTCCCCAACTCATTTCGAGAACGGCGTCATCAAATTGACGTTTTTCCCCCCGCTACTCCGAGCTTTTCTACTCGACGGATCAGGGAAACAGGTCATCAGCCTGCTGCTGCCAGCAGCCAGCGTTGAACCGTGCGCCTACAGAACGTTCTGTTGCACGCAGGTCCAGAGGCCGAATGAGTGAGCGGAGAAGATATCGATCCCGAGGGCCGACTTGATCAGGTAGAGCGTGACAAAACTACACACCACACAAAAGCTCAGGAAGCCGAGAAAGAGCACAAGGGCAAAGGCATTGTCGATCGCTTTTTCCTGCGCCGACATGTCGCGACGGTTGCGCCCGGCAAGCATCGCGAAAAAGTAACGGTATTTACCCTACGGGATACTGCCGCGGATATCGAGGGGATGACGTCCCCATGATCGGGTAGCAACTGCACTCTTGAGCGCGGTGAGTTGCTCCTGTGTAAACGTCCGTGCGACGGCTGCTGGCATCCGCCGCAGCAAATCTGCGATCTGACGTTCACCATCAGCGGACAGGGGAATCGATGAAACGGGTGCGGTGTTTTCCATGCGCCCATTGTCAGCTACACCCGCGGACAAGTCCCGTGAACCGGTCTCGACCTGCTGAGAACCGGTTCACGATCGGGGTATCGCCAGCTATCAACAGTCGGCTTGATCCATTCAGGGGCGTGAAATCCACTCGTCCATCAACATGTGCAGATGCCGCGGCTTGGTTTCGTTGTAGTCGGAAAACTGTAGGTAGTCCCGCGGCATCGTGTGCAGACCGAGCTGCACATAAGGCAGGTTGCGGATGTCCTGATTGAATACCTTGGCGAGCATTCCGAGCTCGGGCGCATCGGTCCAGTCATCATCCGGCCCGAGCCAATGAATTTCCCGGCAGGGTTCATACGCCTCGCCGTTTTCAGGTATCGGCGCGAGATAGATGGCTTCCATGATGCACTCATCCACATTGCGGCCGTTGGGGCGGAAACGGTACACAAGGCGATTGAACGATCCCCACGGATGGAAATTCGGGAACAGCGTGAAGAACACCGACGCAAACTCGATATCCGCAATCTGGTCGGCAACCGAAGGAATGACCTGCTTGAGTGCTTCGCGCTGGGTCTGGGCAAACGCGACCCGCGGATGGGTGGGCTTCTTGTTATCCGTGTTGCCGCCGCCAGTCTTGGCCGTGCGGTCACTCATGGCACGCTCGAATGACGATACATCGAGCTGTCGCCCGCCAACCCAGTCGCACAGGTGCGGATTCACGTCACCGAGTTCGCCTTCAATGCAGTCGCCGTTGACCGTGTAGAGCCCGGTTTCACCTTTCGGTGTGGAGACCTGCACGTTGCCGTCATCAGTGCGTTCATACACCCAGCCGTTGAGCGGATGACGCACCCGTAGCTTGTCGTCATTGGGAAGCGCATCCCACTCCGGAACACCCTGACTCTCAAGCGCGCCACAGCGGATCGCGCGGGAATAGTTGCCGAACACGTCGTACTTCGTATCGACGTCATGCACCCCGCCCAGCAGAATCTGCGGATGGGTGGCAATGACGTGATAGGACTCCATGAAGGCTTCTGACGCCACCTTCCAGTTGCAACGAATCACCCGCGCTACGTGCGCCTGCTTGTAACGCTTTTCATACGGCAGAAGTTCAAAGTGCGACGGCAGATCGCCGAGGAACGTCTCCAGTGGCTCACAGTTCATGTCCGGATTGATGAACACGAACCGACCCCAGACGCCGACCTTCACCGGCTTCAGCCCTTCGTTCTCCGCCTTGAGGCCTGGATAGTCCCACTGGCAGGGAATTTGTCGCAGCGAACCATCGATGTTCCACGTCCATGCATGGAACGGGCAGCGCAGCTCTTTCGCCGACTTGCCAGGCGCTTCGCGCAGCTTGCGGCCACGGTGCAGGCACGCATTCCAGAACGCCTTGATTTCATTCGGTGCTGAGCGAATCACCAGGAATGACAGACCGGCGATGTCATAGGGCACATAGTCGCCGACGTTGGGGATGTCATCCTCGTGACAGGCAACCTGCCAGACCCGTTTCCAGATCTTCTCCACTTCGAGCTCAAAAAACGCCGGGGATATGTAACGTTCCACCGGAACTTTGGTCGGCCCGGGCGCAATGGGATTATCCCGTCGATAGGACGATGGTATCTGGCGTGTCTCTTCGTTCAGCAACTTGTGGTACGCGGCATCGATGGTGCGTACGCCCGTTTTGGCTTCAGCCATGGCGGATGCTCTCCTCGTCGTTGGGTCTTTCCAGAGTCGAATATATAAGCCAGAAGGTAGCGAGCGAAAGGCGGATCTGCGCTCCACGAGTCACATCGACGCATACGTAAAACAGATCAACGCCGTGGGGATACAAACAGGTTCAACTATCAGCGATCCAGCCGCCAACGGATCGCCGGTTTACCACTTGTGGATTCAGACCCCGCAAGCACCCGACCTGTAACCCGGGCTTCAATGGTCAGACCTTCCTGGTCACCTTCAAGAATGCCCATCAACTGCACCGGCGTTGCTTCGATGGTCACGAGCGCCGTTACAAAGGGTGTTTTAAGCCCTCCAGTTCCTGGAAAGGGATGATGTGTCCTCGTCCAAGTGAAAACGGTTCCCTTAAGGGGCACGCGAAGCCACTCTTGGTCGAAGGAACCGCACGACCTGCAGTGAACAACTGCAGGCCAGTGCCAGGTCTTGCAAGCAGCACAGCGCTGCAATTCAAGATGACCCGCTTCAAGCGCCATCCAGAAGGGCGTATCCACATCTGTTGGGGTTGAACCGCTCATGGTAGACCTCGCTCTCAGAGCCTGCGCAAACAGAACCTATGCGCTCTCAGGCTTCCTGTACATCGACCTCTGTCGAGCGTCTTCTTCAGCGATCTGGCGACCGAGCGCCAAAAACGTGGGAATGTTCTCATCCGTCGGCAGTGGCATGGACCTTTTACGCTTGAGCGCCGCCTCGATGAAGGGGGCAAGCTCCTGATGCTTCTTCGCTTCACGGGCTGCCTCCCTGGCTTTAAATTCCGGCATGACATCGCTTGCGAAGAGCTCCAGTGCTTCACAGATGTGGGCATGCTGGTTGAGACCCGACTGCTGGATGAATGTAACCTGATCCACACCACAGTCTTCAAACTTGCGCAGGTGTTCACGCAGATCCTGTGGCGTGCCGATGCCCCCGCGTGCACCCGTCAGGCCGGCACGGCTGGCGTGATCAAGTTCCTTCTCACGGCTTTTCCAGAACGCCTCGAACTGCTGCCAGATGTTGGTTCTTCCGGGCTTGTGTTCCCCGAAAGCATAGAGGCTGCCGAGGGCGTAGCCAAAAAACTCAAACCCCTTGAGAGTACGCGCAATGGCCGTGGCGCGATCTTGGTGGCACCCGAAACTCGACACCATCGCAATGTTGGCGTTGACCGTATGGCCGATGGGCACACACTCGTCACTCCGGATGATGTCGTAGTACTCCTTCACCCAGGTCGCGGCTTCCACCGGATCCACGAATGCGAAGGTCAAAGCGCCGATACCGAGGCGCGCTGCGAGGCGAATCGTTTCCCGCCGTGAACATGCCACCCACAGGGGCGGATGAGGTCGCTGCACGGGTTTCGGCACGATATTGCGACAGGGCATGGAGAAGTACTTGCCGCTGAATCCGGGATACGGATCCATCGCCAGCATGTTGCAGATCTGCTCCACTGCTTCGAGGTAGATCTCGCGTTTTTCCGCAATCGGCACATCGAAACCGCCGAGCTCGAGGATCGCGGAAGACTCCCCGGTGCCGAATTCCACACGACCGTTGGAGACAAGATCGAGTGTGGCAATCACTTCCGCCGTCCTTGCCGGATGGTTGTACTGCGGAATTACCTGCCGGATGCCCTGCCCCAGACGGATGCGCTTCGTGCGCTGCGAACAGGCCGCCAGGAAAACTTCAGGTGCCGAGGAGTGCGAATACTCTTCAAGAAAGTGGTGTTCCACTTCCCAGGCGAAATCGATACCCAGGCGATCCGCAAGCTCCACCTGATCCAGCGCCTCCTGGTACAGACGCAGTTCCGCACCATTATCCCAGGGTCTTGGCAACTGGTGCTCGTAAAAAATGCCGAACTTCATGAAGAACTCCGCGATGGGTCCACTGGTCATGCTTGGCTGAACTACACCACACCGTTGCGCTCATCTCCAGCTGCGAAGTGGCAGGCAACGCCGACCCGGGCGCGGTATGCTCGTTCATCGAGCGATCACGCACCCGCCATGACCGAAACGACGATGGAAATCACCGCACCTTCTGCCCAAGCCATCAAAGCCCGGCGTATGGTCTTCCCCCGGGCCGAACCGCTTCAGGCGTGGTGGAATTCCGCCAATCTCGGATTCAGCCAGATCGTCAACGCCGCATTCCTTGCGATGCCGTTCCTCGAGCCCTACCTCGTTGCCACCATGAAAAAAGCGCGGGAGGAGATCAAGGACCCGGTCTTGCTCGCCGATGTGGCCGGATACATCGCCTAGGAGTCCGCCCACTTCCGCCAGCACCAGCAGTTCAATCAGCGTCTTGCCGGGTTGTACACCTGTGTCCCGGCGATCGAAGCGAAGCTGAAGGCGGATTACGAGTCGTTCGCCGCCAAACGAAGCTCTACCTTCAACCTCGCCTATGCCGAAGGATTCGAAGCCATGGCCCTTACCATCGGCCACATACTGGTGGAAGAGCGGCAAGCACTGTTCGGTGACGCTGATCCGGCAGTCTCGTCACTTGTGCTCTGGCACTTTGTGGAAGAGATCGAACACAAGACTGTCACTTACGACGTCCTGTCGGCGTTCAGTCACAACTATTTCTGGCGTATCGGCGGTTTCCTGTTCGCCACCTTTCACATCATGGGTCGAACCCGGCAAGCCTATAAGCTGCTTCTGGTTGAAGACGGCATCTGGTACTCGGTGCGCCAGCGCCTAGCGATTTACCGGGTGCTCGCACGAATCTTCCGCAGGCTGGCGCCACGTATGCTGCCTATCTTCAAACCGAGTTACGACCCACGGGAAGTTGCCGACCCGGCCTGGGCACTGGCATGGCGTGAACAATTTGCAAGCGGCACCGAGAGGCTTGGCAAACTGGATACGCGGCGAATTGCAGAACCTGAACCGGCGCAGATAACAACATGAACACTCCCGCAGTGAATTCCCTCTCCGGCGCCATGCCCGAGCGCCTGCGCGCCCTGCTCTTCCTCAATGGCCTGCTGCTCTTTGTATTTGCAGTGTTTGTCGGCTGGCAGTGGTTCTTCGCCCTCATCGGCCGCATTGAACTCTGGCCGCTCATTCCGGCCATAGACATCCGCCTGCCGGATGATTCCCGTGCGTGGCGTATGGTTCATATGGAATCGATCACGCAGGGTCTCTTGCTGATGGCTCTGGGGCTCGGCGGCGCTTTCATGCAGCTGTCGATCAAACAACATCGCCTCCTGTTCTGGTCTGCACTGATCACCGCCTGGCTTTTCACGTTTCCGACATACTTTCACGCACTGTTGGGTACGCGGAGACTTGCCTTTGGTGGCACACCTTTCAAACCCGGGCTTGCCAACGACGTGCTTTACCTCATCGGCTGGCCGCCCGTAATCGCCGTTCATATTCTGCTGGCATTGGCGGTTCTCGGTGTCTGTAGATACGTGCAGAGCCAACGCCCGCATTAGGCGATCTCCATGGTCGTTGAATTCCACTGCGCAGACAGCCGACAGAATCGTTAGCTAGACTGCGTCCTCTTCATCATTAATCATACACACCTTTTCGGAGGACGAGTTCATGTCACGTATGGAACGAATGGCAGCTGTGGCGCACGGGTACGTGGACCGTAAGCAATACGCTGGCATCGAATGGCTGGTTGAACACAAGGGCCGCGCGATCAATCGCGGCCGAGCAGGAGTTGCTAACGCAGAGACCGGCGCCGCTCTACCGGATAAACCGATCTATCGCATCTACTCGATGACCAAGCCGATCACGTCGGTTCTGGCGCTGATCCTGATCGAACAGGGGAAGCTTCGGCTCTATGACATGCTACCGATGTTCAACAAGGCGTTCGCCGGCATGCGCGTGCTGCATCCGGACGGTCGCCCGGTCCCTGCCGAGCGCTTCATCACGGTGGATGACCTCATTACCCATCGTGCGGGTTTCACCTACCCCTTCATCCATGGCGATCAGGTTGCGGCCTACTATCGTGACGCGCGCCTGCTCGAGGACGGCCATATCGATCTCGATGAGATGATGGCACGACTCGCTAAACTACCTCTCGCGTTCCAGCCGGGCAGCCAGTACCGCTACAGCGTCTGCACCGATGTGCTGGCCCACGTAGTGGAGAAAGCGTCCGGCATGCAGATCGGTGAGCTCGCCAGAAAAGAACTGTTTGAACCCCTCGGCATGAGCGATACCTTCTATCAGGTACCGAAGGACAAGCAGGCGCGGGTATTGCCGATGTATGGCAGCGGCGATCTGCTGGCACTGCCGGCTCTTGAACTCTCCCCTCACAAGCTGGAACCACAGGACGTTTCCGATTTTTATCCCGTTGACGCTCCTGGCCTTCGTCGCGGCGGCCATGGTCTCTTTGCCACCATGGATGACTATGCTGCGTTTGCACGCATGTTGTTGACCGGCAAGGCACCGGATGGACGCACGATCCTGTCCCGACCCATGCTCAACATGATGCGCGCC
>VGVE01000078.1 GCA_016874135.1 Gammaproteobacteria bacterium | reverse complement strand
CGCCATCGTCTTGCGCAGGCTACCTCACCGGAATCCAACATGACCACGTTGCAGCTGCCTTCGATGCCAAACGGTCTCAGCCCCGAATGGCTGACAGCCTGCCTCAGCGCTGCAGGAATTGCCGCCGGTGCCAAGGTGACTGCGGTCCGCCGCGCCGGCGTCGGAGAAGGTGTCGGCATGATGAGTGAACTCTCGCGCCTGCAACTCACCTGGTCAGAAACCCGCCCGGATCTGCCATCGAGCGTCATCGCCAAGTACGCATCCACCAACCCCGTGAACCGCGCCGCAGCCAACGGGTTTCATGTCTACGAACGCGAAGTACGGTACTTCCTCGAGGTGGATGCCCACACCACGATGCGCACCCCGCGTGTTTACTTCGCGAAACTCGAACCGGACAACTATCTCCTCCTCATGGAGGACCTCGGCGAATACCGCATAGGGAGCCAAGCCGCGGGTGCAGGTCTAGACGACGCGACACTCGCGATTGACCAGCTGGCCAAACTGCACGCCCCGTTCTGGGGAAATACCCAGAGCCTCGACTGGGTGCCGCACATCGAGGGCAGCTATCACGCGGATGGCATCCTCATGATGGCCACCAACGGTTGGGATCCGATGGTCAGCACCTTCGGTGTCCACATTCCCGAATCTGTTCGGGCGGGGCGCGATGCGGTACTCGCCGCGATCCCCGCGCTGCAGGCTCAGATGAACAGCGCGCCGCTCACCCTCATCCATGGCGACTTTCGCATGGACAACGTGCTCTTCGGCCAGAAGCCCGGACAGGACTCTATCGTCATTCTCGACTGGCAAGGCCCGCTCAAAGCCAAAGGCATCGTCGACGTTGCCGTACTGCTCGGGCAGAACACACTCACCGATGTTCGCCGGACTCATGAGCGCGCACTCATCGAACGGTACGTAAGGGGCCTCGCATCTCTCGGGGTGAATTACCCGCTCGCAACCGCATGGCAAGACTATCTCGATGCTCTGCTATACCAGTGGTGCTACTGCGCGACGATCACCGGGTCTCTAGATGGAAGCAACCCAACCGCTGCCGCCTGGATGGCACAGTGTGCTGCACGACAGTCCGCTGCGACGGTTGACCACAATCTCTACGCTCGCCTAGGTCGCTTCCAAAGGTGACATCTTCGATGCACGGTCCGCTACACGGCATACGGATCATCGACTTCACGACGATGATCGCGGGCCCCTACGCCACCATGATCCTGGCTGATCAAGGTGCGGACGTCATCAAGATCGAAGCGCCGGAGCGCAGCGACCATGTTCGACGCGCCGGTTACGCCCAACGGGAGTTTTCTGCGGCCTTTCTCAACAACAACCGCAACAAGCGCTCCCTTTGTCTCGACGTCAAATCGAAGGCAGGGCGGGAGCTGTTGCTGCGCCTTGTTGCAACCGCCGATGTCTTCGTACAGAACTTTCGCCCCGGTATCATGCAACGGCTCGGCATCGACTACGATCAACTGCGAGTGGTGAACCCTGAACTCATCTACGTTTCGGTGAGTGGCTGGGGTGAGAGCGGGCCTTATGCCCACAAACCCGTTTATGACCCGATCATCCAGGCACTATCCGGGCTCGCATCCGTGCAGGGCGGCTCCGACGAACTGCGGCCGCGCCTCGTGCGCACCATCGTTCCTGACAAGGTCACCGGCATCACTGCAGCACAGGCCGTTTCTGCGGCGCTCTTTGCCAGGGAAATAACCGGCGAGGGACAGCACGTTAAACTCTCGATGCTGGATTCTGTGGTGGCTTTCCTCTGGTCATCCGATATGGGCAGCCAGACCTTCGTGGGCCAGGAGGTCAACGTGGCACGAGCCGCCACCTTCATCGATCTGATCTACGAAACCGCTGCCGGCTATATCAGTGTTTCGGTGATGAGCGACGATCAATGGCAGGGCCTCGCTCACGCCGTCGGGCACCCGGAATGGCTGGATGATGAACGCTTCAAGACACCCGCGGGGCGAGACCACTTTGCCAATGAACGGCTCGAGCTCACCCAGACCGCGCTGATGACCCGCGCTGCAGCCGAGTGGCTCGACATTCTCGATTCGGCCGGCGTGCCCTGTGCACCAGTCCTGACCCGCAGCCAGATGGTGCAACACCCGCAGGTTCAGTCCACGGGCATCATCGTCGAAACCGAGCACCCGCACGCCGGGCGACTGCGTCAGGCACGAAACGCCGCGCGTTTCGAAGGGACACCCACCGAGCACCGCTTCGGCGCGCCTGAGCTTGGCGAGCACACACTGCAGCTTCTCACTGAGCTTGGTTTAGACGCCGCAGAAGCCAAACGCTTGCTGGAAGCCGGGATCATCAGTACTTCTACACATCACCAAGAGGACGAGACATCCAATGGCTGACACACAAGAGTTCGTTGCGATCACCCGCGACATATCTCTCGCGCGGCATCTTGCCGAAGCGCACAACGCCTGGTGGTGTTTCGACGATCGCATCGACAAAGGCGAACTCCCCTTCAACGCACTGGTGCGTTGCATCGACAAAGGTGAAGCGCTCTCACCCGGATTTGAAAACTGCCTTGGTGCGTATCGGGTTACTGCACGTGAGATCAAAGCCGGAACCATGGCCTACGTTTCGTTGCACCCCATGATCCGCAATCCGACACTCACACACGCACAGGCTGACCAACACTGGCACTTGCAACACGGTCCACTTGCGCTGGTGCATCACCCGTTCTTGAGCCAGTACATCCAGCTCGCTGTGAATGAAGTGTTGTTCGGGCCGGAATACGACGGGTTCGCACTCTGCGGTTTCGCGACGGTAGAAGACCTGAAAGAACGGTTTTTCGCAGGCCCTGACAGCATCCCGGTGATCAACCAAGACGTGAAGAAATTCTCCGATACGAAACGCTCCCCGCGCCGGCTCATCGCAACCGTCCAGAGCCGTTAGCGAGAGCCGCTAGAAAGAGACGTTAGCCGCCGTCGCCTTCGTGGCGGACGAACACTTCGAGCGGGCGACCGAATGTCTCTTCCAGCCGTTTGATCTTGCCGATAATGGGGAGAGTGAGAAGCTGATTCTTGTTGAGGAGCAGAAGCCCCTCCGGTGTCAGCAGGTCACGTGAAAGCCGCATCCGGCTTCGAGTGTGGCCGAACGCAACATGCTCACGCTGATCGACGTATCGAGATTCGTGACGCCTTGATGCACACGACGGAAGGCGGCGACGATGAGGGGGTCGTAGCGATGCCCTTCTTCCTTGTTGATCCAGGCGAGCGCATCTGCCGGCATGAGTTCCTTCGGCAGCAGACGCCCGGCCATCAGGTCATGGAAATCCCGCGCGACTGCAAGGATTCGGCTGCCAAGCGGAATCTCCTCCGCACCAATCCCGTCCGGGAAACCCAGCGCGTCAAAGCGCTCATGTTCCGAGTGCAGGATCTCGGCCACCCGCACCAAGTGGGGGATACCCATGAGCAAGGCTTCTGCCTGCAACGGATATCGATGCACACGTTCGAGGTCTTCCCCTTTCAGTGATTCGCTCGCCTGGTGAAGTGCACGGTCCGTGACACCTATCAGACCGATGCGGTGCAACGCCGTCGCCTGCTCGACGACCATCACCCACTCCTCGTCGAGATCGAGTTCACGCGCAATGGCAATCGCAAGCGCTTTCTTCGATTCGAGATCACCGCAACCTTCCGGGTCATGCAGGGCCACCACACTCGCCAGCAGATTCACTGTGGTGCGATGGCTATCAAGAAGATCGGTATAGGCTGATTCCAGTCGTGCGTGCTCCTGACGGAGTTCCTCCGTTCGAACCGCCACCCAGTGTTCGAGCTCCGCGTTGAGCTGCTCCAGCACCTCATTCTGCTCTGCAATCTGTGCTTCAAGACGTTGCCGTTCCCGTTCCGCACTCTGTCGTTCAAGCAGCTCACTGATGAGCGCACGCAAGCGCTCATCGTTCCAGGGTTTGCTGAGAAATGCGCAGATGCCACCTTCATTCACAGCTCGCACTGCGGAATCGGCGTCCTTGTGCCCGGTCAGCAGGATGCGCCGTGCGGCAGGCTGTCGTTGGGCTGCTTCATGCAGGAACTCCACCCCGTCCATTTGCGTCATGCGCATCGCGGACAGGATCACATCCACCTTCTGCTCATCCAGCAGCTCGAGTGCCTCAGCGCCAGAGGATGCGCTGAGAAATTCTACACCGAGAACCTGCAGCGATCGTTCCAACGCAATGGAGATCGTTGGTTCGTGGTCGACGGACAGGATCACCGGGCGATAGACGTCGCCAGTCATCGCTGCTGATCCGAGGCCTTGCCAGTCTGCTGGATGTTCACGAGGAGACCGAGCGGTTTATTGCTGACTGCGTCGGCCGATCCTGCGAAAAGTTGAGCGCGTCCTCGGCGCTCATCCACAAAATCTTCCGACTATGTCTGCCGATTCAACCGGAGGGCATTCAAGACCACGGACACTGAACTCAGGCTCATGGCCGCCGCAGCCAACATCGGTGACAGCAGCGCGCCGGTGAATGGATAGAGAAGCCCTGCAGCGAGCGGAACGCCCACAGCGTTATAGACGAGAGCGAAGACGAGATTCTGGCGCATGTTGCGCACGGCCTGCCGGGAAACCGTCAAGGCTTCGACGATACCGCACAGGTCACCTCGAACGAGGGTGACTGCTGCCGACTGGATCGCCACATCGGTACCGGTGCCCATGGCAATACCCACATCGGCGCCGGCGAGCGCCGGTGCATCATTGATGCCATCACCCGCCATGGCGACCACCGCACCTTTCTGCTTCAGCTCGTTCACCAGTGCGAGCTTGTCTTCCGGACGTACATCGCCGCGCCAGTTGTCGATCCCGAGCTGCCGCGCCACATGATCTGCGGCACGCCCGCTGTCACCGGTTGCCATCACGACTTCCACACAAACCTCACGGAGCCGGGCAAGCGCGTCTGGCGTGGTAGTCTTGACCGGATCGGCGAAGACCAGGGCGCCTACCACCACTCCATTCACCGCCAGACAGGAAACACTCGATCCTTCGGTCTGCCGCGCCTCAACAAAACCGTTCAGCGGTGAAGTATCCACATCGCGCTCTTGAAGCATCGACGCCATGCCGAGCAACACTTCATCACCGCCAATATGGCCCTGTACGCCCCTGCCAGCGAGGGCCTGAAACTGCGTCACTGCTTCGATTTCAACGCCTTGCTTGCGCGCTGCAGTAACCACACTTCGTGCCAGGGGGTGTTCGCTGCCCTGGTTCACCGACGCGGCGTAACGCAGAAGCTTTTGCTCATCCATACCACCAACAGGAAACACTCGCGTCAGTTCAGGCCGACCTTCGGTGAGCGTCCCGGTCTTGTCCACCACGAGGGCCGTCACTGCACAGAGCCGCTCGATCGCTGCGGCTTCCCGAAAGAGCACACCGTGATTCGCTGCACGACCACTGGCCACCATGATCGACATGGGTGTGGCGAGCCCGATTGCGCAAGGACAGGCGATGATCAGCACCGCGATCGAAGTCACGATGCCCATGGGCCAGTCATCAAAAAACCAGCCCCATGTGAACAGCGTGGTGACCGCGATCAAGACCACCACCAGAACGAAGCCGCTCGCAACTTCGTCTGCAAGACGTTGCATCGGAGCACGGGAAGCCTGGGCGGACGCAACCAGCGCGACGATCTGCGACAGGACTGTAGATGCCCCAACAGCTTCGGCACGCATCACCAAGGCGCCGTCGGTATTGAGTGTTCCAGCGGTCAGCGAATCGCCTTCACTTCGTGTGGCCGGCATCGGCTCGCCGGTCAACATCGATTCATCCACAGCGCTCTGACCGTCGATGACACGGCCATCCACCGGGATTTGTTCGCCCGGGCGAATACGCAGGTGATCTCCCGGGTGCACCGAACTCACATCCACGTCTTCTTCTTGACCGTCCGCATTGATCCGTCGAGCGCGTGCAGGTGCGAGGCGGAGCAACGCCCGCAGTGCGTCGCCAGTGCGCGCCCGGGCTTTGAGCTCCATCATCTGCCCGAGAAGCGTCAGGGAAATGATCACGGCCGCTGCTTCGAAGTGGACGCCAACCTCACCGTGCGGGCGCAGCGCTTCAGGGAAGAGTCCCGGCACCAAGGCCGCAGTCAACGAATAAACAAACGCCGCGCCTGTACCGGTGGCAATCAGCGTCCACATGTTCGGCGCCATCTGGATGATCGACTGCCACCCTCTCACAAAAAAAGGTGCACCTGCCCAGCACACCACAGGAGCAGCGAGCGCCGCTTCGATCCACACCCGAGGCACGCCGATCATTTCTGCCTGACCATGGCCGAACATCGCCAGCAAAAACACGGCAGCCGTGAATGGCAGTGACCACCAGAAGCGGTGACGGAACTCCGTGAGCTCGGGGTTCTCGGTTTCATCGAGTGTCGGCATCAGGGGCTCGAGGGCCATTCCACAAATGGAACATGTCCCGAATCCGATCTGCCGCACCTCCGGATGCATGGGACACCCGTATTCAATGCCGGGCAGAGACTCCGGCGGGGCTTTGTCAGAGGCGAGATAGCTTTCAGGATCGTCGATGAATTTGGTGCGGCACTTGGGAGCGCAGAAGAGATAAAGCACACCGTCGTGCTCATGACGGTGCAGTGAGTCCGGCTTCACCGTCATGCCACACACTGGATCGATATAGACATCGGGTGAGCGCCTTGACGGCACCTCTGGCGGCGGAACAGGTTGACGTGGGTCGAAGTACTGAACGCCTTCGCTCATTGGATCTTCGCGGCTGAAGACTTCAACTCAACAGGCGACTGCATCGGCCAGAGACTTGAGTTGTGCAAGCTGCGACTCAAACCGCAGCCGGTCAACGGAATGAACCGTAGCGTGACCAATCTTTCTGCCTGCACGCGGCGCTTTGCCATAGTCATGCAGATGGACATCCGTCAATGCGAGCACCGCTTCAGATGTCGGTGCTGCGCCGATGAAGTTCACCATGGCGGCATGATCCTGCGCTGCAGTCGAGCCGAGTGGCCACCCGGCAACCGCGCGGATGTGATTCTCGAATTGCGAAGTTGCCGCCCCTTCGATGGTCCAGTGCCCGGAGTTATGCACCCGTGGCGCCATCTCGTTGACGAGCAAACGGTCGCCCACACAAAAAAGCTCCAACGCCATCACACCCACGTAGTCAAGCCGTTGGAGGATGCGGCGCGCGTAAACACCTGCTTGCTGCGCAAAGGCATCCTCAGGCATGGAACGTGCCTGTCGCAAAATCCCGGCCTGATGGACGTTCTCCGAGATCGGCCAGGTGCGAACTTCACCATCTCGACTGCGTACTGCAACCACGGAGATCTCGCGGTCGAACGGTACGAACCCTTCCAGTATGAGCGGCACTTTGCCGAGTTGCTGCCATGCAGTGTCCACATCCGCTGCCGTTCGCAGCACAAACTGTCCCTTGCCGTCATATCCAAGCGTTCGTGTTTTCAGAACCGCAGGCAGCCCGGTGAGAGCGACCACAGCTTCAAGGGAAGCCTTCGAATCCACTGCAAAGTACGCCGGCAGGTCGATGCCGAGCTCGCGAAAGAGGTTCTTTTCCGTAAGCCGGTCACGGGAAATCGCCAGGGCCTGCGGTTTCGGATACACCGGCACCTGCGCGGCAAGATGCGCCATCGCTTCCGCCGGGATGTTCTCGAATTCGTAGGTGACCACATCGCAGCGCTGCGCCAGCTGGTCCAGCGCCGCGCGATCATCAAACGGGCTGCACAGATGTTCTGCCCCCGCAGCACCACAGGCGTCCGCCGCAGGATCCAGAACCACGAATCGCAAGCCGAGTGGCAGACCTGCCAGAACCAGCATGCGGGCCAGCTGACCGCCACCGACAATGCCGATGGTGATCACGGGTTTTCCCTAGGGTCCGGATGCGCCAGCACCTGTTCGCTTTGTTTTGCCCGCCAGGCGCTGACGGCCTTCAGAAACTTCGCCTTGCTGGTGCCGAGAATACTGGCGGCGAGCAGCGCTGCATTGATGGCCCCGGCTCGCCCGATGGCCAGCGTTCCCACCGGAATACCACCCGGCATTTGCACGATCGAGAGCAACGAATCGACACCATTGAGGGTCTTGGACTGAATGGGCACACCGAGCACCGGTAAAGCGGTTTTGGCGGCTGTCATACCCGGAAGATGGGCAGCACCACCCGCCGCCGCAATGATCACTTTGAGACCACGGGCCTCAGCGCTCGATGCGTACTCGAACATAAGGTCCGGTGTGCGGTGGGCAGACACCACCCGCACTTCATGGGGTACTCCCAGTTCTTCGAGCATCTGGACGGTGTGCTGCATCGTCTCCCAGTCGGACGATGAACCCATGATGACGCCAACCAACGGTTGCATGCTGACTGATTTCTCCGTGCTGTCCTGGAGGGGATGACGCACCGCCATCCATTTTTGGATTGTGCATTCTGCGTCCACTGGTGGGGCACCACCAAGGGTTTGTCTTTTTGCACTACAAGAACTGGCCTGTGGCGGATCAACCGCGACCACGCCCACCGCTGCTGGCAAACTTCGCAGAACCTGAAGCCCCTTTCGAAACCACGAGCCCATGGCCTCTGAACCCGCATCGGTTCCCTTTGCTGAAGCCGTGAAATTCTGGCTGAAGCTCGGATTCATCAGTTTTGGTGGCCCTGCAGGACAGATCGCCATCATGCACCAGGAACTCGTTGACCGGCGGCGCTGGATCTCCGAAAGCCGGTTTCTGCAGGCGCTCAACTACTGCATGGTGCTGCCTGGGCCCGAGGCGCAGCAGCTCGCGACCTATCTCGGCTGGCTCATGCATCGCACCCTGGGCGGGCTCGTGGCTGGCATTCTCTTCGTTCTGCCCTCCTTTCTACTGCTGGTGGTTTTCGGCTGGATCTACCTCACCCAGGGTGATCAACCACTCGTGGCCGGGATCTTCGGCCTGATCAAACCTGCCGTCACCGCCGTGGTTCTGCATGCGGCCTGGCGGATAGGCCAACGTGCACTCAAAGGGGCGTGGCCCTGGGCGCTGGCGGTGGTTTCATTTCTCTCGCTCAGTTTCTTCAGCGTGCCATTCCCGCTGATCATCCTGTTTGCAGGGCTCATCGGCTGGCTGAGCCACCGCTCGGGCTCTACCGCGTTCACCAGCGCGCCATCCCACGCCAGGGGAAGAGCGGTCGAAGGTGAAGCGCTGATCAATCAAAGCACACCCGTTCCCGAACACGCGCGATTCAGCCGCCGACGATTGGTCACATCCGTTGTCGCGGGCGTTGCGCTCTGGCTGGTGAGTTTTGGTGGGCTGTTGATGATCTTCGGTTCGTCCCATCCGCTTATCGACATGGGGCGGTTCTTCACCCAGGCGGCACTGCTCACATTCGGTGGTGCCTATGCCGTTCTGCCCTATGTTTTTCAGGGCGCGGTGGAAACCTACGGCTGGGTGACACCGGCACAGATGATTGATGGTCTTGCCCTGGGTGAGTCCACACCCGGGCCGCTGATCATGGTGATCACGTTCGTCGCCTTTGTTGGCGCATTCGCGGGACAGTTCATCGAAGGCGCATCGCCTCTCTTGAACGGAGTGGTCGCGGCGAGTGTGGCCACCTGGTTCACGTTTCTCCCGTCCTTCGTTTTCATTCTGGCCGGTGGACCCCTGATTGAATCCGGCCGTCATGTGAACGCACTCAACGCACCTTTGGCTGCGATTACCGCCGCCGTGGTGGGTATCATCGCCAACCTCGCGGTGTGGTTCGGCCTGCACGTGTTTTTTCCCGCAGGAGTAACGGGCGTCCCGGATCTGCTTGCAGTGGCGATTGCACTCGCGGCAGCAGTGGCGCTGTTCGCCTTCAAACGCTCGGTGATCGAAGTGATTGGCGCGGTTGCGTTACTCGGCGCGACCAGCGCGATCGGCTTGCTCTTCTGAAAAGTCTGTCGTTGAGCGTCAGAACAAGCCGCGTCTGCGAATCAGGAGATAGGGAATAACCGCCGACAGCACCATAATGCCTAAGGCAATCGGGTAGCCGTATATCCAGTCGAGCTCAGGCATGTGGTGGAAGTTCATGCCATAAATCGAAGCCACCAGCGTCGGCGGCAGGAACACCGCTGCTGCAACGGAGAAAAATTTGATGATGTCGTTTTGCTGGATGCTGATGAGACCGAGCGTGGCATCGAGCAGGAACGTGAGTTTCTGGGTGAGCGAATCCGCGTGGTCAGCCAGCGAATTCAGGTCGCGGGAAATGGTCTTGATACGCGACTTGGCCTCCTTTTCGCTGCGAACCGGTTGAATGGCCTGCGTCAGAAAGGCGGTCACGCGCTCCAGGGATGCAAGGCATTCGCGAAGGTTCGAGGTGAGGTCTCCCTGACGCGCAATTTCCTGAATGATCGACTGTAACCCCTTGCTCCGGCGTCGCCGGCTGCCTTTCACGTGGAAGATCGCCCGCGAGATACCCGCAGTGTCATGGGCTGATCTCTCAAGTACGTCCGCCATCCGGTCCACCTGCGCTTCGAGCAATGCCAGCAGAACCGACTCGCCATCGTGGCAACCCATGGACACCTTTGAAGCACGGGCGGGCAGCGTCTTGAATGCCCGGGGTTCATGATAGCGCACCGTAAGCAATCGATGATTTACCAGTACAAACGTGACCGGGGCTAAAATCGGTTCATCGCTGTCCATGTTGGCGGGCAAGGTGGCCGTCATGAAGACCGCGCCATCCTCGACATAGAGTCGTGAAGAGATCTCAATCTCGTCCATCTCTTCGCGTGTCGGGATGTCGATACCCAGCGTCTGCTCGAGAATCGCTTCTTCTTCATCGGTGGGTTCAAAGAGATCAATCCACACCACACCTTCGAGGTTATTGGTGTCTACCCGCGTACACAGCAGGCGATCCTGTTCGTCGAGATAGGCATTGATCATCGGTGAGACTCTCCGCAGGCGCGACAATCTGACACCGATGCATGAAGTGAGGCAAGGTTCGCCGTAGGGTCAGACGTTAGTTTCGCCTTAAGGTTCGGCTTCGAGGACCCGGGAGGAGGGAAAAGGAGGAGGAGAAAAGGGGCAGAACACATCCGGTGTCCTGCCCGCTCAGGTTCAGCAGATCATTTAAGGCGCGCGCGCACGCCGAACTGCACGCTCGCTCCCGGCAACGGCACGTTGGCCGCCAGGAAGGAGGTGCTGCGTCTCGCTTCTTCATCCAGGAGATTCGAGCCCTTGAGAAACACATCAAATCCCAGTGGTCCGCCGGTATCCACGTGCAGTGTCACGTGAGCGCCGAGCATCGTGAAGCTGTCAGTCTGGAATGAGGCAATGTCGTCCTGCTCCGCATGGAAAATGGCCTCGACCCCTGCGGACCAGCTCTCCCTAACGTAATCCAGTGAAGCGCCGAGCCGCATCGGCTGGATTCGTGGCAGGTCGTCGTCATCGGTCTTGCCGCGTACGTAGTCACCGAACGCCCGAATATCCCAATGGTCAGCGACACGTGCCGTGACCTCCGCCTCGATGCCATAGAACGTGGCGTCGTCCTGGAGATAGAACGTCAGCGGCAGCTCATCGACCTCAATGTCGGTCTCTAGCCGGAAGATGTAGTCGGAGATGTCGTTGTAGAACACACTCACCTGCCAGCCAAGCGTGTCACCGTGATAGTGCAGGCCGGCATCGAGGTTGATGGTGATTTCTTCTTCGATCTCCGGGTCTTCAACTGCAAACAGCCCGACTTCGAACAGGCCCGTCGCCAGATGCGCCCCGTTGGCATACAACTCTTCGATGTTGGGGTTACGTTCTGTTCGCGACAGGTTGGCGCTGACGTGGAATTCGTCGGAAAGATCCACGATCACTCCCGCAGCAGCCGAGAATGCCGTCTCCTTGAACTCGGACAGATCACCTACCGGGGCATGCTTCGTGCGTTCCACGCGCCCACCCAATTCAAAACGGCCTCGTTCGAACTCGAATTCTTCGAGCAGGAAGAGACCCCACGACTGTGACTCTGTCGGTGCAATGAAGGCTTCCTCTCCTACTGCCGAGAAGTCACGATCCGTGAGCTGCACGCCGAGCGCACCGCGCCACCCGGCAACTTCACCATGCATCGCTTCGACCCGGCCTTCCCAGGCATCGTTCTCGAACAACGTGGCGATCGCGCCATCCGGCTCCACTTCAACATGTTCATAGTCGTTGTGACCGAACTTGAAGCGGATCGATTCGATGAACCCGTCCGGGTTGTAGACACCGTGGACATCGACGCGGGTCTGTTCGAGATCAATAAACGGACCGGCGCCCTCGTCGCCATGCTCGTCGTGACCTTCTTCACCCTCATCCCCTTCTTCACCTTCTTCTTCGTGTTCGTGTCCCTCGCCGGGAATACCGTAAGTGGCTTCATAGCGGGAAACCGATGCGCCGATGAAGCCTTTTTCTCCAGTCCATGAAATGCCACCCGCATAGCCGTGCGCATCTCCTTCGCTGTTGAGCAGGCGGCCTTTTTCTTCTTCCTCTTCACGCTCATCCGGATCGGCAGTTGCGAACCCCTTGATCTCGATGTCTTCAGACTGCCGATCAAAGGCATCGACATGCCAGTTGAGTCCACCGGCACCACCATCGAGTCGCGCTGCGACAGCACGCTCTTCGGTGGCTGAATCACTACGCACCTCAACTGCGCCAGTGATGGGTTTGTCGATGGCCGTTTCGGGGATCCGCCCGTCGATCACGTTGACCACGCCACCCGCCCCACTGCTGCCATAGAGCAGCGTGCCTGCACCGCGGATGACTTCGATACGATCGGCAAACAGTGGCTCGATGGGCACTGCGTGATCGGGGCTCAGGTCCGCCACATCCAGAGTGCTCGTACCTCCATCCAGTACCGTCACGCGCGAACCTTCCTGGCCGCGAATGACCGGGCGACCTGCGACCGGGCCGAAATACGTTGCGCTCATGCCAAGCTGATCGGCGAGGGTTTCGCCGATGGAGTTCGTGGCTCGCTTCAAGAGATCTTCATCATCAAGAACCAGCGCGGGTTGGGTCAGCTCGTCTGCGGCACGGTTCAGTGGCGCTGCGGTGACCACAATCTCTTCTATGTTTTGTTCCGTGCCCTCTTCTGAGTGACCCGGCAACGGCAACATCACGAGGGCGCTCGATACTCCGATAAAGGGCAACAACTTTCGTTTCATTTTATTTTCCAGATTGTGAACGAATCACGCGGTCTGCCATCAAAAGCAGACCGACCGGGTAGTTTCGGAGCTAACCGAAACGATCAGGCGTGGGCAACAGGCGAGGCGCGCGAGGGCGGGGTGCGGTGATACGAATTCGCGATACGGTGATCTGTCGGCAAAGCATCCGACGCGTGAGTGCTCTGCAACGGCGCAGTAGCGCTGACGGGCTCCGGCGGGGGCGCATCATCCCGGTCCATGAGCATGCAGGCATGACAGATATGGCCGGTGTCGTGCCCATCCAGGGTGGCTTTGTGCGCACTTGCAGAAAGCTGCGCCACCAGCAGCAATAAAACCAGCGCCCACGGCAGAAGCCGGAGGTGATCAGATGGAAGCGCAGTGGTGGCGGAGCGCGATTGCATGGGGAGACAGTATCGCGGGCACCCAGACGATGCAAACGTTTGCAGGCGATTCTCGAATTTCGACCGTCAGCCTGCAGCGGGAGCGGGCTCCGCCGGCGTCTCAGCCACGGCAGGTTCCGGTGGCGGCAGAATGATCTCCGACGATTTGAGGAATGCCTCCACCGCCGCGAAGAACGGCTGCGGACATTCTTCCTGCGGAACGTGACCACAATTCGGAAGTTCGACGTACTGGCTCCCGGGAATTCCGTCCGCAACGGCTTTGCTGCGGTCGACGGGCACGATGCGGTCATCATCGCCGGTAATCACGAGCACCGGGATACCTTTGAGTTCCGCAAGCCGCTCTTCAATCGGGCCTTTGACGCCATGAGCTGTGAGTTCATCACGCGGCGCACGCGTGAACTCCCAAAGGGCGCGATCCCAGTCCTGCGCCTTGAGTGGCTGGCGATAGCCCTCCACCACATCCGGCGTCATCAAGGACGGGTCGTACCAGGCCATGCGGATTGTGTCATTGCCGCTGGTGGCAATTCGGCGCACGAACCAGGGGCCGAGGCGATCCATCTGCGGGGTTTCCAGCAACGGCTTGAACCAGCGCAAGATGCCGCCACTACCAAAACCCACCGCGGGGCTGACCAAAACAAGCGCACGCACACGCTCGGGCCTCGCCAGTGCAAGACTCAGAGCAGTTCGGCCACCGGCACTGTTGCCAACCAGCACCGCAGTCTCCATGCCGAGCGCGGTCATAAGGTCAAAACCCTGCCTGACCTGTGCCGTAACGGCGTAGGGGTTATCACCTTGCCACTCGACCGGTCGCTCCGTAAGACCAAAGGCGGTGCGGTCATAAGCGACCGTGCGGCCATGACCCGCAAAGTCGTCCATCACTTCGCGCCAGGTGAAGGTGCTGGCACCAAAGCCATGCAGGAGCAGGAATTGCGGTGCTGAACTGCCCGCTTCTTTGTAATGCACACTGAGACCGTCCACTTCGATAAAGCGGCTATCCTTGTCAGCCAGCGATTCCGGCGGCACCACACCTTCGAGTGGATCGATGGGCACGAGATAAGGTCCCACCAGCAAGGTGAGGGCAACGATGATGAAGAGCCAGCCGAAGAAACGTTTCATAAATCAGCGCCAAGGGTCCGCATGGAGAGTGTGTTGTGTGTGCTGCATTGTTTCAGAGGTTGGCGGGCCAGACCATCCGCAGCGAGTGTTCACCCTTCACCGCGTGGATCCCATAACTTACGGGTCGTGTCCTTCTCGTAACCCTTGCCACCAGGATAGGAAATAAGCTCCATCTGCATGCCCCACGGCGTGAGGAAATAACAAGAACGAAGCCCCGCTTCGGGACCCTCAGCAATCGTTGGCCCACCACCTCCCGGCATCAGACGCACACCATGTGAACGCAGGTGTTCCATCGCTGCATCGAAATCATCGACATAGATCGAGAGGTGATGCCCGCCCCAGTCGCTGTTCTTCGGCATCTCGCGCCGCTGATCCGGTGAAGCATATTCAAACAGTTCGAGATTGGGGCCACGTCCGCAGCGGTAGTGTTTCACGCGGCGAATCACCGCACGCGGATGCACATTGAGCATGTCGTGCATCATGTCGGTATCGGGCGAACCAAACGGGCCATGTTCGTAGAACGGCTCAAACCCGATCACGTCCTCAAAAAACCGTGCTGCCTCATCGAAGTCCGGCGCGGTGATGCCGACATGATCCAGGGCGCGAAAGCCGGGTAGGCCTTTTTTCATACGAGTGCGCTCCACTTCCGATGCTTCTCCTTAGTTGCTCATGAGGCGATTGCCAGCACCGATCGCACACGGGTTCTGAGCCATGGCACCACCTCGGCTTCAAACCACGGATTGTTTCGCAGCCAGCGATTATTGCGCGGGCTCGGATGCGGCATCGGCACGAGTTCCGGAGTCGTCTCCCGCCACCGCTTCATCACTCGGGTAAGTGTTCCGTGTTCCTCTGACAGATGCCAGCCAACAGCGTGCTGACCGAGCGCAATCGTCAACTCGATCTCATCGAGCTGCGCCAACAATCGC
>VGVE01000077.1 GCA_016874135.1 Gammaproteobacteria bacterium | reverse complement strand
TGGAGCGGCTGATACGTGAGGTGATTCCCCGCGTCCGCGTAGCCGTCGGTTGAAGCGGCGGCTGGCCTCGATCAGAAGCTCCGTTCGAACCGCAGGCCCGCTGTCACGTCACCGAGGTCGAGATGGTCGAGCCCTTCGATGCCCATGTAACCGATGAACGCGGCAATCCCATTGATGAACTGGGCATGCGCACCCAACGACCACGACCAGTACGACGGATCCGCAGCGTTCGTGCGCATTCGTGCCGGTGCGGTTGGTTCAAGCGGATCGAAATGGAACCGGTCCGCCACCAGTGAGACCTGACTGGTCTGGGCTGCGGTTTTGAACTCCCGGGTGTAATCCACGCGCAGGTACGGCACCGATACCCCCCATGATGGCGTGAAGGCATAGGACACGTGCACTCCGGCATTACCACTCAACGAGCGCGAGAGCTGATCGGGAATCGATAGATTGAGCGCCAGGCGCTGAGCCTGCGTGAAGGCCTGTTCAAAGGCGGCAGGCAATGGATGGAAAGGCGCCTTGAGTACATGCACTGAGCCGGCAAGCCAGAGTGTGCTCTTACCACCCTCAATGCGCCAAACGGGTGCAGCAGACTGTTCGTTCAGACCTGACTGCAAAGCCCGCGCAGTTTCGATCCACTGATCGCCACTGTGTACCAGCTCGCAGGGTCCACTTGCTGAAGCCCTCACCACGGAACGGAGTCGTTTGTAGCGTGACAAGGCTTCCACGGCTGCTTCAGCCGGGAAACGTATGTTGACCGCCTGAGTGGTGAAGAGCCCGCCGGCAGGTGCCACAGATACAGCAAACACGCGCGGGCTACGTGCTTCTCGATACACGCCGAGGTTTTCTTCCAGTTCGGCAAGGTTCGGAAATCCGGACGGAATGCCGAGGTGTTCGGCAAGCCCTGCGGGGTTCAATGGTGGTCGTTATTGTGCCAACAACAAGCCGGGTCCCGCATCCGCAAAGAGGGCAACGCTGCAACATAGAATCCTGACGATAGGGTGCATGATTGTTCAGAAGTGGTGGAAACCGACCAGATTGTTGTTCCAGAACACCATCGTCACAAGCAGTGCGACGATGAGGGTGAGACCGTGGCGCAACCGCCGCCAGAACGTCCACGTGCCGGCCTGCATTATGGGAATGGACAGCACAGCTGCAAGAGCCGTGAGCGCGACGGCAACCAGTGTCGTCCACAGCGCGCCGCTAAATGGGGGTGTCGGGTAGTGGAAGAGGGCGTTACGGGGATCTTCGAGCCCGATGGCGCCGACGACTACGAACAGGAAAACGATGAGCCACGCCAGAGCCGCCAGAGTGGTCACCATGGCCGCGCGTTTTTCCCCGGGCAATGGCGCAAGTCCACGTCCCATGCGCCGCCATGCGCAAAGCAACACGCCGGTGAAGGTCAGAAAGGCGAACACGATGATGCTTACGTTCGCATCGAGCCGTTCTGAAAATCCGGGTCGGGTGCCGATCATGATCGGGATTGAAGGCAACATTCGCAGCGGCTGGCCGGCTTCATCGCGCTCGAAGATGATCTGATCGTCCGGATCGTCGACGCTGCGGTAGTGGTCGTTCCCGGTGTGGCGGTAGAAAGATGGGTCTGGGAGTCCTGATATCACCAGTCGATCTGTCGCGTCAAAGGAGAGCTCCACGGCGGGTGTTGCAATACGCTCTGGGCCCGTGAAGGACCGGCGCGACATGACCCATGTGCCTGCCACGTCCTGACGGGGGGGCTCCGTGGCGTTCAGATCATCCGGAAAGAGCGGACCTGGCGGATAAAAACGGCGAATGAAATCCCGGGCGAAGCCCTGAATCAGCCGGCCACCACCGGCTGTCGTATTGGTTGAGATGAAGATGCCAAGGCCGAGCCCAGGAACCATCACCATGTCCGACAGAAAGTGAGCGGTGCCGCCGCCGTGACCGTAAGCCGGGTACCCATGCAGGTGTGTTTCGATGAAACCATGAGCCATGCCGGGCAGATCCGGGTGGGTGGTGGCACTTTGCCGGTGCATCTGTTCCGCGGTTTGTACGGCGAGAATCCGCTTTTCGCCAATGGCGCCCTTGCCAAGGTGGGTGAGCATCCACAGTGCCATGTCATCAGCGGTGGTCGAAAGCGCCCCGGCTGGCCCGACGTGGCCGATGAACTCGAATGCAGTCGAATCGTATCCGGCGCCTTTACGGATATAACCGCGACTTACGTTGTTTCGCAGTTCATCCGGCATGGCGCCGGGTCGCTGCGCGTCCCACGGTTCACGGAAGGTCGAGTTGACCATGCCGAGGGGTTTAAAGAGGTTTGCTTCGACATAGTCCTCGAACGACATTCCGGACACGTTAGCCACAATGAGACCGGCGAGACCGCTGCCATAGTTGGAGTACGCTGGCGTGCTGCCGGGTGCGTAGACCTGCTGGGGCTGATGCGTTTGTAGGTATTCGATGAGTGTCTGCACTTTATCAGGGCGGTCGATGATGAGATGGCCGAGCGATGAGTCCTCAAAGCCCGGGCGATGCGCCATCAGGTCGAGGACGGTAATCGGCTTGTTGAACCAGTTCGGCAACTCGATCTGCGGCAGATACTCAGTGATGTCGGCGTCGAGCTTGATCTTGCCCTGTTCGTGCAGTTGCATGAGTGCCGTCCACGTGAACGTCTTGCTGATGGACCCGGGACGGAAAAGACTGCGGCTGGAGTCGACGGGTCGCCGCTTCTCCAGGTCATCGAATCCGTAACCCCTCGCCATCACCGGCTGCCCGTCGCGAACGATGGTGAGCGTTACACCAACCACGCCGCGATCGAGCAGACGCGCTGTGACATATCCATCAACGAATCCCTTGAGCTCGAGGTCCCAGGCTTCGTCAGCCTGAACGACACCAAGCCCGCCGGTCAGGAGTAACAGGCAGCCGATGGTGATAAGGGTGTGCAGCAGGCGCGGCATGGGTGCCTCCACGGGTATATCGCGTTTGATCATACACTGCGCTGCGACGACTCCGGATGATCGATGGTAGGCTCTCCACATTCCTGCACAGGCTGGTGAAAAGAACCATGTCAGTTGATGTCAACGGTATCGCCCATATCCAGCTCACCGTCAGCAACCCGGAGGCCGGTATTCCGTTCTGGGAAAAGCTCTGCAATTTCCTCGAGATGAAAACGCTCATCCGCGGCGAGAACGTTGTGTATTGCATCGGCAGCCGGACCGGAGTGCTGGTGCGAGGTGCGCCCGAAGGCAAGCGTCAACACACTTTCGACCAGGATACGTCAGGGCTGCATCACTTCTGCTTTCGGGCCCGTTCCAACGAGGATGTGAACCGGATTTTTGAGTTTGTACGGGATGAGCTTGATGCCAAGATCATCCATGGCCCGGAAGCAGGTGACCACTTTGCACCGGGCTACTACTCGATCCTGTTCGAAGACCCGGACGGGATTCGTGTGGAGTTCAATCATGTGCCCGGGCAGGGTCACTTCGGTGACAAGGGGCGGCTCGGGCCGAGTGGTCCAGGGCCTGCGTCTCGTTACGGGGAGCAGGGGCTTCAGGACTAGAGATCGATCAGAGCGCGCGCACAGAGGCAGTCAGGGCGTGATGGTGAAGGGGCCATGCGCAGCCCCTTCATCCAACGAGCAGGTTATGCCGCAGGTGGCTGATCTGCGATGACAATGGTCTCGACCTTGCGAAACTTGAGCATCATGCGGTTGGACTCGCCGATCACGTCCATCGCCGCAATCTTGCCCGCATCGCCTTTCGCAGCGGCATAACTCGGGGGCAGACGCCAGACGAAGTCACTGGTAGTGGGCTGGTCTTTCGGGTTCTGGTTGAACTCCGCAGCACCGACCAGTTCAAAACCAGCAGCCTGCATCTTCTCGGTTACGAAACTGCGCTTCAGATAGCCTGCATTTCCATTAGCCCACTCGTCAGGCATATCCTCCCGGGCTTCATGTTGTTCGATGCCGACAATGCCGCCTGGCTTCAGAACGGCGTGTACGTCAGCGAGTGCCGTACTGAGGAACGCACCGTCGTTTTCAAACCGCGCGAGGTTGTGCAGCGCCCGGATCAGCAGCACGACGTCTGCAGTACCTTTCATATCTTCAGGGAGCGAACCGAAAACGAACGTGGAAACCGGTGCGCCACGTTCACCCCGCCAGGGCTCGGCGTCACGTACGAAGTCCGTGGTCCACGTTTTCATCTTGTTGATCTGCTCTTCGCTCCAGCCGCCAAACTTCGGCCACATAGCGTCGGCATAGTTGACGGCGATCAGTTGGCCGTCGGCGCCGATGTAGGGCAACAGGATCTTTGAATACCAGCCGGAGGGGCCCGGCAGAACTTCTACGACGACCTGGCCGGCCTTCACCTCAAAAAACTCGAGAGTCTCCTTCGGTCGCCGTGACGGGTACCTTGCTTTGGCGTCTTCCGGTTGGGCAGCAAGCACCTCATCGAGTGTTGGGGTGGGCGGAGCTGCGGGTGGTGCAGGCTCTGCGGGGACTTGCTCTGCAGCGTCCTGAGCAGCAGAGGATACGTCCTGATTGCCACCGCACGCAGTCAACAGGAAGGCCAGGCTGAGTACTGCTAACGCCAGGGTGTACAGATTCTTCATTGTGTTTCCTCAGGTGAGGACCGTACGCCCATCCTGCGCTTGGTCGGTCCGTCCGTTGATTTCACCCCGGACTATAAACACGCGAGACCTACCATGCTACCGGCGTTGCAGTGGCAGCGGCTATTCTCTTGCCCCAGTGTGGCCTCACTTGCCACGAACCGGATGGGCGTGAGCCATGAGTCAGATCAAATTCTCGAACGACGAAAAAGCGCTGATCGTGCGGCGCATCCAGCTGTACTTCAGCCAGGAGCTGAAGCAGGACATCGGGCGTTTCGATGCGGAATTCCTGCTGGATTTTTTTGCGGAAGAGGTTGGTGCCAATTTCTACAACCGGGGGTTGTACGATGCCCAGGCCATTCTGGCCAAACGCCTAGATGAAGTGGCCGACGCCATTTTTCAACTGGAGAAGCCGACGGAGTTCTCACCACGTGAATGAAGAGACTGGAAATGAGCCGGGTGTAAGGCGTGAAACAGTACCGGATGAACGTCAAGCCGAGGTTGCTCTGCTTGCGGCTGTTCAGGCCACGCGCCTCGTGTGGCCATTGGCGCTGATGCGGCGCCTGGGTGATTCCCCCCTGCGGGTCGGGTTGGTGGTGATGTCCCTGGGCGCGCTGCTGCCTCTCACAAATCTGGTCATCGTACTGCCTGACGCTGATGTGCCGGAGCGGATGATCTATGAATCGATTGTCGTCGCTGCGATCAACGTTCTCGTGATGGGTTATTGCGCCGGTCTTCTCGCCTGGGTATAGCGACGACTGCTCAACGATCTGGTTCCGCTGCGTGAACTCTTGCGCCGTGAACCCGAAGAGTTCATTAGTGCGGTCTCGCGAGCGCTGAATGGGCGCGAGTGGATTGTGCTGCTCCTTATCAGCACGCTCGTCTGGTATCTCGTCAAGGTCCAGTTCGGTGCGCTCGGCAGTTATCTGCGCGGTGAAGTCGCCACTTCGATCGTCCATCTCTGGACGATCCAGTTTTTTGCTTTGATGCGGGCTCTTCTGATCTACACGGCAATACTGGTGTACCGCCTAGCCAGCCAGCTGTGCGAACTGGGCCGCAATTCGCTTCGAATCGATCTGCTTGCCACCCATCGTCTTTCGCCGTTCATGGGTATCGGCCAACGGGCGGTCCTATTTGCCATCGGTGGGCTGTCGTCGATGCTGGTGCAAGGCGCACTTCTCGGCGGTGTCGTCCTCGCCGACTGGGTACCGGCAACGTTGTTGGTGGTGCTGCTCTCGGGTTGGCTGCTGCTGCGCCCGATATGGGGGGTTCATCTCGCGCTACGCACCGCGCGCAATGCGGAACTGGCGCGTCTGGATGCGGTTATCGGCTATCACGAAGCGCGGTCAGTCGAGCAGCTCGTGGACCCGGCCATTGAGCATCTGCAGCGACATCGGGAGCGGGTGCTTTCGGTATCCGTCTGGCCGATCACCAGTTCGGCGTGGTGGCGACCGGTGCTCTACTTCGTCATTCCAACACTGGCCTGGGTGGCCGCAGCACTGGTGGAGTCACTCGTCGACGCCAGCCTCTGACTGACGATCCATCAGGTACTGAACTGCTCGCAGTTACTGCAGTTCGATGGTGCCGCTGACGTCGATTCTCAGCGTGCTTTGCCCACCCTCTACTTCGGGACCAACCGCTTCGTCGACCATCATCGAACTCGAACGCGCGTACGGCATCAACGGCGGCTGATAGCCACCATCGCCAATATTGATCGC
Organism: Gammaproteobacteria bacterium; assembly: GCA_016874135.1. Lineage (GTDB taxonomy): Bacteria > Pseudomonadota > Gammaproteobacteria > Pseudomonadales > Azotimanducaceae > SYFY01. The sequence continues at coordinate 9,717 of VGVE01000077.1, read as the reverse complement.
TGCGATGACATAGCTGTTTTTGCCGAAACTCTTGGTGATCAGCGCGGCACGGCTGCGAAAGGCGGTAATCGCGGCAGCCATGAGTTCATCCTCAAGGCGCGCGCGGGTCTCCCTGGACACGGAAAAACTGATCATGCGCAAGACGAGACCACCGGCCTGCAGCGTGCCGAGCAGGCTTGAGATGGCTGCTGTATCGCGACCTTGGAGGGTCAGATCCTGGGTGGCGCGCCAGCGAAGGATCTGGTTGGCTGCGCCATATTCCGGAAATGTGCTGTAGGCGCTGGTCGATATCAGCACTCCCGGCACCTTGCGCGCGACGGCGAGTGATTCGTTCATCAGCTTGTTGACCTTCGCGGCGAGAGTTGCCGTGTCGGTGTCGGCGATGGTGGTACCGATGACGGCCGTGGTCCAGTCATTGGACACTTCACGTTCCGTGAACACGTTGAAGCTGATCTGGTTATAGGTGTGCGGCAACCCCTCGGCGTGAAGCAGGGGGATACAAAGGAAGCCCGGCAGGAGCGCGAGCAAAACAGCTTTCCGGTAGACGCGGATCATTGGATCTCCAGGAACGGTGCAGCCAAAGGCAGAACGCCATGGCGGGCGAGAGTGTAATGCGACCGGTGGCGGTGGGCTATGTGGGGCGGGGGTCCGGGCGCACTCTTACGAATCGCGACCGTTTCGTGGCCTTGTCACGCCTTGGTTGTGCCCTTGTGGTGAGTCGAGTACAGATCCCACTGTGCCTTGTGCCACCATTGCGCCACAGTCAGAACGGAACCGGGAAACGGGTTATGGCGGATTGGACAGCGGACTGGACCACGGCCGATATTGAGTCGATCTACGCGGTGGGTACCTGGGGCGACGGCTTTTTTCATGTCAACGAGGCGGGCCATGTGGCTGTTCGACCGCTCGACGCTTCGTCTACGGACGGGGCTGTTCACGGATCCGGGCAGGGACACTCCTTGTCCGTTGACGTGATGGAGGTTATCGAGCGGGCACGGAAGGAAGGATCGAGCCTCCCTTTATTGATCCGCTTCCAGGACGTTCTCCGTACCCGGGTCAAACGCCTCAACGCAGCGTTCGCGCAGGCGATCCGGGAGTCAGGGTATGGCGGCAGCTACCAGGCGATCTATCCGATCAAGGTGAACCAGCTGCACGAAGTGGTGTCAGAGGTGCTCGATGCGGGGAAGGAATTCAACCTCGGCCTCGAGTGTGGTTCCAAGACTGAACTGATCGCGACGTTGCCGCTGATTGCGGAGGATTGTCTCTTGCTCTGCAACGGTGTCAAGGACGTCACGATGATGGAGCTGATGCTGCGCGCGCAACAAATGGGCCAGTCTGTCCTCCCGGTGATCGAAAAGTACTCGGAGTTCGTAGAGGCTATGGACCTCGCAGACCAGCTTGGTGTGCGTCCTCGTCTCGGTGTGCGGGTAAAACTGACTACGCGCGGTGCGGGCCGCTGGTTTGAATCGGGCGGCAGCAGTTCCAAGTTCGGGCTGACCATGCCAGAGCTTATGCGGATGGTCCGCGAACTGGAACTGCGTTCGTTCGGCGACTGTCTTGAACTGTTGCACTTCCACCTCGGCAGCCAGATTTCCGAAATCCGCGTGCTGCGCAGCGCCGTGCGGGAGATGGGACACATCTATGCTGACTTTCGCGAGCGGGGTCTGAATGTTCGCTGCATCGACGTCGGCGGTGGCCTCGGCGTGAACTACGGTGGCGACTATGGCGGCACAGAATCGAGTGTGAACTACAGCCTGGCTGAATACGCGAACGCCATCGTGTACGCGGTGCATGAAATCTGTGTGGATCGGCTTGTTGAACCGCCGGTGCTTCTTTCTGAAAGTGGCCGCGCGATTACCGCGCATCATTCCATGCTGGTGATTCCGGTAATCGGCGTGCATCGCCAGGATACACAGCCGTTGCAGACGACCTATCAGGAAACGCCCCCCGCGGTGCGGCGTATGCGCGAAGCCTATGCAGAAGCGCAGCGGTTTGACATGGTACCTTTGCTGCTGGAAGCCTGGCACGACGCGCAGGAAGCGAAATCCCACGCGGAACAACTGGCTCGGCTTGGATTTCTGGATATCGAGAGCCTTGCCGAGGTGGATGCACTCTATTGGCATACGGGTCGCGAAGTGCTGCGCAAACTTCGAGCTGCGGACCTGTCACCGATTCCTCTCGAACAACAACAGCTCGAGGAGCATCTGACGGATCTCTATCTATGTGACTTCTCGGTGTTTCATTCGATTCTCGATCATTGGGCCATCGGCCAGATCTTCCCGGTAATGCCCTTGCATCGGCTCAATGAGCGTCCGAATCGGAGGGGCGTGGTTGTTGACCTGACCTGCGATTCCGACGGCAAGATCAGCCGATACGTGCGCGAGCAATCGACGAGTCATTGGCTGCCGCTGCATGTGTTCGAACCGGATGAGCCGTACTATCTCGGCATATTCCTGGTGGGTGCCTATCAGGAAATTCTTGGAGATTCCCACAACCTCTTCGGGCGCGTGAATGAGGTACACGTATATACGAGTGAGGATGAAGAAGGCAATTTCTGGATCGAAGAGCAAATTGCCGGAAGTCGCGTGAAGGAGATGCTGGCGCAGGTGCAATATTCCCCCAGTGATCTCGACCGGCGCATGTCGGAGCTGGTGAAGCGGCGCATCGATGCAGGAAAAATCAAGCCGAAGGAAGGCATGAAGTTCCTGAATTACTACACCGCTCTGTTCGACGGCAGTACCTACTGCGATAGCTGATGGCGAGAAGTCGAAAGTCTCGGGTGATCCTCTGTATCGGACACACCTCGCCCAACGATCAAATAAGGGGTTACGAAAACATGCGAATAATCGCACTAGGCGACTGGGTTGTTTCCCTGGTTCTTAAGGATCTGAAGAGAGTTTATTCAGCGAAGGGCCCAGTTTCCGACGTCGACGCGAGCGCGGGCTTCGTCCGGTGACGAACGAAGCGAACCGATGAACAGGAACAGATGAACTTGCGATCAATGAAGTTGGCAACTGAGGCCTATCCACTTTCGGCCGGCGGCAGCCGCTTCCACCCGAGTACTTTCGCGAAATGCTCGATATCCTCCCGCGATCCATACGCGCATTGGCGATGACGGAACCCGGCGATGTAGCGCCGCCCTGATCGCTGCCGAGTTTTTTAAATTCTCCCTGTACGGCGTGACAGGCGGGGCAACCGAGTTCGACGAAGGCCGCCTTGCCACGGTCGGTATCTCCGGGGGGAAATGCGAAGCCACGTGACTGGTCTTCGCAACCGCCGCTACCCATTGCAAGCACGATGGCACTCACTACACCAAGGCGTTTGTACATGGTGGTTCTCCTGCGGATCGAATGACGTGTTGGACGCAGGAATCACTCTCGCGCCGGAGGCACCTGTGGGCCATAGCGAGATGCCGCATCCGCAGCCGCGGGTGCTAGGTAAAAACCACGATACGTACTTCCACGTACGCCAGGCGGGATGTTCGTATGGATCAAGGGAGGGTGACGCGGTCTACTGCACTGGCCGCAATCATCGCGGCCACTACCAAGAGGATTTCAAGTGAACGCCTACAAACACATTCTTGCGGCCATCGATCTGAACGAGGAAGCGTCCGAAGTACTGAACAACGTCCGCAATCTGGCGCGCCTGTATGACGCGCGCTGGTCCGTCGTCTCGGTCATTCGCCCCTTGACCTATGGATACACCGGCATCGAAACCGCCGCACTCGGTCACGTAGTACTCAACTTTGAAATGGAAGCACAGGTGATGGCGCGAAAGCGCCTGGCGGAGCTCTGTGCGGAGGTACCGGAAGACCGTCGGCATGTGCTGATCGGGTCGCCTGCGGTAGAAGTTCGCGCCTGTGCCAAGGCAATCGGTGCTGATCTCATCGTCATCGGCTCCCATGGACAACATGGTCTTGGCCTGATCCTCGGTTCGACGGCCAATGGGGTACTGCACGGTTCGCCCTGCGATGTGCTGACCATCCGCATCAAGTGACCGCAGAAGACCAATACCTTTTCCGCAGGAGATGAACATGAGGTTCGCACTGGTCTTTTTGACAGTTTTTCTCAGCGGTTGCGCATCGGCAGCGATGACCAAGGGATCACACTGCTCGGTTCCGGCAGGATCTCTCGACGCGATGGTGAATTTCACCCGGCGGGCGACACCGCCCGTAAGCCTGGAAGATCTCACAGGTTATGTCAGCCCGGTCATCCTCAAAAAGCTCGAACAGGCAGTGGTAGCTGAGCTTGGTCACAAGGGTTACAGCTTTTCGGACGAAGCGGTGGATCAAGCCTATCGGGATGTCGAAGTGGCGTTAACCTTCCGGACTCGCCGCGAAGTGGCCTCGTTCACCACCGAGTCCGCTCCCTGCGAATCGTCAGATTGCTGGGAGCGGGTCGACCTCGGATCAGCGCAACGCATGGAGTTGCGCACGGTCGGCTTCCTTGCTGCAGATGTTTACTACCGTGGTGAAGCCGTGTGGCGGGGTCGGGTCGAACGAGTGCTCTATCCGGAAGATCGCGACCATGCGGACAAGGTGTTGGCCGAAGCCATTCCAGCGCTCTTCGAGTCATTCCCGCCCTGATCGCATGGGGTCCGGAGTCTGTACGGAAGCGGTTGCACCGACCGGGAAGGGCCGACTCCAGACCTGAATGCCGCCGAGCCAGGTTTCATCCACCCGGACATCCATCAGACCATCTGGATTGATCTTGACGGGGTCTGTCGACAGCACGATGAAATCCGCGAGTTTTCCGGGTTCCAGTGTTCCCTTCTGGTTTTCCTCAAACGTCAGCCACGCACCCTTGTGCGTATAGGCAACCAGAGCTTCCTGGATGGTCAGCGCTTCTTCCGCACCGTGCACCTTTCCAGACATGCCTTTGCGGGTCACTGCTGCATACAGCCCGGTCATGGGACCGATCGGCAGGATGTCGCTTGAAATCGCAAGGTGGATGCCGTGCCTCAGAGGTGAACGCAGCGGATTGTTGGAAGCGAGTCTTGGTGCGTCGAGATAAGCGGCATAGCGGCCTTCGAGCGTGAAGGTGAAGTTCGGTTGCTGCGTGATGGCGATGCCGTGATTCGCCATGTCGGCCATGGTCGCTTCGGATGGCTTGATGGTGAAGTGATTGAGATAGTGACGGTGATCGGCGCGCGGATGCTTCGCAATCACTGCGGCGAGTTCTTTCACCGTGAGTTCGATGGCCGCATCACCGATGGCGTGTACACCCAGCTGCCAGCCTGCAGCGTGGGCTTCACTGAAGATGTTCATCAGCTGCGCTTCTTTCATTGTCAGCGAGCCGTGGTAGTCACCCATGCCGCGATAGGGTTTTTTCGTGTACGCAGCCGGACCGGTAAAGCCGCCGTCGACGAAGACCTTGATGGCGCCGAGGCGAAGGTGCTCATCACCATCACCGGTCTTGTGTGCAAACGCCTGCATTTTCTCCTGGCCTGCCCAGGCGACCTGCACGGCAGCGCGCGGCAGCATGCCGCGATGTGTCGCATAGATACGCTTCCACTCGGCATAGTGTTCAATGGTGTCCTGCGCCTGCACGATGCTGGTGATCCCCAGGCGGAAAAGGTTCTGCAGGTTTTCGATAAAACTCGACCGTACGGTTTCATCGGTCGCCTGTGGCGCCAGATCCAGGATGATGTCCTGGCGTTCCCGGATGATGCCGTTGAGCCGGCCGCTTTCACCTTTTTCGATGACACCACTTTCCGGTTGTGCGGTCCGTTCATCGATCTTGCCGAAGGCAAGGCCTGCTGAATTGAACACTGCGCTGTGGCCGCCGGCACGGGTGAGCCCCACGGGGTTGTCCGGAGCGGCATCATCGAGGTCATCGCGCAGCGGTCTGCGTTTTTCAATCAGTGCATCCTCGGACCAGCCGTAGCCGGTGATCCAGTGGCCCTTCGGAAGCTCTGCTGCACGCTGTTTGACGAGGGTGGTGATCTCCACCACCGATTGCACCTTGGTCAGATCGATGTACCACGGCGGATTGCCGCTGATGTGAATGTGGGAATCGACAAAGCCCGGCATGACGAAGCGGCCGCCAAGGTCGAGGGTCCATTTTGCGTTGTACCGCGCCGCGAGTTCATCTCCGCCGGTGGCAACGATGCGATTAGCGTTGATGGCCATCGTGCTAACGAAGCTGAAATCCTGGTCCAGTGTGGCGATACGGGCATTGGTAACCAGGAGATCGATGGCTTGCGCATGACTGGTCGCAGACCACAGCAATCCAAACAGAATGCCGGGCAGGCGGGATCGGTACATGGGCATCTCCGGAAGTGACGGCCTCCATTCTGCCCAAAAAAACCAGGCGGGAGAAAATTAGCCCGGAAAATCAGCGGCAAAGAAAAGGCCGGCATTTGCCGGCCTTTTTCAGGGATCTGCACCCGCGATGAAGCGCGAGGTGTGGTTCAGATCTTACATCTTCAGACCCAGCTCCAGCCCCCACTGCAGCGGTGCGCTGTACATCGTGAAGTTCCAGAGGGCACCCACCGAGTTGGCCGACACACGGTATTCCTCGTTCAGCAGGTTCTTGCCGTAGAGGGTGACGTAATAACGGTCTTCGGCGTCGGAGTAGGTGATGTTGGCATCCACCAGGGTCCGCTCTTCATGCTGGGTGAACGTCGGCTGACGAACCACACCCCGGCTGGCGGCGTTTTCATCCAGCGGGCTCATTTCGAACTCGGACTGGTAGTGAACGCTGGCGACGAAGCTGATGTTCGAGCCGTTGGCCAGTTGCAGGTCATAGATGCCCTGCAGGCCGAGCTGCCATTCCGCAGCGAAGGGAATGTCGAGGCTGGAGATGTCCAGGATGCCGATCGCGCCACCCACATCGAAGTCGAATTCGGTGTATTCCGCATCCAGCCAGCCGACGTTGGCCTTGAGTTGGAAGGCGTCGGTCACCAGCCAGGTGGTCTCGAGTTCAAGACCCATGGCTTCCGACTTGCCGGCGTTGAGGGTGATGGTTTCCTGGCCCGGTGTGCCATCCGCATTGGTGAAGCGGAACACCTGGTTGCGCTGCAGGTCTTCATACTTGGTGAAGAACGCGGCGGCATTGAAACGCAGACGTCGATCCAGCAGGTCGCCCTTGTAACCCACTTCGAAGTTCATGTTGGTTTCCGGGTCGTACGGGAGGCAGGTGCGTGGCTGTGAGCAGGTTTCGGCAAAACCGCCGGACAGGAAGCCGGTGGAGATGCTGCCGTACACCATCTGGGTGTCACTGAGTTCGTAATCGAGCACGGTGCGCCAGGTGATCTCATCCCAGGTTTCTTTGGTGTCGACAACGAATGCATAGGCCGATGGCGGCAGCAGTTCGCTGCGATGATCAATCTGCGCACCAGCGATGCCGGCGCGGCTGACACGTCCGGAACCGAGATCGATACAGTTGCGTGAGGCCAGTGCCGCATCGCCGGTCAAACCACCTGCAGCGCGCGCATCAAACGCTTCGGTGAACCTGTTGCAGGGGCCACCGCCGCCTGTCGGTTTGAAGAAGTCCTTCTTGTCCTTGGTCCAGCGAACCCCACCCGTCAGGCGGAATTTCTCCGCAAACTCGAACGTGCCGTCAGCGTAGAAGGCGATGGACTCGCGATCCTGCTGCACATAACCATGACCGGGGTCGCCGGTGAAGTTGCGGCTGTTGAAGAAGTTCAGGAAGCCGCGGCTGTCGACACCGCCGGTCGGGATCAGACCGGTCAGACCGACGGTGGAGAAAGCCCGGAAATCGAGGTCGTCGGTTGCGTAGGCCCCACCGACGAGGAAGTTGAAGGGACCATCGAACTCCGACTGCAGGCGGATTTCCTGCTGGAACTGCTCGCGCTCGAGGTTCCGGGAGGCGTCAAACAGGGAGACGAATGCCTCACCGGTATAGGTGCTGGGCAGTGTTTCCTGTTGTTCCCGATAGCCCGTGATCGACTTGATGGAGAACTGGTCGAACGACAGGGTCTGGTTCAGGTACCAGCCGTCGACGTTGACGCGGTGACCACTAGGGATGTTGATGCCGTTGCCCTGCTGGCTCATGCCCGTGCTGTAGGGTTTGTTGCCAACACCGGCCTGGTGGATGCCGGGGAAGCCGAGCAGGGGCAGCAGAAAGCCCTCGTTGGCCGGGGTTTCGTTGATGCCCGGCGGAGAATCGGAGTTGTCGTCGATCTTCTCGTAGATCGCATACGCTTCGTACATCTCGTTCGGTTGCCACAGGAGCTTCACCTTGCCGGCAAAGGTCTCTTTGCCACCCAGCCGCTCACCGGCGCCGGCCGTCGGGCGGTTGAGGATCTCCGGAGGAATCAGCGACGCCGGGATCCCGAGGAAGCCGTTACGGAGGGTCGAAGTGTTCTTGCTGTTCTTGTAGAAGCCGTCTTCCGCGGTGTAGGTCCCCGCGAAACGCAAACCGAGGGTACCTTCGATCAGGGGCACGTCGATGCCGGCCTGCAGCTTGCGTGTGTCGGCGCCGCCCTTGTAGCCGCCGAAACTGGCGCGCATGTCGGCGGAGAAGGCCTCCAGGTCAGGCCGTTTGGAGGTGATGGCGATCATGCCGCCGGTTGAGTTCTTGCCGAACAGCGTGCCCTGCGGGCCCCGGTAAATTTCCACCTGTTCGATGTCATACAGTTCGACGAGCTGCGTCTGCACATGGTTGAGCGCGAATTCGTCGATCATGATGCCGACGGACGGGTCCTGCGTAGTCAGAATCGAGATGGTGCCCGTTCCGCGGATACCACCGGCCAGCGCGTTGAAGCCCGTCTGGTTGGTTAACGTCACGTTCGGCGCCAGTGTGGCGACGGCACGGATGTCGTTCGCAAAGGTTTTGTTGATCGCGTCAGCGGTGATGGTCGAAATCGCGATGGGCGTGTCCTGCTGACCTGCTTCGCGCTTCGTACCCGTGACCACGATTTCTTCGAGATACGTTCCCGACGCCTGCTGTTGTTCCGCCGCCAGAACCGTGCCTGCAGTAAACAGACCCGCTATCGCGATGGAAATTGCAGAGGCAGGGAAACACCGGCGCCCGAAAGCGGGCTTCTTTCTACCCATGAGTTCTCTCCCCGAAATTGGCTTTTTTTGCCGCGCTTCATCCGGGCTCAGGCCGGGTACTACGCAATCCACCGGCCAAACTGCTCAATTACCGACAGGCGCGACGGTTTTATCCTAACCCGGTTAGGGCTGGGGGTGAACAGGGTGGCGGCGTGTCCGGAATCGGGCGTCGGGGGGAAATACGGAGCGATTTGGGTGCCTGGACGCCGAGCCGGAAAAAGAAAAGGCCTGCGATTGCAGGCCTTCTCCGATCATCTGAGCACTCTTTCGGGCCTTGGTTACTGCCTGCCGATCAAGCGTTCAGTGAGTCGCGGGTTACATCAAGGCGCCTAGTTGCCACCGAGGTTGATGCGCAGCTCCGCGCCGTACGCCCGGCGTGGGCCGTAGTTGGAGAAGTTCCAGAGCCCTGCAACGGAGTTGGCAGATACGCGGTAGACCTCATTGGTGAGGTTTGAGCCGAAGAGGCTGACCTGCCAGCGTCCCTGGGGTTCCCGATAGGCCACATTGGCGTTGACCAGGGTTCGTTCCTCAAGCTGCGTAAAGTCGGAGTTGAACACCGAGTACTCGGATTCCGGCGTGTGATGCACGCTGCCGAAGAGCGTGATCATGCCGCCGTTGCCGAGCGGAATGTCATAGGCGCCATCTGCATAGAGCTGGTATTCCGGGCAGAAGTTGGGTTCGAGTCCGGTGGCGTC
>VGVE01000076.1 GCA_016874135.1 Gammaproteobacteria bacterium | reverse complement strand
ACAGCTCCTCGACAGGGTCTGGGGCCGCAGCATCTATGTGGAAGAGCGAACGGTGGATGTGCACGTGCTCCGGCTGCGCAAGTCACTCAAGCCTCACGGTTGTGACCAGATGATCGAAACAGTCCGTGGTGTCGGTTACAGGTTTTCCGGTTGAAGTACTACAGCCCGCTCGACCTGCTGCGATTCTTCGGCCTCTTCGGCACCGGGCTCCTGCTGGGCGGTCTGGCAGGCGAACCGTGGTTTGGCTTCTCCGTGGCAGCCGCCATCTGGGTCTGGCTGCAGCACCGTGAATACTCAACATTCCGCGACTGGGCCCGCCACCCTTTGCGGCGTCCGGAATTTCTCACCGATGCCTGGCAGCAAGGCGCGGACAGGATCTATCGAAACAGCCGCCGCCAGCGCGATCGGGTACACACCGGCCTGCGACGGATGCGGCACTTTCAGTCCGTCACGGATGCCCTGCCCGATGCCGCCATCGTTCTCGATGCACAAGGCCGCATCCAGCGGTTCAACCCAGCCGCCGCCGTGTTGCTCAGGATCCGTTCGAAGGATCGTGGTTTACCGATCATCGAGCTGGTTCGCCACCCGAGGATAACAGTGCTCTTTCGGGGTGGTCCTGGCGCTCGCGATGCCGGATCGGAAACGCAGATCCGCGACTGGATCGTTGCTGACCCGGTCGAGTTCCCGTCGCCGTTCGACGACGGGGTACAGCTCGAGGCCCGGCATGTCCGGATCGAAGGTACGGGCAGCCTTTTGCTGTTGCGCGACGTGACGCAGCTGAACAAGCTCCAGTCCATCCGCCAGGACTTCGTTGCGAATGTCTCACACGAACTGCGTACTCCGCTGACGGTGATCCTCGGTTACCTCGAAACACTGCAGGAACCCGACCTCGATACGGCGACGCAGAGCACGTTGATCGATCGTATCGTCGCTCCAGCGCGACGGATGCACGCCCTGCTGCAGGATCTGCTCATTCTGACCCGCCTGGAGTCGCGGGAGGGATTGCTGCTGGACGGAACCGCTCCCATCGATGTCGAGGCGCTCAGCCAGCGCGTCATCGAACAGATGAAAGGACTCACCACCCCGGCCCATGCAATCCGCTTTGAAGGCCGTACCCAGCAGCGATTGATTGGCATCCCGGGTGAAATCGAGAGTGCCGTGGGCAACCTCCTCACCAACGCAATTCGCTACAGTCCGGACGGCGGCACCATCACCATCCGCTGGTTGGACGACATCTCAGGCGCCCGCCTTGAGGTCACCGACCAAGGCATCGGGATTGCCCGTGAACACCTGTCCCGGCTCACCGAACGGTTCTATCGCGTGGACCTCGCCAGGGCGCGGGTCCAAGGGGGCACAGGCCTCGGGCTCGCAATCGTCAAACATGTACTCAAACGTCACGGCACCACGCTGCAGGTTGAAAGCGAACCGGGCAAAGGCAGCCGTTTTTTCTGTGTGTTCCCGCCGTCACAGCTGGTGCCGGCCAACAAACTCCTGGAGGTGATTGGATGATCGTGAAAAGGATTCTGAAACTGCGCCGGCTGCGTGCGGTGCTGCTCGGTGCCACTGCAATGGCCACTGCACTGGCAGCACTGCCAACAGCTGCTGTTGCCAACAGCGAAGTGGACCCGAAGCTCACACCCTACAAGCGGGTCAGCGGCATATCCGGCAATCTGTCCAGTGTTGGCTCCGACACCCTCGCCAACCTGATGACCCTGTGGGCAGAGGCTTTCAAACACGAATATCCGAACGTCAACATCCAGGTGCAGGCTGCCGGTTCTTCCACTGCCCCACCTGCGCTGACAGAAAGCACAGCCAACTTCGGCCCAATGAGCCGCAAGATGAAAGACAACGAGATCGAGGCGTTCGAGGGCAAGTTCGGCTACAAGCCGCTCGGCGTTCGAGTGGCAATCGACGCACTCGCCGTTTATGTGCACAAGGACAACCCGCTGAAATCGCTGACGCTGCCCCAGGTCGACGCCGTATTCTCGGTCACCCGCCGGTGCGGAAGTGCCAGTGACGTCAAACAGTGGGGGCAGCTCGGACTCGGCGGCTCCTGGGCAACGCGCCCCATGCAGCTTTACGGGCGCAATTCAGTTTCAGGCACTTATGGTTATTTCAAGGACAGCGCACTGTGCGGTGGCGATTTCAAGGCCAACGTCAATGAGCAGCCCGGCTCTGCGTCTGTAGTGCAATCCGTCGGCTCCTCGCTGAACGGCATCGGCTATTCCGGAATCGGTTATGTCACTTCGAGTGTGCGAGCGATTCCGCTCGCAGAAGACGAAGGTCTGGATCCGGTTGAACCCAGCAAGGCCAACGCGGCCTCAGGTGACTATCCCCTCTCCCGCTTCCTCTATGTCTACGTCAACAAGAAACCGGGCCAACCCCTGTCACCCCTCGAACTCGAGTTCTTCCGGTTGGTGCTATCCAAGGCCGGCCAGGAAGTCGTGGTGAAGGACGGTTACGTGCCGGTTTCCGCCAAGGTTGCGGCACGGGAACTTCGCAAACTGGCGAAATAGTCCACAAGGAGCTGACCGCAGCGTCACGGATCAAGCCGGCGTTGCGGCGGCTGATGGTTCGACACCATCCCTGAGTTACCGATGAGCGCAAAAACGGTTCACCGAAGGATGAGGAACCCGCACAATACGCGCCCTCAGGACACTGCACATACAAGCTGACGCCGCGCCCCGGATAGCCCTGTCATCAGGCAGCTATCCCGTTCAACCAGGCCCGGTCGTCCGATAACGAGAATATCTGTGTCAGAACACCCGGAACTTTCCGCCCTGCCGCGACGGCGTTCGCTCGTCGACCGTATCACCCGTGGCGTGGTTGCATTGGGCGGCGCTGCAGTGATCGGCGCGATCGCGCTGATCTTCTTCTACCTGCTTTGGGTCGTTGCACCACTCTTCATCCCCGCCTCGGTTGAGTCGGGCGCGGCCTTCTCCACTGACTCCTCGAACGTGAAGCTCGTGGACTCGAGTGAAAGTGGCGACGTCGGTGTGGTCATGGATGAAGACGGAACGCTGCGCTTTTTTGCGCTGGCAGAGGGATTCGAACTCACGGGCCGTGAGGCTGATCTCGGCATCGAAATCGAGCAGGTCAAACCGCTGGTACCGTTGTCCAGTTATTACGCCGCCCGAAGTCCTGAAGGTGAGCTGCTGATTTTCACCATCGACTATGCAGTCTCCTTCGACGGAGAGGATCGCAAGGTCGAGCCGGTGATCACCTACCCGTTCGAAGAAGAACCGATAACCATCGGAAACGTCACTGATTTTGAAATCTGGTTCGAAGATTCCGAGGTTCGGATCGCAACACTCAAATCGGGCCTCGTGACACTGTACAGCTTCGAAGAGGCTGAAGAGGGTTTGCCGCTGGAGGATGGCCAGCGTGGCCGGCTTCGTCTGGAAGAGCACTTCGATCGGCTGTTTTTCGGCCCGGACGGTCGCTGGTTGTATCTGGTCGCGGATGACGGACGGCTTGATCTGTACGACATCCGCAATCCGCGTCGGGCAAAACATCAACACAGCCAGCGCATCAGCGAGGGCAATCTGGGCCTCGGCGCCGTCGCGCCACTGCTTGGCCGCTACTCACTGCTGGTGGCATCAGGTGGAAACGTTTCCCAGTGGGTATTCAAACGGGATGAAAGCGGTTACCAGCTGAAGTCCATCCGTGAGTTTGACTTCCCCAAACCGGTGACCCGGCTGATTCCCGAACATCGACGGAAAGGGTTTGTGGCCGTTGATGAAACAGGGGTCGCCCATTTCGCCTTCACCACGTCAGGCAAGATCGTCACCTCCGCCAGCCCTTCCATCGACCAGGCTGGAATGGCGATTTCGCCCCGGGCCGATCTGTGGCTTGCAGCCTCCGCTGACGGCGACGTTGAGACCTTTGTCATTCACAACGAACACCCTGATGTCTCAGTGCGGACGCTCTGGGGCAAGGTCTGGTACGAGGGCTATCCCGAACCGATCTACAGCTGGCAGTCCTCGTCCGCGGGCAACGACTTTGAACCCAAGTTCTCGTTGACGCCCCTGCTCTTCGGCACGCTCAAAGCGGCGGCGTACGCGATGATCGTCGCGGTGCCGCTCGCAATCCTCGGCGCCATGTACACCGCATTCTTCATGGCGCCACAAATGCGGCGGGTGGTGAAGCCCGGAATCGAGATCATGGCGGCACTGCCTACGGTGGTACTCGGCTTCCTCGCGGGGCTGTGGCTGGCGCCACTCATCGAAGCCAACCTTGCCGGCGTGTTCACCACCCTCTTGCTTCTGCCGGTGGGCTTGTTGCTTCTCGCCTGGATATTTTCGCGTTTGCCCGATCGCATCCAGAAAGCCAGCAATGGCTGGTACGGTCTCATCGCAATGGTGCCGATCGTGCTGATCGTGTGGGGTGGAATGCAGCTCGCGCCGCTGCTCGAAACCACATTCTGGGGAGGCAGCCTGCGGACCTGGCTGCTCGAAGAATTCGGCATCACCTACGATCAGCGCAACGCCCTGGTGGTCGGGCTCGCCATGGGTATGGCTGTGGTGCCGACGATTTTCTCCATCGCTGAAGATGCCGTTTTCGGTGTCCCGCGTCATCTCATCAACGGCTCGCTGGCCCTTGGAGCAACCCCCTGGCAGACGCTGACGCGGGTCGTGCTGCTGACCGCAAGCCCGGGTCTGTTCTCGGCAGTCATGATTGGATTCGGCCGCGCCGTGGGTGAAACCATGATCGTGCTGATGGCGACCGGGAATACACCGGTCATGGACTTCAGCGCCTTCGAAGGCATGCGTACCTTTGCCGCGAACATCGCCGTGGAAATGCCGGAAGCTGAAGTCGACAGCACGCACTTCCGGATTCTCTTTCTGACGGCACTTGTGCTCTTCCTGCTCACCTTCGTCGTCAACTCCATCGCTGAAGTCGTGCGGCAGCGTCTGCGCGCACGTTACGGGAGCCTGTGATGACAGGGCAGGAATCACCAGGGATGCGCAGCTGGTTCCGCTCGGGAGAACCCTGGGTATGGATGAACGCCGCGGCTGTGGCACTTTCCATCCTCGCCGTCGTCGGCATCCTCTCGCTGATCGCCATCAACGGATTCGCGCATTTCTGGCCGCGGGATGTTGCGCAGCTCGAGGTCACAGCTGGTGATCACGCCGGAACCTTGCTGGGTGAAGTCGTCGATTCGGACAGCCTCGACCGGCAGCGGTACATCGAAGCCACCGGTGATGAATCCCTGCCCGCCGATGTTGCCATGATCAGTCGCCTGCTGGTGAAGACGGGCAACCGGCGCCTCAACCCGCCGGATTTCCGCTGGGTGTTCGAACAACATATCGCCAACACCTCCTGGCCGAACGATGTGATTGCCATCGAACGAACCGAGTGGGGCAATGCCTATGGCTTCATCGAGGCTGTCACCACCCGGGAAGGAACGGTTACCGGCGAAGCCTCGTTCGAGGCGTTGATTGCAGAAATTGAAGCCGCCGAAGCCCTGCGGGAGGAGATCGTTACCCTGCAGCGCGGATCCCTGCAATCGATCAACGCTTCGCTTGAGCGACTGCGCCTTGAAGACCGGCGCATCGAACTCGATCTCACCCTCGACGAAGATGCCCGGGTTGCAGCACTGTCTGATACACAATCCCGCCGGCAGACCTTGCAAGCCGAATACGCCACAGAGGAAAACCGTTTGCGTGAGCTGGCCGGAGGATTCGAAGGGCGCAGCATCACGCTGCGCCTCGCCGATGGCAGGACGGAAGAGCTGCCACTGATCACCATCGTCCGGGCCTGGCAACCGAATGCACTCTCCACCGCCGGCAAACTGGCTCACTACGCACGCAGCGTCTGGCTCTTCCTGTCCGAAGACCCCCGTGAAGCCAATACCGAAGGCGGGATCTTCCCTGCCCTGTTCGGGACGGTACTCATGGTGCTGCTGATGTCTGTACTGGTGACACCCTTTGGCGTCATCGCCGCGCTGTACCTGCGCGAGTACGCCAAACAGGGGCCGTTCGTGCGTCTGATCCGCATCGCCGTAAACAATCTCGCCGGAGTGCCGTCCATCGTCTATGGCGTGTTCGGTCTCGGCTTTTTTGTCTACTTCCTCGGCGGCTCCATCGATCAGTTGTTCTTCCCGGAAGCTCTGCCGGCACCGACATTCGGTACACCCGGCCTCATGTGGGCCTCACTCACACTCGCGCTGCTGACCGTCCCTGTGGTCATCGTGTCCACCGAAGAAGGTCTGACACGCATTCCGCGCAGCGTGCGGGAAGGCAGTCTGGCGCTGGGTGCCACCAAGGCGGAAACGCTATTCCGGGTCATTCTGCCGATGGCGAGCCCGGCCATTCTCACCGGTGTGATCCTCGCCGTGGCAAGAGCCGCCGGCGAAGTTGCGCCACTGATGTTGGTCGGTGTGGTCAAACTCGCACCGACACTGCCACTCGACGGTGTCTTCCCCTTCCTGCACCTTGACAGGAAATTCATGCACCTCGGTTTTCATATCTATGACGTCGGCTTCCAGAGTCCGAACGTCGAAGCGGCGCGGCCCCTGGTCTATGCAACAACGCTGCTGCTTGTTTTCATCATCGTGATGCTGAACCTGACGGCGATCATGTTGCGCAGCCGGCTCGAACAGCGTTACCGCGGCGTGGAGGGTTGATGTCAACCGCGACTCAAACAATCGATAACCCGGCTGATCCGACCGCGGGGCTGCCCACCAGCATCCGTGTCAGCGACGTATCGCTCTACTACGGCGCCGCCCAGGCACTCAAGTCGATTCACATGGAAGTACCGCAGAAGAAGGTCACCGCCTTCATCGGCCCTTCCGGCTGTGGCAAGTCGACGCTGCTCCGCTGTTTCAACCGCATGAACGACCTGATCGACAACGTCCGCATCACCGGCCTCATCGAGCTCGAAGGCCAGGATATCCATGCTCCGGAAGTGAATGTCGCGCAGCTCAGGCGGCGGGTCGGAATGGTATTCCAGCGCCCGAACCCGTTCCCGAAGTCCATCTTCGAAAACGTGGCCTACGGGATGCGTATCCAGGGCGGGATTCCTCGTTCCGAGCTTGAAGACCGGGTCGAGTGGTCACTGAAGATGGCGGCACTGTGGGAGGAGGTGAAAGACCGGCTGAAGGAAACCGCACTTGGACTCTCCGGCGGACAACAGCAACGCCTGGTGATCGCTCGGGCGGTCGCCGTGCAACCCTCCGTGCTGTTGCTGGACGAACCCGCGTCGGCGCTGGATCCCATCTCGACGCTGAAGATCGAAGAGCTGATTCACCAGCTTAAGGACAACTACACGATCGCCATCGTTACCCATAACATGCAACAGGCGGCAAGGGTTTCAGACTTCACCGCGTTTCTGTACCTCGGAGAGCTGATCGAGTTCGGGGCAACCCAGCAGATATTCACCAATCCGAAGAAGAAGCGCACAGAAGACTACATCACCGGCCGGTATGGTTGAGCGAGACGAATCCGGACAGAAGGCGAGCCCCATGAATAAACATATCTCCGAGCAGTTCGATGAAGAACTGCAATCCGCCCGGACCCTCATGATGGAAATGGGCGGGCTGCTCGAACAGCAGCTCAAGAATGCCCATGAAGCGCTGCTCAGCCAGAACGCCGAGAAAGCCCTCTCGGTGATCGAAGTCGAAAAGCAGGTCAATGCGCTGGAAAAGGAGCTCGACGACCAGTGCATCCAGATCATCGCCCGCAGGCAACCCGCGGCCTCGGACCTGCGCATGATGATTGCGGTGTTGCGTGCGACCACGGACCTAGAGCGGATCGGTGATGAGGCCAAGCGTATTGCCAAGCTGTCCTTGCAATCCGGTTCTCACCCCTTCCCCGATGACCGATTCGCCGACATCGACTCGCTGATGGACCGGGTACAGGTGATGGTTGCCCGGTCATTGGACGCATTCGCCCGTTCTGACGTTGACAACGCGCTCGCTACGATTGAACTCGACGCAGAAGTGGATCGTCAGTACCGGACGGTCATGGAACGCCTGCTACGTGACATGCGTGAGAAGCCCGAAGCGCTTGAGCTCTGGATGAACATGACTTGGGTTACGCGGGCGCTCGAGCGGATCGGCGACCACGCCAAGAACATCAGTGAATACGTCGTCTACCTCGCCAGCGGCGAAGACGTCCGTCACACACGCACCAACAATACCTGACTATCAGACATCGATCCGGACCATCTGTGTCTGAACTCGAGGGGAATTCATGTCTATTGAAGCCGTCATCTGGGACTTCGGTGGCGTCATCACCACTAGCCCCTTCGAGTCCTTCAACCGGTTCGAAGCCGAGCGAGGCCTGCCGAAAGACTTCATTCGCGGGATCAACGCCACCAATCCTGAGACCAACGCCTGGGCGAAGTTCGAATCGAGTGCCGTGAGCCTGGATGAGTTTGATGTGCTGTTTGCGCAGGAAGCCCGTGCCAAGGGCCATCACCTGGGCGGGAAGGAAGTGGTTGCCTTGCTCTCCGGCGACGTGCGGCCACGCATGGTTCGGGTACTCAAGACCTGCAAAGAGAATTTCCGCATTGCCTGCATCACCAACAACGTGCGTTCGGGAGAAGGTCCGGGCATGGCCCGCAGCGCCGAGAAGGCGAGCGCGGTAGCGGAGGTCATGAAACTCTTCGATCTGGTCGTCGAGTCGAGCGTCGAAGGGATCCGCAAACCCAATCCGGCAATCTACACCCTCACCTGCGAACGCCTGGCAATCGATCCTGCACGTGCCGTCTTTCTGGATGATCTCGGCATCAACCTGAAACCGGCACGGGAACTCGGCATGCGGACCATCAAGGTGCTGAATGAATCCCAGGCTATCGATGATCTCGCCCGACTGACCGGCCTTTCTTTTTCGTGACGCACGACTGACTGATCGTTTTTCGATCACCCTCCTCCAGCGCGCTTGCGAAGCTGCTTGCGTTTTGATTCGTTCGAAGATCCATGGTCATCGAAAACGTCACGCATCAGCCTCACACTCAACCATCTGAAGTCACATAACCGCGGAGTTTCCTTCATGCACAACACCCTCCGGCGCCTCCTGCCTGCAACCCTGCTGACACTGTGTACCCCGCATCTTCTCGCTGCAGACAAGGAACTGCTGGATGTGCTGCTCGGCAACGGGGCGATCACCCAGGAACAGTATGAAAACCTGCTCGCAAAACCGGAGCTCAGGAAATCGGATGTGCAGGACATCAAGATCCAGGTGGGGGGTGGTGGCATACAGGCGGCCAGCGCCGATGGACTGAACGAGATCAAAATTGGCACACGTCTGCATATTCAGGCCGCCAGTCACGACGGCGATCTGCCGGCTGGAGTGGATGCGACCGACGGCAGCCAGTTCCGCCGTGCGCGTATCGAGCTTGGCGGGAAATTTCTCGGTGACTTCGCCTGGGCTGCGGAGTTTGATTTCGCCGAAGATCGCGTATCGGCAAAGGAAATGAAGGTCGGTTATGTGGGCCTCCCCAATACCACTCTCTTCTTCGGCAACCAGAAGCAGCCTTACAGTCTGTCTGTGGAGATGAGTGCGAACGACATACCTTTCATCGAACGATCCGTCGACAACGAAATCGTCATGCCGCTGACTGATCGCGCCATCGGTGGACGAGTCGATACCTGGGGAGAAAAGTGGTTCTTCGCTGCGGGCGTATTCGGTGAGTCCACTACGGCCAATACCCGCGATGATGAGGGTCTGGGTGGAGCTGCCCGCTTTGTCTACGCACCGCTCATCGAATCAGATCGTGTGATTCACCTGGGTGTGCGGGCTGCGGTACGCACACCGTCGGCCAGTACCGACTCGTTCCGTTTCCGCGACAGAACCACGAACCTGTCCAACCTCAGCATCATCAACACCGGCGATATCGGTTCGATCGACAAGGCCCTGTTGTACGGAGCGGAAGCCGCTGCGGCCTTCGGCGCCTTCTCCGTGGTCGGTGAATACAACACCCTGGCGCTGAACCGCGAGCAAGTCCAGGATCTCGACTTTCGCAGCTGGCATGTTTACGCCACCTGGTCCCTCACCGGTGAAACCCGTGCTTCCACCTATCGCATCGATGCCGGGGAATTCAAGCGCATCAATCCTGCGAAAGCATTCAGTTACAAGGACGGGAACTGGGGCGCATGGGAGCTGGCGTTACGTTATGCCCACCTCGATGTGAACGACGGCTCGTTCACCGGCGGTACCGAATCCGTGCTCACCAGCGCGCTCAACTGGTACCTGAACAAGAACATCCGGCTGATGTTCGAACACAGCCGGATCCTGGACACGGATGAGGGCAACGCCCTGCGGGACGCGGCTGAAGGACTGAACATCTATCAGTTCCGCACCCAGCTCGCGTTCTGAGGACTTGACCGTGTGGTCACGCCGGACCTTGAAGGCGTGATCGCCCCTTCAGGGCGTTGTCAGGCCGGATGAGCCAGCGTTGCAGCCGCATCCTGAACGGCACGGATGATCTTGTCGTAGCCGGTACAACGACAGAGATTGCCGGCGAGCCAGTAACGGATCGTGGTTTCGTCCGGATTCGGGTGCTTGTCGAGCAGCGCCTTGGTGGCCACGACGAATCCGGGCGTGCAGATCCCGCACTGCAAGGCGGCGTGTTCAAGAAATTTCTGCTGGATGGTATGCAGACCACCGTCCGGTGTCGCAATGCCTTCGATGGTGGTGATCTCATGCCCGCCCGCTTCCACAGCGAGTACGAGGCAGGCACACACCAGACGCCCGTCCATAATCACCGAGCACGCGCCACAGTCACCAGAGCCACAGCCTTCCTTGGTGCCGGTGCGTCCCAGCTCTTCGCGCAGCACGTCGAGCAACGTCTGTTGCGGTTCGCACAGAAATTCGACGCTCTCGCCGTTGATGGATGTTTCAACCTGGATCTTGTTCATTTTTCAAACTCCGAGCGCGCGGTCGCGAGCGATGGCACCAGCGCGACGACAAAGAACCGCAATCACTTTGCGGCGATAGTCCGTCGTACCACGGCGGTCAGAAATCGGTGAAGAGGCCACAGTACAAGCGGCTCCTGCTGCATTCAGTGCCGCATCATCCACTCGCGTGCCGATCAACGCCTTGGCGGCATCCGGAACCAGCAAGGCCCTCGGTGCGACCGCACCAATACCGACACGCGCCGCCGTACAAATGCCTTTGGCATCCAGCGTCAGTGCCACGCCACAGCCTGCGACAGCAATGTCCATCTCTGTACGGGGAATGAAACGCAGGTAGGCATCAGATGTGCGCGGACCCGGGTTGCGCAGCTTGATGCCGAGCAGAAATTCTCCCGGCTGCAGCGCATTTTTTTGTACGCCGACAACAAAGTCCTCAACCCGCATTTCCCGTCCACCGGACGCATTGGCAATCACACAGACCGCACCGCAGGCAATCAGCGCAGGAATGGTGTCGCCCGCGGGTGATGCATTGCAGAGATTCCCGCCGATGCTAGCGCGCCCCTGGATCTGCGTGGAGCCGATCAGATCGGCACCTTCCATAAGCCCTGGGAACATCTTCACCAGGCGCGGGTCTTCATTGAGCACGGCACTGGAAATGGTTGCACCGATGAAGGTCTCAGCTGCGCCGACTTCGAGACGCCGGGTTTCAGCGATGCCCTTGAGATCAACTAGCGTACGTGGTGCCTTGTCCATCGCCCGCATCTGTACGATGAGATCGGTGCCTCCCGCCATCACTTGCGCACGGCCACCCCGCGCCTGAACGTTGCTGATCGCACTCAGTGCCTCATCGACACTTTTCGGAGCGACATAGGCAAAACCCGCATTCGCGCTCATGGGTCCACTCCCCTGGGTTCATTTGAGCCGCGAATCTACCACGATCACCGGTGACCGGGGAGGCTTGTATACTGCGACCAAGCGTCTAAAGCAGTCGATCCCATGCCCTCAGCGGAAACTCCAGCCCAAAACATCTCGGCCCAGCTGCTTCCGGAGAACTTCGACACAGCTGATTTTCATGCACACATCGCCACGGTTAACCATCGATGGCACGACGCACTTCATGCGGCGCAGTTTGATGCGGCAGTGATTGCCGCGGGGCAACCGCGCAACTGGTTCCAGGATGACCAGGCACCGGTGTTTCGTGCCAATCCGGACTTCGCGCAGTTCGTTCCCACGGATGACTGTGCCGAAGCCAGTGTGCTCATTCGGTGCGGTGAACGCCCGGTGCTTTTTTTTCTCGCAGCAGAAGACTTCTGGCATCCACCACCGGTGATTCCGCAGTGGATATCGGGCGCCATCGACATCCGCGTTTTCAGCGATTCAGACTGTCTACGAATTGAACTCGCTCGCGCAGTTTCCGCGGCGGGCCGTTCTGTGTTGCTCGGTGAAGCCGAGGATTCGAATCTCGGCTGTCATGCACACAATCACTCGGCTGTACTCAATCCGGTGCACTACCAGCGGGCGCTGAAAACACCGTTTGAACTTGCCGCGCTGCGTACCGCCACAGCGACGGCGGTAAAAGGCCACCTCGCGGCTCGCGATGCATTCCTCCAGGGCGAAAGTGAGTACGGGATCAACCTCGCCTACCTCGGCGCCTCAGGGCAAGTCGCGAGTGATCTGCCCTACGGCAACATCGTCGCCTTGAATCAACATGCAGCCGCCCTGCACTACCCGTTTTTCGACCGTAGCCCACCAGCAGAACGATTCAACTTCCTCATCGATGCCGGCGCCCGAGCTTTCGGCTATGCCGCCGATATCACCCGAACCTGGGCGTGGCCGGGAGGCGAGGTACAGGCCGATTTTGCGGCAATGATCGCGGCGTTCGACGTTCGCCAAAAAGAAATTGCGGCGGCGGTGAAGCCGGGCGTGGCCTTCCTTTCCCTGCACGAAATGGCACATCAGGCTGTGGCGCGGACGCTGGCCGAATTCGGGCTGATCAAATGTTCCGCGGATCAGGCCTTTGATGCTGGCATCACTCGAACTTTCCTGCCGCATGGCCTCGGGCATCTGGTGGGCATACAAACGCACGACGTCGGTGGACACCAGGTTTCACCCAGTGGCGACCTCGCCGCACCACCCTCCATCTATCCGGCGCTGCGCCTTACACGCACGCTGGTGCCCGGTTTTGTCTTCACGGTGGAGCCTGGCCTCTATTTCATTCCATTGCTGCTGCGCGAACTCAGGAGCTCGGCAGCTGGGGACCAGGTGAACTGGCCCGCAGTTGAACGGCTCCTGCCCTGCGGCGGAATCCGCATCGAGGACAACGTTCGCGTAACCACCGATGGTCATCAGAACTACACCCGGGAGGCGTTCACCGCATCGGGTGCTTCGGCATGAGCGAACACCCTCGCCTGACGGTCGAACGTCTCTTCAGTGATCCACCAGTGGTGCTCATGCCACCACAGCGCCTGCGATTCTCACCAGACGGTGCCTGGCTCGCCTGGCTGCAGCCTACATTCAATCAGCGTGGTCGTCTCGACCTCTGGATCGCTGACACGGCGGCAGGTTCTGCCCGCGCGCTCCTGCAATCGGGCGCGAGAAAAACACAGGCGCTGAGTGCTGCGGACCGCGAGCGGCTCGAACGCCAGCGTCAGTTCGCAGCCGGGGTAACCACGTTCGAGTGGTTCCCGGACAGCAGTTCCCTATTGGTGCCCATGGGCAACGCCATCTTTGTCGTAGCACTCGATGGCACCAGCAGCTCTATCACGCCAGAGACGGAAGATCCCGGTGATCTGCGGCTCTCACCGCAGGGCACCTACATGACCTGGGTGACCTCCGGGGATCTGTGGATCCAGCGGCTCGATTCCCGTCAGGCCATTCGGGTGACCACTGGTGGATCCGATGTCATCACCCATGGGCTTGCGGAGTTCATCGCCCAGGAGGAAATGCACCGGTTCGAAGGCTATTGGTGGGCACCGGATGAAACCCGGCTCGTGTATACCCGCGTGGACTCGAGCGGTATCCCGGAAACCCATCGGCTCGAAGTGGTGGCCGATGAGGTCAAGGCGGTCAGCCAGCGTTACCCTCTCGCCGGCGGCGCTAACGCCCGCGTTACGCTGCATGAGTACATCGTCGCGACAGGTGAAACCCGGGAGCTCGTCACCGGCAAGGGCGATGAGGACTATCTGGCCCGCATCGGTTTCGTTGGCTCGGTTCTGACCCTTCAGGTCCAACGCCGGAACCAGCAATGGCTGCAGCTGCGTGGTCAGAGCGATAACGGCGATTTCACGCCATGGCTGACGGAGACGTCCTCTACCTGGATCAATCTGCACGACAATCTTCGAAGTCTTCCGAATAACCGCTTTCTCTGGACCTCGGAACGGGACGGGTTGTCTGCATTGATGACAGGAGAGTGTGGTGTGCCTGAATCCGAGCGCAGGTGTTCGCCAGCGAATTTGCACATCACTTCGGTCCTGGCGACGACTGCCAACTCAGCTCTGGTGCAGGGTTGGCAAGGTGATCCAGCCGAACGGCATCTCTTCAGGATTCGTCTGGATAACGGCGAAACGCAAAAGCTCACCACACAGCCCGGCTGGCATGATGGTGTGTTGCACAAGGGCTCGAACCGCTACGCCTTTGTGTTCAGCAACACCTCGACACTGCCTGAATTGCGGATGCAGGACCTCGGAACTGGCGACGTTCAGTTGATCTCTGCGGCTCCAATAGACCATCCTGCACACTCTTTCCTGCCACCCTTGCCGGTGTTCGGCTCTTTGCAGGCGGAAGATGGCCAGGCGCTGTACTGGCGCGTGACACCACCCCTCAATCCGGTCGCTGGCAGGAAGTACCCGGTGATCGTCTATGTGTACGGCGGGCCGGGTGCGCAGAAAGTCTGCAACGCCACAGTACCCGGCCTCGTTACCCTCTTCACGCACGCCGGATACGGCGTTCTGGAGCTCGACAACCGTGGTTCAGCGAACCGCGGGCGAAGTTTTGAAGCCCCACTCTTTCACCATATGGGCGGTATTGAGGTCAGGGACCAGGTCCGTGGCATCGAGGTACTACACAATTTCCCGTGGGCGCACGCGGATCGCGTGGGCATCTTCGGCCACAGCTACGGTGGCTTCATGGCGCTCATGTGTATCTCTCGCCATCCGGAGTTTTTCAGGGCCGCTGCCGCTGTGGCTCCGGTTTCTGACTGGAAGCTCTACGACACACACTACACGGAGCGGTATCTCGGCAATCCTGCGGAGGACGAGGCACCCTATGAACGAAGCTCCGTTGTTCCCCATCTCAGCCAACTGCAACGCCCGCTGTTGCTCGTTCATGGCATGGCTGACGACAACGTGCTGGTAACCCATACTACCAAGGTCATGCGCGAACTGCAGAAGCATGGGCGGTCATTCGACCTGATGTTGTATCCCGGGTCGAGACACGCCTTGCAGGAGAAGGACGTGTCCATACACCGGTTCACGCAGATGCTCGAATTCTTCGGGAAGCACCTGTGACCGCTGTTCGCCGCGCGCACGCAGGAGATGTCGAAGTCATCGTCGGCTTCATGGCGGCGATGGCTGCTGAAACCGAGGACCGACCCCTCGACACCGCGCGGGTGGCAACAGGTGTAAGCCATGCAATCAATCACCCGGAGGATGCGATCTACCTCGTCGTCGAAGACTCCGGCGCAGTACGCGCGTGCCTGATGATCACCTTTGAATGGAGCGACTGGCGGGCCGGCCGTTTCTGGTGGATTCAAAGCGTTTTCGTCAAGGCTGGATTCAGACGACGCGGGTTGTACACCATGCTCCACAACGAGGTTCGACGCCTGGCGGCCACAGATCCAATGGCCTGCGGTATCCGTTTGTACGTCGAAGTGAAGAACATCGGTGCCCATGCGACCTACCACCACCTTGGCATGTATGAAACCGGCTATCGGCTTTTCGAAGAGGAGTTTACGCGGGGATGAGACGGCGACCGCGTATTACATGGTATGGGTGTGTCGATCCGACTGAAGTGCGCCGGCCAGGTAGATTTCGATTGTAGTGGTCAACTGTTTCCGGACACGGTGTTAAGTTTTTCTTCAGACACAGCGGGCGATATGCCGTCATTGAACTGATGTGGGCGCAGCCAGTTGTAGTAGTGCATCAAGAAGTGACTGATATCTTTAAAGGAGTGGGAACAAAA
>VGVE01000075.1 GCA_016874135.1 Gammaproteobacteria bacterium | reverse complement strand
TTCACCTACGCGCTCGATAACCCGGCGGAAGGAGACGAATTCACCCAGAAGGATGGCCGGAACATCTACGGTGTCTCGGCCGCCGGCGCATTCAATTTCAAATCAGGCGATCGGACTCCCGCAGAAAACACGCCAAGCCTCGAGTGGGGTGTTGAGCTGCGACACGACGACATCGATACGCTCGCCCTGTTTCCCTCGACCGCGCGCCAGCGTGCGGGAGAGGTGCGCGACGACGATGTTGCTGAAACGTCCCTCGCAGGTCACATGGGCATCGTCTGGCCGATTACCGGTTCACTGACCGCAACGGTTGGGACCCGGCTTGACCACTATCGGTGGAAAGTGGATGCCATTGAAGCGGCCAACTCGGGACGTGGTCACGAATCGCGAATCAGCCCGAAGGCGACGCTGGCGTGGCGGGCCACCGAGGTCACTGAAATCTATCTGAACTATGGTCGCGGCATGCACTCGAATGACGTCCGCGGCGCGGAATTGAGTTTTGATCCCGCCAGTGGCGACCCCGCTGATCCACTCGACGTACTGGTTCCGTCAGACGGCTTTGAAATCGGTATGCGTTACCAGCCCGACCAGAACCTCAACCTGACCATGGCGCTGTTCCGGCTCGAACTCGAATCAGAACTGGTGTTCGTCGGCGATGCGGGCGGAACGGAGACCCGTGGCCGCAGCCTGCGTGAAGGATTCGAACTCGGTGGCTTCTGGCAGCTCACGGAGTGGCTCTCCGCACATGGCAATTATGGCTGGACCCGGTCTCGTTCTCGCGACGAACCCGCGGGTTTTCGGCGTATACCCGGAGCGATCAGCAGTGCTGCAAGTGCTGGCCTCAACGCCCGTTGGGAGAATGGGATCACGGCCAGCATGCGCGTTCGCTACCTTGGGCGCGCGCCACTGATCGAAGACAACTCTGTTCGTTCGGATGACTCCCTGATGGTCAACGCAGGAGCTGCCTGGCGGCGCGGCGCATTCGAGTACCGCGTGGATGCATTCAATCTGCTGAACAGCCGCGACTACGACATCGCCTACTTCTACACCTCACGACTTCCGGGTGAACCCGACGAAGGCGTGGATGACGTTCACTTTCATCCGCTTGAACCCCGCTCGGTGCGATTCGCATTGCGGGTACTATTTTGATGTTTGATCCGATGCCTCCTCACCTGACGGGGACTCGCACCCGCGCCAGAGCCGGATTTTTCCAATGAAGCTCACACGTCTTTCAGCTCCGCTCGGGGCGATCATTGAAGACTTGGACGTGCGGTCTTGCACACCAGACTCGATGCACTCGATACCCTCTTCTGTCGTTACAAGGTTCTGGTCTTTCGCAATCAATCTCTCTCGACGGAAGAACTCCTCCGCTTCGGCGCTCGCTGGGGCACGCTCATTCGCCACCCCATGCATGCGGGTCTTGAAGCCTTTCCGGAAATCATCGAACTCTCCAATCGCGGCAAGGCGAAGGACGTCAACCAGCACTGGCATTCCGACATGACCTACAACGCCGCTCCGCCGAAGCTGACGATGTTGTACGCACTTGAAGTTCCCGAAGTGGGTGGCGACACCGCCTTTGCCAACCAGGCACTCGCGTTCGAAAGCTTGTCAGAGGGCATGCGCGGTGTGCTTTCAGGTCTTCAGGCGGTGCATTCCGCCGCGGGTCTCGCCCGGATCTATGGCGAGGATCCAAACAAGGCGCCTCGGGCTGAGCATCCGGTGATCCGCACCCACGACCAGACCGGGGAAAGAGCACTCTTCGTCTGCCGCGCCTTTACGGAACGGTTTGTCGGTTGGACCCGCGAAGAGAGCGGGCCTCTGCTCGAATATCTCTGGCAACACAGCGTTCGTCCTGAATTCCAGGGGCGGCAGCAATGGCAGAGAGGCGACCTCGTCATGTGGGACAACCGCTCACTGCTCCACTTCGCGGTGCATGATCATGCCGATGAACCACGGGTGATTCACCGGCTGCAGGTTGAAGGCGAAACGCCGCACTGAGCGGCGTCAACTCTCACTTCGCGAATATCACAAATTCATCCAGCGGTGCGCGCTCGGTACGCCACTGATTGATCGGCGCTGAGTGATCGGCGTAACCGATGGCGATGCCGGCATAGGTCTGTAGATGTTCCGGGATCTCGAAGAACCGTCGGAGGAAAGTGTGCCGGGTCATCCACGCTTCCTGCATGCAGGTTGCAAGCCCCATGGATTCCGCCATCAGCGCCACCGACTGCATCAACATGCCGAGATGCGCCCACTGACCAAGTCCCATCTGTCGGTCGATGGTGAAAAACACCGCCGCAGTGGCACCGAAGAATTCATAGTTTCGACCGAGCTGACGCAGGCGCCCGGGGGTGTCCTCGCGGGGAATGCCGATACTCGCGTACAGCGCTTCACCACACACGTAACGCCGCGTGCGATAAGGCTCCTTCAAGCCTTCGGGGTAAATCGGAAACTCCGTGCGGTCACCGCGCGGGTTTGCCGCCATCTCAGCCTTGAAGGCTTCCTGGAAACGGCTCATACCAGTCCCCGATAGGGCATAGAGTTGCCAAGGCTGCGTATTGCCACCGGAAGGTGACCAGCGCGCCACTTCGAGCAATTCACGAAGTTGCGCTTCAGTGACCTCACGGGGCAGAAAGGCGCGGGTGGATTTGCGGTTACGGATGGCATCAGCGACGTTCACTTCAACAACACTCCAATCGAATAAAAACCAGCACGGTCAGATCAAACGGGGACGTTCGGGACGTTCGTACATCAATCTCGATCGAGCGAGCGCATGCCCGCTTCGTTGTAGCGCGCACCGGCTACCTTGTCGGCAGCGAAGAGCTGGTCCAGCCGACTCACTTCCTCGGCGTTGAGAATGATCTCGGCAGCGGCAACATTTTCTTCGAGATAGCGCACCCGCTTAGTCCCGGGAATCGGCGCGATATCACTCCCCTTCGCAAGCAACCAGGCAAGCGCCAATTGACCACGCGATACATGTCTTGAGGCGGCGATATCCGCCAGCGCATCCACGAGCTCGAGATTTTTCTTCAGGTTCTCGCCCTGAAAACGCGGCATGGTGCTGCGCATGTCGCGTGGGCCGGTCAGCGAATCTTCACCTCTGATTGCGCCGGTGAGGACCGCACGTCCCAGCGGACTGAACGGGACAAAACCAATGCCGAGTTCCCGACAGGTTGGCAGTACCTTGGCCTCTACATCCCTCGTCCACAGGGAATACTCCGATTGCACCGCAGTGATCGGATGCACGGCATGAGCCCGCCGCAGGTTGGTCGCCGACACTTCCGAGAGTCCGAGGTGGCGGACCTTGCCGGATTTCACCAGGGCGGCCATGGCCCCAACGGTCTCTTCGATGGGAACTTCCGGATCCACCCGATGCAGGTAGTACAGATCGATCACGTCAGTCTGCAGCCGTTTCAGGCTCTCTTCGCAGCGCTCGGCGACCTGCTCCGGCCGGCCATTCACGCCACGGGCGCCTTTTTCGCCCACGATGATTCCGAACTTGGTGGCGAGCACCAATTGACTACGGCGCGCTTTCAATACGCGGCCGATGAGATTTTCGTTATGCCCCACACCATAAACGTTGGCGGTGTCGAGAAAAGTGATGCCAAGATCGAGCGCGCGATGCAGCGTCCGCTCGGATTCCGCCAAGTCCGCATCGCCATAGGCCTGGGACATGCCCATACAGCCGAGACCCAGCGCACTGACCTGAAGCCGGCCAAGTAATGCACTTCGCATGTCTGCCTCCGCATCAACCGGCGATCATTCGCCGGCCAAAATTGATGATGATGTCCTGCATGCGTGTACTCGCCGCAGACGGTTTGTAGCCAAAGCCGTGGGGCTCCTCGGGAAAATGCACGTATTCCACATAACCGTGGCGGGATTGCCACGCACGCAGCAGGTCGAACGTGATGTCCATGGGAACATTGCCATCATCGCCCGGCATGATGACCAGCAGCGGTGGCAGACGGGTCGCTTCACCGGCCGTCACCACCCGCGGAACGCTGGCCGCACGCATGGCCGCTTCATCCGTGTAGAAACGTTCATGCGCCTTGGTCAGACGTTCGATCCCGGCTCGCCTGGCATACCGGTAACGCGCATAAGGGTCCGAAACGGGCCAGAGTGCAACCAGCCAGTCCACATGGCCCTCGAGGTCGTCACGTGCAGCAAATCCACCGTCGCCCGAAATAGGCGTGCCCCGATGAAAGGGTGCATCAGGCAGTACACCCGCGAACATGGCCAGGTGCCCACCGGATGAGCTGCCCAGGAGACCCATGGATGTGATGTCCGCCCCCAACCGTGCAGCTTGCAGGCGGACCCAACGAACCGCCGCCACCACATCGGCACTGGCAGCGGGATGCTGGAAATCGGGCCCTTGCCGAAAATCTATGGCGACAACCAGGAACCCGGCGCGGGCGATCGCCCGTTGATACAGGGTGCCTGCAGTACGATCAAAGTGATTCCACGCGCCACCATGGACGCTGATCAATACAGGCAGTACCCCAACAAGATCCTTCCGCCGATATACTCTCGCAAGAAAGTCGCGCTCTCCGTCCCCGGCGACGGGGTGTCGCGCCCAGATCACATCAATCTCATCAAGGTCCGTGATGGTTGACCCTGATCCCGTATCAGCCATCGCCACGATCCTCACCTTTCGCATCGGGCGAGTACCAGATCGGACTCGTCCAGGCGCGCTCCTGGATCGTGGGTCGATGCGCGGCATCACAACACCCTTCGAACCCCGCGCTGATGGTCTCTGGTCGGCCACAGTCGACATCCGCTGCGACGCACATGCGCTGACTCCAGCGACATACCGGGTGTTCGAGAACACGCGCGTAATAAAAGGCCCGCTCTGCGGGATCAAAATCCGGATCGCGCCAGACCGCACAAAGTGACGTCGCGCCTTGACCCTGCGTTTCGCAGGTGGCGGGATTCAAACTGACATCGCCGTCATCCTGCACCAGGTCGATCACCGACGTATCTAACTCACCCTCTGACGAAAGTGCACCCTTGATGATCTGGATCCGTTCGATCGGCATGCCATGACTACCGTGCGGCCCGATGCTGTCGCGCAGGGCTTCAACCACAATGGTCAGCGCAGCACCCTCTGTCGCAGGGGACGCCAGCTCCCCTCCCATCGGCACACCATGTGCGTAGCCGTTTTCAACCAGATCCTCTGAACCACACATGGATGGTTCGAAGTTCCAGCCGCCAAATGCACGAACGATGAGACGTGGGCCGCTGGTCGCGTAAGCCTCTCGCCGGCGCATCGCTTCAAAGAGCGAATCGCGGCTGTTCTCTTCCGCCCAGAGCACTGCGAGCCCTCCGGGGTTGTACTGCGGTAAGTCCGGGAGACCTTCCGGGATCTTTTTGCCCGCCGGCAAGCCCGCGCCACCGTGGCCGAGAAAGGCTGCTTCATCTACTGCACCTGCGGCTCCGAGATGGGTGTCCGTCGAACCGATGAACCCGAAGGCAAACGGATTGGCGCCGGTTTTCGCCTGCTGCTGCAACCCTTCGGCGAGTACCCGCCGCAGAAAACCGTCGCCCGGACCGGGTGGTGTACTGTCAGTGAAGGAACGTTCCGGCAACTGTTCGAAGAAACAGATTTCATCCGTTAGATCGAGTGGGCCGTAGTAACACTCCGATGCACCCTTGTGCTGCATGATTTCGGCGAGCCGTTCATAGCGGGCTTGTACGGCGTTGATGTCGCTCGTCCGCGCCGATCCGTCCACCTGCTGTAGCGGGAACATGATCCCCGCGGACAGATTGGAGTTGTGCGGAATGGCAATCGCCTCACAACCCTCCTCCACCCGACAGGCGGCGTCGAGTGCCGCATAAAGTTTCTCAGCCGATGGCTGGTCGATGAAGGAAATGGCCCGTGGTGGCACCTTGGCCGAACGGAAGACGACGTTGCGATGGATATTGCCAGACGCATCACCGACGAACCCGCCAGTCCACTCGTAGCCGATAAACGTAGTGAACGAACAGGCGCTCGTCGGATCATCGTGCGCCTGTGCGGCATCCTGCATGGTCTTCCATGTCCCTATCGCCGCCTGTAGGCATACCTCGCCTTTTTCACCACAGAAGCCGACCCGTTCAGCCTCCATGGCGGACCAGTAGTTGAACCAGTAATACGCGAGCCGCGGCGAGCGCCGATACATGTGACACTGCCAGGCGGAGAACTTCGGATGAGCCTGATCCGTGCAAACCGACGTTTCCCCGAACAACTCCGCGTGATCGGACACCATCGCAAAATCGAGGGGTCGGTCCAGCTGGATGGAACGAGCTGCCTGGCCATCTTCCAACCACGGCTGGACGCCAAGCGCGGCCCCTTTGGCGAAGGCATAGGCCTGGTCCGGCGTGGTCATTGTTCCCTGAGTGCCGGCATCGAGTGAATGCCGGGTGTGAATATGTAGATCACCGAAAAATGGTCTTCGCAGCACATCGTGCTGATCGCATGGCTCTTCGCCCCTTGCTGTAACCGTCAGCAAGAGCGGCAACAGCAGCACCCCGAGCCTGCCCCACACCATCCCTCTCCACCGCCCGCGGTTCAATCCCCTGGCCCGTCGTAACGTTTGATTGCGGCTGTGAGCGCCTTCATGACGCGGCTACGCAGTACCTTCGGTCCTTCCACCACGACTGCGGCACCGTGTTCGAGAATGGCCGGGAGCACATCCTGTACGTGGACGAACGGCAACCGCAATTCATAGCTGCCGTCGGTCGCGAACTGGCCCACCTGTTCCGGGTGCCAGATCTTGCCGGCTACCGTCGCCGCCGCTTGTGGGCTGAACCGCAGGCGCGCTTGCTGTCGCCGTCCCGATGAAGACGGACCCAGTTCTGCAGTTTCGCCCCCGTGCGACAGATCAGCGGCCGTGGGTAACACCGTCACATGGTGCAGGCGAGCGAGCGAGAAGAGGCCGGTATCACCATTGTCATGGCAGAAACCCAGCAGGAACCAGTTCTCGCGATAGTGCACCAGTTTGAGTGGTGAGATCTCCCGCAAATGGGGTTCACCTCGACGGCGCGCATAGTCCGCGAACCGGAGCCGAAGCTTGCGCATGGTGGCTTCAAAAACCGACGCAAAGATCTCGGGTCGATCCACGCTGAACTTCGGCGGCACCACGTCGAGACGACTGCGCAACTGATCAGAGCTGACGGACTCATCCGCCATGGCCTGTTCGAGCAACACATCCACCTGTGCGCGCAACAATCGCACCTGTGCCTGGAGCACTCCGTGTTCCATCGGTTCGAGGAAGGCATCAACGATGCGCAGCGATGCAAGGTCATCGGCCGTCAGCCAAAGTCCCGGCAGTTCATAACTTTCCCGACCGGCACCGTATGCGTATCCCTCATCGGCAATCAGCTGGAGCGGTGCCCCGAGTTCATCGCGGAGTTTTTTGGCCAGCCGATGCACCGTGGTTCGCGAGCAGCCGAGCATTTCCTGAAGCATCGCCGCGCTGACCGGTGACTGACGCGATTTGAGCGCTTCGTGCAGCCGGACCAGACGTGTTGATGCTTCCACCGTGCCCATCTCCAACCGTGATCAGGGTTGCCAAGGTTCGTTGTAGTGATCAGCACCGACCTTGCGGATGTCCGCGAGCCAGTCTCCGACATAGGGCCAGGCTTCGGGCTTCGCAGGATCGGGTCCTTGCCAGAAACGCTGCATCGGACCGTCGATCACTTTCTCGAGGGACCAGGCCTGACGGCGGAATGTCCAGCTGTCCGGCACCAGCCGATGAGCCTCGCGGAAATGTTTCACCGCAACGTCGTGCGCGCCCTTCTGCTCGAGCGCCGAGGCTAGTTCGAAATGCGCATGCCCGAGTGCCACATCTGCGGATCGCGGTCGCGATCGGGCGATCACCTGTTCGGATGTCATGGCGTAGCGGCTCGCGGCACCCTTTTCCACCCAATCGCGAAGCGCAGCATGGTAGACGTCACTGTCGTTCCGGATCTTTACTGCCTCGCCCATCATCTCCACGAATCGCGCAGGAATCTGTGCCGGATCAACCGCGGGGCGCTCTCTCGGAGTGGCTTGCGGTGGTGCCGGTGCGACTTCCGCCGGGCGCACGATCATGCCGGCTTCATCGATCCAGATGGCCTGCGGGATATTGATCACCCCGAACTTGTTGGCGAGTTGGTGAGTTGAATCGATCAGCGATGGGTGATTGGGTCTAGCCGCCTCGATATACGGACGGCAACCCGCCGCACCCAGTGTGTCGAGACCGACGGTAACCAGTTCAAATCCTTTGGGAGCGAGTTCTTCCCGCAATGCCTGCCACACGGGCAGGTCGCCGGAACAGCCTCAGTAAGGGGCCCACGCGTAGATGAGCACCTTCTTGTCACGCAAACTCGCAAGATCAAACAGGTTCCCGTCCAGGTCGGGCAAAACCAAGGAAGGTGCCTCTGCAGAAACCAGCGCTTTTGCGCCCACGCTATCTGGGCCTACAGCCCAGAGGTCATGGGCGGGCTCACTGACCAACGGCAACCCCATTCGTGCGGTGATGTCCGCCAGTTCCAGTGTGGCGCCTGGCTTGGGCGTCAACGGAATACACACATCGCCCTTGCAGGCTCCTTCGGGTTTGAAAGCCCACCCGGTGGCTGCCTCAAAATCTGTCTTCGAAACCCGCGGTGAAGTAGCGAGCATGGATGACCTCATGTACGTGGGAGAAAGTTCGGATCGCGTGGAGCCTACCACCATTGTTTTGGTGACGCCTGCACGCTCGAGCAACCACAACCCCACACTACAACCCCACACCACAATCAAAGCGCCCGAGGCAAGTCTTTCGCCAACCCTGTGCGGTGTTAGAGTCGATGCGGGGAAGAGAACTGCGTCGAAGGCGACACGCAACTCTAAAAGTTGCGTACACGCCAGAAGAGCCCGCACTGCAGCCGGGAGGGACACATGCACCTGCGACTCATGATCGCGCTTGGACTACTGGCGCTCGCAATTTCACTCGAAGCAACCGTGCCGCGGGCACCGTTGGCGAATGGCACCCTGCCCGCAGCTGTTCTCGGTACAGCAGGCCCGTTGCAAGGGGAGGCGCTGGCCTACGACCCTGATGATCCCAAAGCTTCCGGCTATCTCGCGGTACCACAGGGCGAAGGGCAATTTCCCGCCGTGCTCCTCATCCACGAATGGAATGGTCTTGTACCCCGTATCAAGGAAACCGCAGACGCGTTTGCAGCGGAGGGGTACATCGCGCTTGCAGCCGATCTCTACAGCGGCCGCACGGGTAACAACCCGGAAGAAAACATGGCATTGGTACGCGAAACCCTCGCAAGGCCGGATCGAATCATCGGCAACCTCAACGCTGCGGTGAAAGCCCTGCGATCGCGGCCTGATTTCACAGGCAAGGTCGCTACCATCGGCTGGTGTTACGGCGGGGGAGTGGCACTGTCCTATGCGATGGGTGGCGAACACCATGATGGCACCGCAATCTTCTACGGGCGGCTGCTCGATGATCCGGAGCAGATGAAACATATCAACCACGAAATCTACGGCACGTTTGTTTCAGAAGATCCCGGTATCCCCATGGATATGGTTGACCGGTTCGTACAGACCCTGAAGACCCTCGGGATTCGTAACGATATCCACGTCTACGATGAGGTTTCCCACGGCTTCTGGTTGTACGTTGATCGGAATCCGGAAAAAGCGACGGAGCCTGCCGTGGACGCGTGGGATCGTCTGCGTGCGTACCTGCGGCGGACGCTACAAACGGGTGGATAACTTGCTCCACCCACCACCGGCTTCTATCCTTGCCGCCAACACTGCTTTTCCAACCGGAGCCGACGATGCCCTTCCGCCCCCTGACCAGACTGCCGATCACTTCGACTTTGATCGCCGCGTTGGCGCTGTCCGCTCCCGCATCACAAGCCCATCATGCCTTCGGCGCCGAATTTGACCCGAATCGCCCGCTGATCCTGAAAGGCCCCATCACCAAGGTGGAGTGGGTCAACCCGCACGCGTGGATTCACCTCGAACACACTCGCGATGACGGCACTAAGGAACAGTGGATGGTGGAAGGTGGCACTCCCAACACCCTGCTTCGTCGCGGGCTTACCAAGAAAACCTTGCAGATCGGCACGGTGATCGTTGTCGACGGATACCAGTCGAAAGACCGATCGCAGCGCGCCAACGGCCGCGACGTGACTTTCACCGATGGCAGCAAGATCTTCATGGGTTCCTCCGGCACCGGCGCGCCGAAAGACGGGCGCGATCCCACGGAGCAATAGTCTCCGCAGGACGGTTCGCGCACGTCTACGCTCCGTCAGAGCGCGTTCAATCCACCGTCGATGATGAACTCGCTGCCGGTTGAGTAGGAACTGTCGTCACTCGCCAGGAAGAGCGCGAGCCGCGCGACTTCCGCCGCATCCGCCATTCGACCGAGCGGCGTGCGTTTCGACATTTTGGCGATATTCCCACCGAGCTGATCAGCCATCGGCGTTTCGATAAGTCCCGGATGGATGGAATTCACCCGTGCACCGCTGCGTGCAAACTCCACTGCCGCCGTTTTGGTCATGCCGCGTACAGCCCACTTCGATGCCCCCTACGCAAAGGCGCCCATCGCGCCTCGTAAACCGGCCAGGGACGAAATGTTGATGATGGAGCCGCGGCCTGCGGCCAGCATGTGTGGAGCAACGGCCCGCATCCCGAGGAACACCCCGCGGGCGTTCACGCCCATGACCAGTTCATATTCGTCGAGCGGAGTGTTGATGAGTTTGTTGCGGCGGAAGATCCCGGCGTTGTTGATGAGCGCATCGATCTGGCCATGTGTCGCCATCAAATCGTTGATCACACGCTCCTACTCATCTTCCCGGCTGACATCGAGGTGCCGGTAGGTGGCGCCGATCAAAGCCGCCAGCGTCGTACCCTCAGCGTCGAGTACATCGGTGATCCACACTGTGGCGCCTTCAGCACGAAACAGTCGCGCATACCGGCTGCCAGGATCTCAGGATCGGACTCGGCAAACCACTTCGGGGTGTACATGATGGGGTCAGGCAACCCGGGAATATGGTGCAGTGATCTCGTAGGCGCACACCAGGTCATAGGCTTGTCCGGGCACACCATCCTGCCCTGCCTGCCAGCCGTGCCAGGGGTACTCAACTGCGCCGTTTTCGCGCAACCTCGCATAGCCGTTGGCGGCGATCGCAAAAAAAGGCCCGTGTTCTTCTCCGGTATACATCGGCAGACGGGATCGCTCTGCGGCGCCGGGCTCAGCAGTGCGGTACATGCCACCCGATCCGGTGCCGTTGTAAAGCACCTGATGGACCTCCGCGAAGGCCGGACCATCCGCATGGGGCATATGCCCATGATTGTGGGTCGAAAGGTCCACGCCTTTGCCCGCTGTCCAAAAGAAGACGTAGGCAATTTCCGCGCCGGAACTGTCGAGCAGATGAAATCCGGGCACGAGGTGAGCATCGGCGCCGTTGAAGAAGGGCGTCACTGCACTGTAGCGCTGTTCAAAGGTTTGCCAGCCAAACGCTTCGGCGAGTGGTCCGCCAATCGCCAACTGATCAACCCGGGTGATGTTCGATGGCGCCCCGGGTGTGCGCGTGTAGACCGCGAGCAGCGCACTTTCCGCGCCCGCTGAGATGGTCGGCTGGGCGAGCCGGGTAGAAACCACCTCACCTACCGTGGGATAGGCGCGACGCATCGGCGCGGACGTCGAGCCTTCGATGACTTTGACGAATACGCCACCGGCGTTCTGATCCGGCAGGAGCGTGTCACCTGCGGCAAGACGCACGAACTGTAATCGCCAACCAGCCATCGTCCAGACGGGAGAGATCCGCGTGACCGGACCTTGCCCCATGGCCAGGCTCACGCCATGGCGGGTCGCGTGTTTGACCACGTCCACATTGGGCCTGGCCTGTCGCAGATCTATATTGTTCCCCATCGTGCCTCCTCTGCTCTTGTTGGCCGGTGATTGAGCAGCCGTGAAGGCTACTCCGCCACATTCAGCTTCCAGTCGTATTCATACGTTATGCGCTTACGCTTGTCCCTGAGCGCTGCGGCAAGATCCGGCCGACGTTTCGCGAGCCATTCACGCAGACCTTTCTCATCCGCTGCGAAGTCCACCTGGTACCAATCGAAAATAGAGGACAACTCAAACCCGCCGGCGGTCTGACGCAACCCGCGGGGATGTCCCAGGTAGCGATGCATCTGCTCATCCAGCAAGGATTCGAGATTGCCGGCGGTATAGGCCGTGTTCGCGAGATCCGGGCAGGACAATGAGGCGCAGTTCACTGCGAAGTGCACCCGCTCATCACCAAACAACGGCCGCAGGATGCGATGTTCAATATCGTTGAGCGTGAGCTTTTGGCCAGCGATCTCAATGAGCGAGTCATCCCAGGGGCCGAGCGCCAGCAACTTCCGTCCCATGCGCAGGATGCTCTTCTTGCGTGGATAGTCGAGCACCACATCCGCGGTCAGCGCGTTGTAGAGATTGATCCAGTAGGCCTGCTGCGCGGCACGGGTCAAGGTGCGCGGATCAATCGCCGCGAGCGACTGGATGTAGCTCTTGAGCCGCTCACGTGCTTTTTCATTCATGGCCCGGTAGCGCACCCGATTGATGCCGTCAGCACCGCGCACCACGAACTCATCGAGCAGCGATTGCCAGAGGCCATGGCTCACGTCTGCGCGATTGCCCGCTCCCCGCCAGAACTCCCAGGCCTCAGCATCCGGCACGGCGTGAGCACTCCCACAAACCAGGATCAGCAACAGCAACCAAAGCGGGCCCCCTTTCACACGACCTCTGCGCAAGGTTCGACCTCGACGCATAGTCCGTTCAACGCCGAAGTGCCACTCGGTTCATCCACCAACCCCACCGCCGCCAGCAGATTGTAGTTGGCTCGTTCGAATCCATGCGGCAACGCAACCACACCCCGCATCAGATCGGGCCCGATGGTTACGCCGACCGTAAACGAGCCCGTGCCACTAAAGATCCGCACCGGGTCGCCTTCGTTGATGCCGCGCGCACGCGCGTCCTCCGCATTCATTTCAAGCACGCAGACGTCCACGCCCTTGTCAAGACCGGCCACACCGTGCAGCCAGGAGTTGTTGGTTTTGATGTTGCGACGGCCGATGAGCAACAGGCCCTCCGTGGGCGCGCTCGATTTTAGTCGTTCGATTTCCGCCAGAATCATGGGTGGCGCGAGATCAATACGTCCATCGGCATGGCGAACGACTTCAGTGAGTCGCGGCCGCAGTGAACCTAATTCGATGCCATCCGGGGTCTCAGCCATGCGCTCCAGTGTCAAGCCCTCGCGGGCACCGAAGGCATCCCCATACCGACCCGCACGAATCCCTACATCCAGCATTCGTTCGACCCCGCGGGCTGGGCCGATTCTCCCGAGAATGTCCTGCACATCACGGCCTTTGAGCGGCCCATTCGGATCATCGACGTGGCGCCCCACCAGACCCGCCACCAACTCATCTTCGAACGCAGCCAGTTGCTGCGACGTGACCACCTGACCACCGCTACGCACGCTGAGCGCAAGTTGCAGACAGACGTCCCACTCATCCGGTCGGCCCTGTGTCGGCTGTACCGGCGGCGTGTAACGGGCGACGTTTTTCCAACCGAACGAACCGAGAAATGTGTCGTAGTGACCTTCTTCAAACGGGGAGGTCCCTGGCAACAGCACATGCGCCATGGCGGCCGTAGCGGTATCGAAGATATCCACCGCCACGATGCACTCGAGGGTGCTGAGCGCCTTGCGCAGCCGTTCACTGTCCGGATTCGACATGACCGGATTGCCGCCAAAACAAACCAGCGCACGGATCTGCCCCGGACCTGCGGTTTCGATTTCTTCCGCCAGAACAGCAACCGGAAGTTGGCCGCCGACTTCCGGCCGATGCGACACCCGGCTATGCCAACGACCATGACCCAACGGGCTGGCTCTGGTCCTGCCGGGTTGTGCGAACGGCTGTTCTCCAAAGAGCGCACCACCCTCTGTATCGGTGGCACCGAGTTGCAGGTTGACCACTTCCAGTAGAAAACTCGTCAACGTGCCGAAGGCCTGCAGCGTCGTACCGATGCGGCCGTACAATACCGGATGTTTCGCAACACACAGCCGATCCGCCAGTTCACGCAGCGCCGATTCGCTGACCCCGGTTCTCGCCACCACTTCAGCAAGGTCGATACCCCGTATCCGCTCAAGCAGAACTTCCTTACCGCGTGCCGGATAACGTTGGGGAAAGGTTCGGCCCTGTTCCGCCAGTAATCGGCTGAGACCCATCAAGAGCCACGCATCTGTTGCCGGTCGAATGGCGAGATGGACATCGGCAAGACGTGCCGTTTCCGAACGCCGCGGATCGATGACGATCAACGCGCCACCCCGCCGATGCAGATCCCGCACCTTCTCGCGAAACTTCGGCACCATCCAGAAACTGCCGTTGGAGACCACCGGATTAGCGCCCATGATCACAAGGCAATCCGTTCGAACGATGTCCGGTACAGGCGCGGCCATGTCATCACCGAACATGAGTTCGGAAGCCAGTTGTTTTGGTACCTGATCCACGCTGCCGGCGGTATAGAAGTTCCGGCTGCCAAGCTGCCCGGCAATGATCCCGAGACCCATGGACAGACCGATGTTGTGCGCGGTGGGATTGCCGACATAAACCGCCACTGCATCATTACCGTACTGCGCACGAATCTCCGCCAGGCGCCGCCCGGCTTCTGCAAAGGCAACTTCCCAAGACACTGCACGCTCGCCACTGGCATCGCGGAATTTCGGTTCCCGGATGCGCCGCGGATCGTCGTGCAAGGCACCGAGTGCCACACCCTTCGGGCAAAGATGTCCTTCGCTGAAGACGTCTTCCTCATTGCCCCGGATACGCACCACCTGCGTTCCGTCGAGCGTCAGCTTGAGTCCGCAGCCGGCTTCACAGATCGGACAGATACGGTAAGCGGTTTGGGTGTTGGTCGTATTCATCGCGTCATTCGCTTCCTGGTTATCGTCCACTGCGGGTCCATCTGGGACAGCCCTGCCCCTTTGGTGAACAGATCATCCCAGAATGTCCGTTCGAATTTTCTGGAAAGAAAGCTACTCAAGGTCGGGGCCGCCTGTCCGCCGTACCGAGGCCCGGCAGGCGCGGGCCATGAGCGTGCCCTGCAAGGCGGACCTTCAGGAAGACCAAGAATGCGGCGTCAGCAAAGCGCTGACAATCGCCGCCTGCAATCCTCTTGCGGTGGAGCGTACAGTGCGGCTCGAACCCGCAACCCCTCAGACCATGCGGCATATCCTAGTTGTCAAAGACGAAGCCGCCATTGCCGATACGCTACTTTATGCCCTCAAGGCCGATGGCCACACCACCCATTGGGCTCTGCTCGGCCGCGATGCCCTTGACTATCTCGCCACCGCTTCCGTTGATCTGATCGTCCTCGACGTCGGATTGCCAGACCAAAGCGGCTTTGAAGTCTGTAAACAACTGC
Source organism: Gammaproteobacteria bacterium (assembly GCA_016874135.1). Taxonomy (GTDB): domain Bacteria; phylum Pseudomonadota; class Gammaproteobacteria; order Pseudomonadales; family Azotimanducaceae; genus SYFY01. The sequence continues at coordinate 1,037 of VGVE01000075.1, read as the reverse complement.
GCCGCACCTCCGAGGTACCGGTGATGTTTCTCACCGCCCGCGCCGCTGAAGTGGATCGAATCATCGGGCTCGAGATCGGTGCCGATGACTACGTCGTCAAACCGTTCAGCCCTCGAGAGGTGGCAGTTCGAGTACGTGCGATCCTGAAGCGCAGCGTGGTCAGCAGAAAAGGAATAACTGAAAACAGGGTGGCCGATGCAACCCACCCCGCACGTGCCGAACCGGAATTTCTGGTCGACGCGGAACGTGCGCTGATTCGTTATCGCGGCACGTCACTGGCGCTCACGCCGCACGAGTTCCAGATCCTCGCCTGCCTGCTGCGAAGGCCGGAACAGGTGTTCACACACGACCAGCTGCTTGAAGCCGCCGGCATCAGCACCCAGGCCGGTTATGCCCGCAACGTCGATGCCCACGTGAAGGATCTGCGTACCAAACTCCGCGCCATCCATGCACATCGTGATCCGATCCGCACCCATCGTGGTTTCAGCTACAGCTATCAGCCAGACGCTTAAGCGCATGCCACTGTCCCTGACCGCACGTATCTTCGTCGTCTACGGTGTGTTCGTGGCGCTTACCGCGTGGTTCGTGCTCAGACTCGTGAACGACCAGATCAAGCCAGCGGTACGCCAATCCACCGAAGAAACCCTGGTGGATACAGCCAATCTGCTGGCGGAACTGATCGGAACGGAAATCCGCAGCGGCACCTTGCCTGCAGCGGAACTGGCCTCGATTCTCGCGCGCAACAATACCCGCCATCCGGAAGCGGATATCTGGGGCCTGGAGAAAAACGCCGTCAGTCACCGCATCTACATTAACGATCAATGCGGCATCGTCTTGTTCGATTCCGCCGGGTCCGCAGTGGGCGAAGACTATTCGCGCTGGAACGACGTCTGGCTGACTCTGCGAGGCCGGTATGGCGCGCGGTCTTCACCGGAAGATCCCGATGACCCCGACTCGACGGTGATGCACGTCGCCGCGCCCATCCGCGATGGCCAGTCGATCGTCGGTGTACTCACGGTTACCAAACCGAATCGAAC
>VGVE01000074.1 GCA_016874135.1 Gammaproteobacteria bacterium | reverse complement strand
CAACTGTTGGGACAACGCACCGATAGAGCGGTTGTTCAGGAGCCTGAAGACCGAGTGGGTCCCAAGCGCGGGCTACGTGAACGCTGAAATCGCGCAGAAGGCTTCTCCAAACTTGCGATCAACTTCGTTCCCTATTTTCTCAAAGGCTTGGGCGGCGGAATTGTGATCACTAATTCGCTGCCGTAATTGCTTGCGAATTGTTGATGCTCTTCCTCCGATGCTAGATCCGGAAAATCCCGGTAAAACTCTTCGTCTGTCAATTGGGAGTTTTGGTTCGACGAGTTCTCCTTTTTCGTTGAGGGTTGGCTCTGCCCGTAAGAAGTTGAATATTTCTTCGGGTTGGCTTGCCTCTCCAACAAGGTTTTGAATTTGTCCTGCTGCATTTTGTTCCCACTCCTTTAAAGATATCAGTCACTTCTTGATGCACTACTACAACTGGCTGCGCCCACATCAGTTCAATGACGGCATATCGCCCGCTGTGTCTGAAGAAAAACTTAACACCGTGTCCGGAAACAGTTGACCACTACAAAGAGACATTTGCTAACGGAAGTCTATCCGGTGAGGGGAATCTAAGAGATGGGAAGCGAAACGGAAAATGGACTTGGTACTACAAAAGCGGTGGATTGAAAGCCGAAGGAAAGTACAAAGACGGTGAGTTGGAAGGCTACTGGGAGTGGTGGCGAGAAAACGGCAATCCTCTTCAAGCTGGTTCAGCTGCAGTGTTGCTGGCGTTCTGTTGCTGGTGGCTCCCCGATCCATTGGAGCCTGTGCCATTCGTTGAGGGAATCTTCTCGATTGCACTGCATTACTCTGTTTGGGTTTTCGGGTTGGCGGTTTTTTCAGCAGCCATACCGATCATTGCGATGGCTTGGGTGGCCTATCGAACCCGCTCCCAGGGTGTGCTTGCTGTTGGTTTGTATTTCTTGACCCTTTATCTGTTGTCTCCACTGGAGGTGACACCTGTACCATTGCTTGGTTTTGGGGCGGGTCCACTTCTGGGCTACTTCATCGTCGTAAGCCAGATCACGTTCCGGTCAGGGGATGTTGACGGTTAGAACGGCTGAAGGGCTAGCTCCCTGCAAGTTCCTTTGCTATCAGGCTACCATCGTCAACGAACCAACTGGGTAGAGGACACACATCATGACCGGATTCAGCAGCATCCTGTATGACAAAGAGAACGGGCGGGTGCGCATCACCCTGAACCGCCCAGAAAAACTCAACGCCATCACCATGAAGATGCTCGAGGAGCTGAACGAAGCGCTTTGGGAAGCGGACAACGATCGAGACGTGCACTGTGTGATCCTGAAAGGCGCGGGCCGTTCATTTTCTTCCGGTTATGACCTCCGAGGCGATGACAGTCAGGTTCCGGTGTCACGCATTCAGAGTGAAGACAACCATTATCGTGGCGGGCGGAGTTTTGACGACGATGCCTGGCAGATGGAGCGCGCGCAGCGATGGCGAATGGCGCTATTCGACATGCACAAGCCGAGCATCTGCCAGGTGCATGGTTTCTGTCTTGCGGGTGGAACGGACATCGCCTTGCTCTGCGACATGGTGATCTGTGCAGACGATGCGAAGCTCGGTTTTCCACCGGCACGCAACCTCGGCGCGCTGCCGAACAACATGTGGCTCTACAACATCGGGCCACAGTGGGCGAAGCGGCTGACCATGACCGGGGATACGGTCACCGGGCAAGAGGCGCAACAACTCGGGCTTGCGATGAAGTCGGTGCCGAAAGAGTTTCTCGAAGCGGAAGTCGAGCAGCTGGCAGATCGTCTGGCGCTGATCGATCCCGATCTGCTCACGGCTAACAAACGCATCATCAATCTGGCGCTCGAACTGCAGGGAGCTCGCACACTTCAGCGCCTCGCAGCAGAAAACGATGCCCGCGGCCACAACACCCGCGGTGCCGATGAATACCGACGTGCGTTCCGTGAACGGGGCTTGGCCGATGCGCTCAAAGAGCGTGATCAGAAGTTCGGCGATGGCCGGGCGCGGGTGAATGGCCCTGAGCTTCGCGACGCCAATGGCCGGCTGATCGACTGAAACCGAAGGGAAGGCGCCGACAGGATCACTCTGCGGCGCCCGGAGTACTAGCCGTAGAGTGGTGGTTGCGGCATTTATGGGTCGACCACTCATGCCAGAGAACGCTTCCATCGCAGCACCGACTGTTGCCGCCCAGAGTTTAACTGTGGATTCATTGAACGAATCGCTGTCGTACTTGAGGCGAACCGTCTCGCAGCGATGGCCCAGTGATTTCAACAGCTTTACCGTATCGTTCAGACGAGCACGGATTTCAGGATCAATCGCGCGACCACCCGGCATGCGGTCGATCACGCCGACGCTCAGGGCGCCTGGTAGTGTCATTGCCGCTGCGAGAAAACTGCGCCGCGGCGGCTCTATACCGTAGAAGTAGCCGTTATCGGGACCTGCAATTGCGTCGAGCAGTGCGGCAGAGTCCCGCACGCTGCGGGTCACGGCGAATTCGATGGCCAACCCCCACAGGAACAAACCGCCGTGTGGCCCCGTTGCGGTACGGCCACGGGTGGGTTTCATGCCAACCACACCATTACACGCCGCCGGAATGCGGATCGAGCTACCCCCGTCGTTAGCGTGGGCAATCGGTCCCATGCCACTGCCGACGGCTGCGCCGGCACCACCGGATGATCCGCCTACTGAGTGGTCGAGGTTCCAGGGATTGCGGGTGGGACCGTACTGCAACGCCTCGGAACTGGCGCTGAAAGCCATCTCCGGTGTCGTGGTTGCACCGATGGTCACGAGACCCGCAGCGTTGCACCGGAGCATCAGCTCCGTGTCGAAGTCGTAGATGAGATCGGCGCCGAGGCGTGAACCGTGGGACGACTTCTGCCCTTTGAAGTGCATACCGAACTCCTTCACTAGGAACGGCACGCCGTGAAAGGGTCCTGCAGGCAAGCCTTTGGTGATCTGCTTCTTCGCGTGTTTCGGCAGTTCCTGCACGATGCAGTTGATCGCCGGGTTCTGACGCCTGATGACATCGAACGCGCTGTCGATTAGATCCTAGACAGAGACTTCGCGGCGCCGGACAAGCTCCGCGAGTCCGAGTCCATCGTAGCGGCTGTATTCTGAAAAGATCATGGGCTCCACCCCCTGAGATGAGCCGTTGGCTACTGAGGCGAAAAAGGATCTCCCTGGGTCAACAGGTGCCGGATGGCAGGTAGATGCTGCCGTCCGATGAAGAGTTCGCCCTCCACGAGGCAGGCCGGCGCATCAAAGATACCGAGCGGTTCGATTTCCTTCTGAGCCTTCGCAAGATGTACCGGGCCGTGCTCTGCAAAAGTGGTGGCGAGATCTGTGATTCCGCTCAGTTCGGCGAGTTCCGCTGCGTTGATCGCTCGCTTGTCCGGCCCCCAGAGACGCTCCGTCAGGGCAGTGAGAAAGTGTGGACATTCTGCCGTTGTACCGGTACGCAGGATGGCGTAGTCGATGAGGTCCCGGTCTTGAGCAGATAACGGTCTTTCCAGCGACAGACTAAGCCATTGGGCATATCGGGCCTGATCATGGTCCCGGTACTCCTGCCTGATGCGCTGATGACGCTGCCGCACATCGGCGTCGTTTTCCCGGGGCGGGCGTCGTTCGGGCGGCGCGCGAAACGGATACCAGTGGGCAATGACGTTCAGTGAGTGACAAAACCCGATCAAAGCTGGGAGGGCCAGACGGGAAGGGGCGCTACAGGGATCAAGGAAGATCATCAGCTGGCTCATGATTCGTGCGCGCCTTCGATGTCCATGTCGATGTCGTAGGCCACATCAGGCGCTGGTCCCCTGCGGCACGTGAGCAGCCAGCGCACCGCTGGGAGATGTTCGCGCCCGAAGAACCGATCTCCGGCAACGATGTAGGTGGGTACTCCAAAGATCCCGGTGGGATGAAGCGAGTCCTGCAAGGCATCGTGTTCAATTCGGCCTTCACCACCGAGCCACTGTAAGAAGCCGTCAACCGGCACACTGGATTGGCGGAGCGTGGATTCAATGACCGCAGGATCTTCGATGTCGAGTTCGCGTCGCCAGAAAGGCGGGTAGACGGTTTGCAGATAGGAAACTGCAGCAGCCTCACTGATTCTTCGCGCCCACAACAAGCCGATGCCAGCAAAGGATGAATCCCAGATCTTCTGTGTGCCGTACAGGGTGATGCCTCGGATTCGGGCATACCGCTTCGCATCACGATAGGCATAACGCACTGCATTCCACTGCGCGGGTGTTCGTTCGCTCTGTACCACCTTGCCACTGTTGTCGGTTCGGGCAGAACCGAGATAACTCGGAATGTTGAGGGTGAGCGGTCGCCAGTCGATTGAGATGCCAAGTTCTTCGCCGAGTTTAAGGGTGGGTTCAATGGCGAGATAGGCATAGGGGCTCTTCACGTCCACATAGACGATCAGCGGTGATTCGGAATGCCAGGGATCGATCATGGATTTCTCACATAACGCCGTTCATGGCTGAATGAATAGAGCACTGGCACGAGGAACAGCGTAATGAAGGTGGCAAAGAACAGACCCCAGCCGATGGCGACGGACATGGGGCTGATCATGGAGTCATAGCCGCCGATGCCATACGCCGTAGGGAAAACACCCCCCAGCGTGGTGAGCGTCGTGATCATGATGGGGCGCAGGCGGCTGACGATGGCTTCGAGGAAAACCTCTCGCGGATCCTGACCCGCTGCACCACGCGATAGCCGGTGTACGGCATCACCCATGACGATCGCGGAGTTCACAACAACGCCGGCAAGCCCGATCACACCCATCATGCTGAATATGCTGAGGGCGTAACCGTGAAGGAAAAACGCCACCACAACACCGGCGACCGCAAACGGGATGACGCTGATCACCTTCAGTGTTTCGACGAAGGAGCCGAGCAGAATCCAGATCACCATGGCGATACCGAAAATCACCACGACGCCCGCGCGACCCAGATCGCCGGTAGTTTCTTCGGTGCTTTCCGCTTCACCACCCACCAGGATGTCGACGCCGTCGAGGTCCTCATACTGCGGCAGGATTTCCGTACGCAGGCGCGCTGCGAATGACAATGCCGTATGTCCCGACCCCGGCGCAAAGCTCGCACGAATTGTTGCCGCGCGAAAACCGTCGCGATGATAGATCCGGCCGAGGGCGTGTACTTCGACCGGTTCAACTACATCACGCAGTGCCACAAGTTCGCGAGATGCTGTGCGTACGGGTGTGTCCAGAAGGGACTGCACATCGCGCCTTGATCCTTCGTCAAACATCACCCGGACAGCGGTGGTGTCTTCGAGCCCGCGGTGTTCCGTCGCCTTGATGCCGAAGTAGGACGCCTGCACGGTCTGGGTGACGTCGGTGGCATCGAGTCCGAGGCGCGCCAGCTGGTCCTTGCGCAGCACGAGGTCGAGGTGGGAAGTGCCTTCGCGTTCGTCGATATCGATTTCGATCACGCCAGGAATGGTTCTGAGACGACCGGCGATCTCATGGGCCACGGATCGCCGCATAGAATCGTTGTTGGCGAGGATGTGCAGGGTCACGGGCTGATCTGTCGGTGGCCCCATGTATTCCGAGGTGTAACGGATACGAGTGTTCTCCGGCACGATCAACCGCTCGCGCAGGTACTCGATCCACTCGCTGTTGGTGCGCAGTCGATCCAGCTCCTTGAACTCGGCGGTGACCAATGCCTGGTGTTCCGCCTCGCCACGACGCCGGTCCGTCTGGCCCGTATCCTGGTAGCCGATGCGGGCGGTGACGCTACGGATATCCGGTTTCCCGAGTTCCAGCAACTGCCGCTCGATGTCCACTGCCACTCCTTCGGTGACTTCGATCGGTGTGCCGAGGGGTGTTGTCACCTGCAGGAAGAGCATGCGTGCATCATCCTGTGGAAAAAGAATGAAGGGTACCTTGGGCCGGATGGCGATCATGATGAACGCCAGAACAGCTGCGAATAACACCAGCGTTGGCCAGCGGTAACGCAGGCTGAAGCGAAGCAACCGCAGATACGTCGCTTCCAGCCGGGACATCAACGGGTTCTTCTTCGGCTTGGAAAAGCGGGCCAACAGCGTCATGTGTGCGGGCAGGAACGCGAAGGACTCGATCAGTGAGAACGCCAGCACCATCACCACCACAGCGGGTAGCTGCCAGGTGATCTTGCCTGGCAAGCCACCGATGGCGAGCATGGGTGCAAAGGCAATCATCGTGGTGAGGGATGCGGCGAAAACCGGGCCGACCATTTCAGTGGCGGCGATCACCACGGCCTCGGCACGATCCACGCCTTTTTCGACGGTGGCGACGATATGTTCGGCCACTACGACTGCATCATCCACCACCATGCCGAGCACAATGACAAAGGCGTTCAGCACCATCATGTTGAGTGTCATACCGGAGAAGCCGACGATGGCCAGCGCGCCCATGAACACAATAGGAATTCCGGCGAGCACCCAGATGGCGCTCTGTGTATCCATGAAGACATACAGCACCAGCATCACCAGGATCGCGCCGAGGATACCGTTCGAGAGCATTACCCCGAGTCGGTTCTTGGTATAGAACGACACATCGGACTGGAGTGTGTAGGTAACGCCCTCTGAGAGCTTTGCAGCCGCTATGAGCTCGCGGACATCATCGACCGCTTCGATCTGGTCGGCGTTTTCCCGCTTGCGCACGACCAGAGACACACCGCGCTCTCCGTTAGTGTGACTGATCAACCGGGTATCCTCGTAGCCGGTTTCGATTCGGGCGACATCTCGCACCCGCAGCACCGCGCCGCCAGGCAGCGCCTTGATGATGGTGTCGGCCGCGTCTTCGGGTTTCTCGTAACGGTTCCAGACCTCCACCCTCACCCTGGCGGTTTCGGTTTCGAGCGCATCACCGGTACCACTGACGTTGTCGCGGTTGATCGCCCGCACCACGTCCATAACCGTAACACCATGCGCGCGAGCCAGCTCCGGATCGATGAGTATCCGCACCTCCGGATCCTGTACCCCGACCAGGACCACACGGGAGACGTTGATCAGCCGGCGCATCTGGGTTTCAAGTCGTTTCGCATCACGGATGACCGCATCCGTTGGGCCTTGCAGGGCGACCTCGATCACTGGCCGCTTGGTTGGATTCAACTGTTCCAGTACCGGGCGGTCTTCCATTTCCGGCGGAAAGTCAGTGATGCCATCCACGGCATCACGGAGTTCCTGCAGGGTCTTCTGCACCTGTTCATCGGAGAAATCGGTGAAGAACTCGACGGTGGTGGTGGAGGCGCTCTCGGCGACGGTGGAGAAGTACTTCTTGATGCCATCCACTTCTTCGATGGCTTCCTCGACAGGGATGGTGATCTTGGTTTCCATGTCCTGGGCGGAAGCACCCGGTAGGGTCGCACGGATGAAAATTGTTGGCGACGCGACACTCGGGATGAATTCACGCGGCGTGCCGCTGATGAACACCCAGCCGAGTGCGCAGATGGTGATGGCGAGAACGTTGACGAGAAGGTGGCGTCCGGCGAAAAAACGGATCAGGCCGGACATCGCTGCGGCTACTCGCCTTCAACCGTGATGGCCGCACCATCACGCAGCGCAAACTGACCTTCGATCACCACCTGGTCGCCGAGCTTGATTCCGGAGCGCAACTCAACCGCAGTACGTGTGCGCTGACCGGTAACCACCAGACGTTTGCGAACAACAGCGCCGTCCCGCACGTAGATCAGGTTCTGCGCGCCTTCCCGTAGTACTGCCTGCGGCGGCACCGCCAGCACCGCTGCCGTGCGTGCTGAGGAGAGCACCATTCGCGCCGACATGCCTTCCCGCAACACTGTGCCTTTCGGAACATCGATCCAGGCTTCCACCGGATAGGTACCGGTGCGTGGATCCGCCACCCGACCGATGCTTCGCACCTGGCCGACGACGGGTTCACCCTGCAGTGCTTCGAAGTTCACAGCAGCCGATGGCTGGCCTTCGATACGGTCCGCTTCTGCGGCCGTGACGCCGCCGATGATGCGGGCCTGGCGGAAATCCACCAGCGTGGCGACCGGCGTGCCGGGAGAGACGTAGTCGCCGACATGCACACGCACGTCGGTCACCGTGCCTGCGAACGGTGCCTTGATGGCGGCATCGGCGAGGCGGGCCTGTCGCTCAGCGACAATGGCAGCTGATGCGTTGGCATTGGCGTTGGCTCGATCCACGTTGAAGCGCAGTTCATCGAGGCGGTCCTGGCTGATGGCTGCTTTCGCAAAGAGTTCCTTTCCTCGTGCGAAGTCATGTCTGGCTTTGGCGAGATCCACACGACGTGCGGCCGCATCCTGTTCGGACTGGGTGAGCGCGATCTTCGCCTTGGTGTCATCGATGCCAAGCAGCGTCGCGCCGGGTTCCACCACGCTGCCGGGTTCGGCGGTTCGGGATGTCACCCGACCCTGGATCTCGGCGGCGAGCGTTGCTTTCTGCATCGGCCAGGTGGTGGCGGTTACTTCTACCGGTGTGGACAGTGATGTGGCGCGGACCTCATGCACTCGCACGCGCACCGCTGCGGTGAGCGCCTGTTCAGCCGATATGCTTTCACTAGACGCCAGCAGCGCGGCGCACAGCACGAGGCCGGTGATGGCGACTGCAAAAATGGGGCGAGTCGAGGGCATTGCTCATGTTCGCACGGCCCAGTTGAGAGCCGCCAGTACAAACCGCCGTGAGGTTGTCCGCTCGTTTTGCATCCCGCATGATCAAGCCCTGATCATTGTTGAGAGGAAGGGGGACGAGTGAACGGCGACGATCTGCTGTTTAAGGGCCTCAAAGTCCTAGATGTCGGTACCTGGATCGCGGCGCCAGTGGCGACCACCATGCTGGCGGACTACGGCGCCGACGTGATCAAGATCGAATTGCCCGGGGTCGGTGATGCCTATCGCATCTACTCTGGCCTGCCGAGTACGCCGGCGAGCCCGCACAACTACTGCTGGTTAATGGACGCACGCAACAAGCGGTCCTTGAGTCTCAACCTCAAGACGGCGGAGGGCATGGCGATTCTTCACCAGCTCATCGAAGGCTGCGACATCTATGTGACCAACCAGCCGCTGGCACTGCGCCGATCCCTGAAGCTAATGTATGACGATGTTCACAGCATAAATCCCAGGGTGATTTATGCGTCGCTCACCGCCTATGGAGAAGAAGGTCCGGAGCAGGACCGTGAAGGTTTTGATCTTGTCGCCTACTGGTCGCGCAGCGGTCTGATGGATCTGGTGCGGGAAATCGGTGCAGCCCCGGCGTCGGCCCTGCCTGGGATGGGGGACCATCCGACGGCGGTGACGATGTACGCGAACATCGTCACCGCGTTGCTCAAACGGGAACGCACCGGCGAAGGTTCGTTTGTGCACACATCTTTGCTTGCTAACGGGCTGTGGTCGGTGTCGTGTGTCGCCCAAGCGGCGTTGCTCGGCGCGGATTTCACGCCGTTCAAGAATCCGGTATCCGGCGGTTTTCAGCGTTCGGTCTATCTAACCGCAGACGGGCGATATCTACACTTCGCCATGATCCGTACGGTGGAAGAGTTCGATCTGCTCCTGCTTGCACTGGAAGCAACCGAGTTGCTTGCCGATCCGCGGTTTGCAACGCCGGAGCTGCGATACGCCAATGGCGCGTTGTTTATCGAAGCCCTTCGCCCCTATCCATTGAAGTTGAACGCGGCCGAGTGGATGGCGCGCTTTCGTGAGATGGGGATTCCGGCGGCATTGATGGCACGGGTCACGGATCTGGCTGTCGATCCGCAGGTGCTTGCCAATCACATGATCAGAGAAGCGCCTGCGGAATTCGGAACCGGACCGATCATCGATCATCCGCTCAATGTCGAAGGGCTCGCGCGAGTGCCCATGGCGCCACCGCCGGCGCTCGGTCAGCACAGCCGTGAGATTCTTGCGGATCTTGGCTTTGACGAAACAGCGATTGCAGATCTCGCAGCGCGTGGCGTGATCTGATCCCGCACCCCAACCCTTTTTTCATAGTCGTTTTCAAGGCAGCGCTACACATGGACCCGATTTCACAGGCAGCACTGGGCGCCATCGCGGCGCGCGCTGCGGCGCCTCGTTCCCTCACCGGCCCCGTGCTTCTTGTTGGTGCGCTGGCAGGCGTAATGCCAGACATCGATGTGATCTTCTCTTCCGGTGGCGACTTTTTTGACACCCTGCGCAGCCACCGCGGCATTACCCATTCGATCTTTTTTACAATGACCGCGGGGCCTTTGCTCGGTTGGCTGTTTTCGAGGTGGTGGGTAAGACGCGCCGGTGGTTCAGGTGATGGTGCATATACAACTATCGGCTGGATGCTCGCCATCACCGCGGCTGTACTATCGCATCCATTGCTCGATGCGCTTACCCCTTATGGCACGCAGTTGTTGCAGCCGTTTTCCGATCAACGAATCGCAATTCATGCGATGCCGATCATCGATCCGCTGTACACGGGTCTGCTTCTGCTCGGCATCCTGATCGCGAGACGCTCAGATGTGCCGAAACGGATCGCCTCGACCACACTGTTGGTCACCTGTGGTTATCTGGCATTCGCCTGGCAGCTCGGTGTGGCGGCGAGGGATTTCGCCCGAGCCGATCTGGAGTCCCTCGGCGAGACGGTAGATCGTATCGAGGCGTTCCCGACCTTGTTACAACCCTGGCAACGGCAGGTGGTGGCGTATACGCCGGAGCGTGATCTCCTTGGCCGCATGACCATGTGGTCGCCCTGTCCACCGGTGTGGACTGGTGCTGAGTCCTATTCGGGGCGGGCAGTCGACGCCTTGCGTGCGACGGAAGATGGCGAAACGTTTGTCTGGTTCACGATGGATTGGGTGCACTACTCAATAGAAAGAGCAGCAGATGGCGAGCGCCTGGTGGTGTCGGATCTGCGATATGCACTCGAAGGAGACCCGGCGATCAGCGTATTCGCAGCGGCGGCGTTGATCGACGGCGAGGGCGATGAGGCCAAGGTCAGCGGCCCGGTCTATCCGCTGGCAGGGAGCACCACGGATCCGTCGCGATTGACTGCCGCACTCGCCAATGTCTTTACACCGGTTTGTCGTTTAGCGCAGATTGTCGAGGGGCAGGGCGGTTGAGGATTTGATCTGCTCCATCGCGAATGAGGACGACACGTCATTGAGCGGGGCGATGGCGATGAGTTTCTTGTAGACCCGGTCGTAGTCCTGGATGTCACGGACCACGCCTTTCAGCCGGTAATCGGTTTCGCCGGAGAGCCGATAGAACTCGACCACCTCGGGCATATCACGAACACCCTGGCCGAATTTTTTGAGCCACTCTTCCGTGTGATTGCTGGTTCGGATCGATACGACCACCGTTACACCAAGGCCCACCCGTTCTTCAGAGAGCAGCGCCACGCGTTTGCGGATGATGCCTGCTTCCTCCATCAGGCGGATCCGACGCCAGCAGGCATTGGGTGAAAGACTCACCATCTCGGCGAGATTAGCGTTGGAATGTGATGCATCCTCCTGCAGCAGGGACAACAACTGGCAGTCGATGCGATCGAGTTTCATGCGATGTGTCCTTCATGGGTACCTAGGTTTCTGTGTCGGAAGATACGGGTTCCTGCAGATTCTTTTCTTCAATCCAGAGGCATTCTCCCACGCCAGTTTCACGGTGGCATGCGCTCCGCAACATTCCGAATCAGTTTCAGCTTGACAGCTTCAAGCAGCCCGCCTAAATAAGCGGCCATTACGCCTGCACAGAATTCAGAGGAGCTGATATTGGCGCGCGCCAAGAAGAGTGCCCCGCCGCCGAAAAAGGCCGGTAAGTCTGCGAAGGAACTGCCACCGGATGACGAAGGCGCCGGTGATGATCTCCTTGAAGATGAAGTCGATGATGTGGTCGAAGACTACGCCGGGAGTTCAACCGAATCAGACTCGGGTGGAGATGGAGATGTTGATGATGACGGCGGCGATGAATCCGCAGACGATGGTGCGGGTGAAGATGGCGGTGAAGGCTCCGACGAAGAAGCTGAAGACGGCTTCGTCGATACCGCCGATGCTGAAGAGGCGCCGGATATCGACGAAGTTCTGAGCAAGGAAGACAAGGCGCGTAACCTCGCCATTCGCCGCGAAATCGAACGTCGTCTGGAGCAACGGCGCCTGTCCCGCGAACTTGACGATCTGCTCGACGACGACTGAGTGCAGGCCGGCCGACGGCCGAGTCTGCATTCCGGTTCACCACCCATGAATCTTCCGCCGCCTGTTCGTGATCTTGTTCTGATCGGCGGCGGGCATGCGCACGTGCAGGTGCTGCGTGATCTGGCGCTGCGTCCCCTGCCCGGTGTACGCACCACGCTGGTGACGCGTGAGGTGGAGTCACCCTACAGCGGCATGCTGCCGGGGCACATCGCCGGGTTCTATTCCCATGCCGATATGCACATCGACCTGCTGCCGCTCTGCCGGGCCGCCAATGTGCGGCTCATCATCGGTGAGGTGACCGGGCTCGATCCTGACGTTAAGGAAGTGAACGTTGAAAGCCGCCCACCGTTGCGCTTCGATTGGCTCGCCATCAACGCAGGCGCGGTACCGCAGACCCGCAGCGAAGGTGTGCCGGTAAAGCCCATTGGCCAGTTTCTGCCGCAGTGGGACCGGGCGAAGGCGGCGCTCGCACCCGGCGCGCACATCATCGTCGTTGGCGCAGGAGCAGGCGGCGTCGAACTGGCGTTCGCGATGCATGCGGCACGCCCTGATCTCGAAATCTCGCTGGTCGGCCGAGCAGTGCTGCCTGGTTTCTCTGCATCGACAAACAAGCGCCTCATATCCGCCGCGAGTGAAAGGGGGGTGCGGCTGGTCATCGGCGCTGAGGCGCTGCGCTTTACGAATGGCCAACTGCATCTAGATGACGGCAGGACGCTCGCTGCGGACGAAGTGTTCTGGGTAACCGATGTCTGTGCCCCGGCATGGATGCGCGCGAGCGGACTCGCAACGGACCCGGGCGGTTTCATACGCGTACAGCACACCCTGCAATCCATCTCCAATCCGGCGGTGTTCGCAGCCGGTGATGTGGCTTGTCTCGAAGGCCAGGAGCGACCGAAGAGTGGTCTATTCGCCGTGCGTGCGGGCCCGGTGCTCAGCCACAACCTGCGCGCCGTAACAATGGGACAGCCTCTGAAGTCATTCAGGGCGCAACAGTCATTCCTTCGCCTCATCGGCACTGCGGATGGGTCAGCGATTGCCGAAAAGTGGGGTTTATCCGTTTCGGGCCAGCTGATGTGGATTTGGAAAGATCAAATCGACCGCCGTTTCATGTCGATGTTCCGCATGGCGCAGATGCCTTCAGCGATGCAGGTGCCCGCGCCTGTGGCATTGCCGCAGTCGATGCAGGCGGATGTACCTGAAACCATGCGCTGTGGGGGATGTGGCGCAAAACTGGGTGCTGATCTCCTCGGTCGGGTGCTGCGAAACTTGCCCATTCGCCCGCATGGCAATGTTCTGCGTGGCATAGGCGATGACGCCGCCGAGGTGAATGCCGATGGCTCTGTGCTGATCACGACGGACGGTCTGCGCACCATGGTCGATGATCCCTACCGATTTGGGCGGATCGTCACCCACCACAACCTCAATGATCTGTTTGCGATGGGCGCCACCCCCACCTCCGCGGTGGCGCTGGTGACAGTGCCGCTGATGTCAGAAGCACTGATGGAGGCCGAACTGACAGCTGTACTTCGTGGTGCCGTGGATGTGCTCGAAGACCATGATGTACCGCTGGTCGGCGGGCACTCGGCGGAAGGCGCCGAACTTTTCCTCGGGCTGACTGTGACCGGGCGGCGCGGAGCGGTTACGTTGACCAAGGGCGGGCTCGCCGCTGGCCAAAAACTCGTCCTCACGCGTGGTGTCGGCACTGGAGCCATTCTGGCGGCCGCAATGCGGGGTCTGCCGGTGGCGGCAGCGCTCGAAACAGCGATTCGGAGCATGGATTCGAGCAATCAAGGCTGCGCGGAAATTCTCGTGGCCCATGGTGCCCGGGCGGCAACCGATGTCACCGGCTTCGGACTGCTTGGACACCTGGCAGAGATGCTGCGCGCCAGCGGAACGGGCGCGGTGGTGGATGCTCAAGTGATCCCGGTGATGCCAGGGGCGGCTGATCTGATCCGTCAGGGTGTGCAGAGTTCCCTGCAGAAGAACAATGAGCAGGTGCTCCGCGACTTCAGCATCGACAGCGATATTGATCTTCGCGTGTTGTGTGATCCGCAGACCTCCGGCGGGTTGCTGGCAGGCGTTCCTGCCGCAGCGGCCGAAGCGTGTCTTGATGCGTTGCATGCAGCAGGTCATCCGCAGGCGGCGATCATCGGCGAAGTGACGGAGACCGAGTGGCGAATCCGCTGACCGTGCTCTTCGTCACCGATCCCCTCTGCTCCTGGTGCTGGGGCATGGCGGATGCCATTGAAACGATCCGAACCCGGATGGCCGGCGAGTTTGAATTTGATCTGGTCCTGGGTGGTATCAACACCGACAGTACACAACCGGTCGGTGCGTATGGACGCCGTCTGATGCGACGTCTCTGGCTGGAAGTTGCAGCAACCACCGGTCAGGTTTTTGGCGACTTGCCCTTAGCCGCCTATGTGCACAACTCGGTACCGGTCTGCCTTGCGCTCGAACACCTGCGGGTGGCGCGTTCCACGCCACCCTTCAGCGCCCTGCGTGAACTGCAGCGGTGTTTTTTCACATCGGGAGAAAACACCACCGCCACTGACTTCCTGTTGGACTTCCTGCGCCGTGAAGGTGTCGTGCTGGACCGTTTTGATGTGCTCACCGGTGACGCTGCGCTGCACAAGCGTCTGCGATTCCAGTTCAGCATGGCGAAGAGCTTTGGCACCGAAGCCATGCCAAGTGTGTTGATCCGCCGCGGAACGGATACGCGGCTGGTTGCCGGGGGATATCTCGATGCACCAATGCTGGAAGAAGTCATCCGGATGGCCGCGACGGGTTTATCCTGATCTGCATTGCGTGCGGATGGAGGGCGCTCAGATGAAATATGGTTTTGTGATGCCTGCGGGTGATGCGCGGGTCGCATCTGAACTCGCTGCCATGGCGGAACAGTCGGGCTGGGACGGGTTTTTTGTCTGGGAGCCGGTGTGGGGAATCGATGCCTGGCTGTGTCTGACCGCAGCGGCCATGACGTCGCAACGCATCCGTCTCGGCACGATGTTGACGCCGCTGTCCCGAATGCGCCCTTGGCGCGTGGCGGGTCAGGCGAGGAGGCGCTGGTGCAACTCACGCCGGGTGTGTGTGCCGATATCCCGGTCGGTGTGTCTTTTCAAGTCCGAGCAGGTCCCGCAGGACGCGTGATCCTCGCCGTCACGGTGCCGCCGTGGTCCGGCCCTGATGAAGCGATCGAGTGGACGGGTCGACCTGGTAGACCCGTCTGTCTGCTCATTCGATGGCGGAATAGATGATGCTCTTGAGCTGACCGCGGAAGTTGAAGGTTGCGGAGGGCATCAGCTGCGTCATGAACACCACACTCAGATCTTCGTATGGATCGACCCAGAAGATTGTCGATGCGGCGCCGCCCCAGTAGTAGTCGCCTTCACCCATGCCCCCTGTCTCTACAGCGGACTGCGTCATCGCAAAACCGAGCCCGAAGCCCACACCTTCGTAGGCGGTTTCGGAAAATGCACCCACGGCCAGAGCGGACAGGTCACCCCGGATTGGCAGGTGATTGCGGGTCATGAGTTCGAGCGTGCTTCGACCGATGATGCGTTCCCCGTCGAGTACACCCCCCGCGCGCAAGGCCTCGCAGAAACGGAGGTAGTCTGCTGTGGTGCCGGCGAGACCACCGCCGCCGGACAGGAATGAGGGTTTTTCAAGAAACGTACTGGTTGCAGGGGCATCGATCAGCTTGAGTGACTTATCAGCACGGCGTTCATAGTTGGCAGCGAGGCGATGAGTCTTCTTGCGGCTGACGAAAAAAGCCGTGTCTTTCATATCGAGTGGTTTGAAGATGTTCTCTTCAAGGTACTGATCGAGTGGCTGGCCACTGATCACCTCCACCAGGTGGCCACAGACATCCGTCGAATAGGAGTACATCCACCGCTCACCGGGCTGGAAGTGCAGCGGTACGTTCGCGAGCTTGTCGCAGAACGACTGCAGAGTCTCGCCTGTGCTGCGATTGATGTTGAGATCGCGGTAGCACTCATCCACCGGATGGTTGGTTGCGCCATAGGACAGGCCGCTCATGTGGGTGAGCACGTCACGCATGCGCATGGGCCGGCTCGGCGCCCGGGTTTCCATCTCCTCACCTTGCCCGGAAACCCAGATCCGCTGGTTTCGCCATGTTGGCAGAAAACGATGTACCGGGTCATTCAGCTGGAAGAGCCCTCGCTCAAAGAGCTGCATCAGCGCAATCGAGGTGATCGGCTTCGACATGGAGTAGATGCGGAAGATCGCATCGTCCCGCATGGCGACATCATTCTCGATATCCATACGGCCAAAGGACCGAAAATAGGCCGGTAACCCGTGCCGCGAGACCACCACCTGGCAACCGGCGATCTTGCCCGGATCGATGTAGTTGTGCTGCAGGTGATCCGTGATCCGTTCGAGACGTTTGCGGGAGAAACCG
>VGVE01000073.1 GCA_016874135.1 Gammaproteobacteria bacterium | reverse complement strand
GAGAGCGCCCGCAGGCACTCGGTCCAACCGCGAATGAGTAAACGTTCAATCAGTTGGGTGCGAACCGGTTTGCCGGGCCTTATGACGTCAGTGGCGACGTGCAGATCTTCGATGTCGGTGGTCGCAAACTCTTCGACGGCGTACGGCAATGCACGACGTATCTGTGCGACGCTGCGGCCAGGCACAGTGACGTTGAGCTCCAGAACGTAGTCGTGCGGAATCAGGATCAACACGTTGTCTGGATCGGCAAGCCATCCCTGTGATGGATCGAGCAGGTCGGTGAGGCCACGGAAGTCGGTTACGCCCTGACCACGAATCACACCACCCTCTTCCCGGATGAGCCATTCGGCGTCGAGCGTCCAACCGTCATCGGTTGCACGCGCGTCGGAAAGAAGGCGCAGGCAGAGGAGAGGCATCAGGCGATCCCGCAGCGGTCCGGACAGATTGTTGGTATCGGCATCTGGGAGTTGAAGTTACCGTTCACGAGGGTTCTGGCACGGGAGTTCTTTCGTCGTCGGCGCTGATGCGAATCCGGCTACGGAAGTCCTGTCCAAAGTCCCGACTGCGAATAACGACCCTCCCGGTGGCAGGGTCCCGGAAGGCAACGGACGACATTATCACCGTGGTGCGATCGATCTGCACCCTGACGTTGATGCGAAACCACTCACTGGTGGTTCGCAACATCGCGGTAGCCGCCTGATACTCCGGGTGGCTCTGAACAAATTCGCCCACGGAGCGAAAGTTGCGTGGCTGATTCGAAAACGACGGTGTCTGCCCGAGCTCGCTTCCCGGCAGCAGCGCCGAAAGGACTTCTACGGGCGCGGTGTTGACGTTGACCTGCAGCTGGTCAATGGGCAGTGCACACAGGAGCGGCAGCAGCTGACGATTGACTGCATCATCTTCGCCGACCTCGACTCCCCCGAGCAGCATGCGAATTTCGGAGGTGTCACCGAAGCGGCCATTGGGGGTTCTGAATGCCGGCTTTGCGAGTAGGTATTCGTTGTCTTCGCCTCCGAAACCGGTGGTGATCTCATCGGCATCCACCCAGTCCAGTACCCGGTCGGCAATTGCCGGCGGAAGTCCGGTGATGTTCAGGAGGTTGATGATTGCGGCATGTACGGCCTGCGCGGTTCCGCCGCCTAACGCGTTGATATTGAAGCAACCCTGCAAATCATGGATCTGGATTTCGACAGCACCACCTTCGTCAAGTGACAGTGGTGGCAGCCCGCGCGCCCAAGGTTCAAGCAGATGATCCACGTCTTTACCGGAGTTCGTGAAATCTTCGTACAAAACCTGACGCGCCATCTCTTCGCCGCCAAGGGCATAATTCAGAGCCAGATCCGCGGTGAAACTGTTGCGACTGCCGGCAATCAGCATTGCGTGGTTCGACGCGAGGCGAACGGCCACGGCACTCATGAACGCGAAAAAGAGCAGCACCGTGATCAGCGCGATCCCACGGCGGGCATGATTTCCGGATCCAGGCGATGTCACCCTGGCGACGTGATTACTGGACAGCGGGCACCTCCCAAATCCGGTCGATACGTCCGAAGGGAGCGGCATCGATGCGCATTTCAATCGCTGCGGCCGCTGGGCCGTTTTTTCCTGCCGTGACCTGTGGCCAATAGTTGAAACGGTTGCCATCACTGCTGATCACCAGCAACTCGACACGATCCACCTCCGTCAGCAGCACTTGCTGAATCGGCTCAGAATCTTGGGCGCGGTCAAGGACAGGCCAGAACAATCGGATGAGGGCGTTGTTCGCGTCGTCGAACAGGTAGGCGACCCGTTGTTCATCTGACCTAGATTGGCGAAGCGGATTGCGCCAGCCGAGCCGGGTAAACTCAAGGCCGTCGTCATCTGCCAGAATGAGTGAGGGGCGCAGATCGCCGAGCCCGTCGCGGATCGGACGGTTTTGTATTTGCATGAAATCCCGCTTGAGGATCTGCATGGCGCGTTGCAGCTCGGTCAGACGCGCGCCTCGCTCCGCGAGTTGGCCTTGCTGCTGCGTAACACGGCTGACCAACTGGGTGCCGATCAACCCCAGCAACGCAAAAATGAACAGCGCAACCAGGATTTCAACGAGCGTAAATCCGTGCCCCTTTTTTCCACATTGGAAACGAGAAGTTCGAAACATCAGTACTGCCCCACGAACGCAGTCTGATGATCGAGAGGTCCAACCGGTTGAGCCGATCCCTCCACTTCATAGACCTCCACCTCAACCCGTTTAACCCAGGGGTGTCCGGTCGGTTTGACCTCGCGGCGGATCTCAAAGCGTCGACCGGCACTTTCGATCCGTACTGTGTCTCGTCCTGCAGGCAACTCTGCTGGCTTGAGACGCCGCTCCAGGCGCAGCCGGGTGAGATAGTCCTCTCCCACCCAATGCGCCACCTGGCGTCGTTCGATTGAGAACGTTTGGGATGCCGTGTTACCGATGCTGCTGGAGACGATGATGCCGGCCGTGGCCAGGATGACCATCGCGATCAACATTTCGATGAGGGTGAATGCACGGCTCATTGTTCTTCAGTCAGAGACTCGGCCGTTGTACGACTGAGACCGTCGCTCCTTACGATCCAGGCGACACCATCGCCTTCCGGTTGGAGGAGGATTGTGAACGGCGTAGCCTCACCGCTGGAAAGCAGCAGAATCTCGGGCACTACACGCTTGCGCTGATCATTGTTGACACTGAGCTTGCGCGGATCGCGTGTATCCGATTGTGAGCGGTCAGCGGTGCCAGCATCGGTTCCATCCGAAATTTCTGTCAGTTCTTCGATGTGCTCTTCCGGAGCCCAGGCATCGAGTGCTTTATGGTCGAAACCTTCCGATTCCAGCTCAAGCCGAACGTCATCGGGAATCGGCGCGGCGCTGAGTGGGCCTTCCTCCTGGGGTAACCAAAGGCCACTCGAGTTCTCGAACGCGAGAAACTGAATCTGCGCATCGATAAGTCGGAAGCCGAACTCCTGATGGGATTGCATGGCCTCAGTGCGCGCCAGCTCCACCTGGGCAGCGATTTTTTCAGCGGCCGTCGCGATCTTCTGCCGGCCGTCTGCACCGGTGAACGAAAACTGTACGACCGCAGCGAGAATGCCAATGATCGCGAGCACGACGAGAATCTCAATCAGTGAAAATCCGCGTGCAGCCACGATGGTCAGTGCAGATCTTCGAGCCGGATGTCCGCGTCGAATTCTTCACCACCATCAGTGCCATCTGCACCGAGGCTTACCAGCGAATACTTGCTGCCGGATTTTTCATAGACGTAGGGCGAACCCCACGGATCCGTTGGCAATGCCTTGAGATAACCATCGGGGTTGTAGTTCTTCGGCTCCGGAAAGCCGCTCGGTTTGCTGACGAGAGCTTCGAGCCCCTGCTCCGTGGAGGGGTACTGGAAGTTGTCGAGGCGATAGAGATCCAGTGCTGCACCGATGCTTCGCAGGTCAGTTTGGGCGGCCGTCACCCGGGCCGTATCCGGGCGGGAGATGAAGTTCGGCACGATGATAGCGCCGAGAATCCCGAGGATCACGACGACGATCATGATCTCGATCAGCGTGAATCCGCCCGTTCGATGAGTGGTTCGATGCAAAGCATGGGAATTGGTCATTGAATAATCCTCAGATGGCCTGGTTCATGTTCAGGATCGGAAGCAGCACCGCCAGGACGATGAAGAACACGACTCCACCCATCAGGATCAGCATCGCCGGCTGGAACAGGCTGACGATGGTGGCGACAATCCGCTCCACTTCGCTTTGTTGATGGATGGCAACTCGGTTGAGCATGGCATCCAACTCACCACTGGCTTCTCCGCTTGCGACCATATGCAACAACATGGGCGGGAAGTATCCAACGGTGTCCAACGCCGCACGCAGACTGCTGCCTTCGCTGACTTTCTGGGTGGCGTGTGACAGGCGTTTCTTGAGATGTGTGTTGCTGACAACTTCCTGCGCAATGGTCATGCCGTCGACCAAGGGCACACCACTGCCGCCGAGTATCGACAGGGTGTTGGCGTAACGTGCGGCGTTAGCACTGCGGGTGATCCGCCGCAACAGGGGCAGGTGCAAAAGTTGCCGATCCACTTTTTCGCGGATATCCGGTTGCATGAGCATCTGCCGTACGGTGATGACGAGAAGGATGACGCCGCCGACGACTGCCCACCACCAGTCGGCGAGAAACGATGAGATGCTGATCAGCACTGCGGTCATCACTGGCAATTCCTGACCCGTGTTCTGGATGACCTCAACCATATCGGGCACGACGTATACCATCAGCGCAGCAACGATAATGATTGCGAGGACCAGCAGCGTGACCGGATAGATCAGCGCCATCTCCACGTTGCGCGAGGATTCATACTGTCGTTCGAGATACTCGGCGAGATTTTCGAGGACGTCGTCGAGGTGCCCAGACTGCTCACCGGATGCGATGGTTGAGCGATAGATCGGCGGAAAACTTCCGGGGAATTCGGCCAGGCTGGCGGCGAGAGAAAAACCCTCGAGTACCTTGCTGCGGATACCCATGACCAATGCGTTCACGGACTGTTTATCCGATTGTTGGGCGATGGCGAACAGGGCTTCTTCAAGCGGCAGGCTGGCGCGGATCAACGTTGCCAGTTGGCGGGTGATCAGCACTCGGTCCATACGATTGAGGGAGCGGCGCAGAGTGAATACCGGGACCTTGCTTTTGCTGATTTCCGCAGCCGGGTTGACTTCGAGTGGCGTCAGCCCCTGATCCCGCAAGGCCTGCCGCGCCTGGCGCTGGCTGTCGCCTTCGACGACACCGCGGCGTTCTTTGCCGGAGGTATCCAGCGCCGTGTATTCAAACGCTGCCACGCGGTTCTCGCTGTTTGGAGTGCGTGGGTTGCCGTCGGCTGAACCTGCCTGATCCGGCGATCAAAGCCGCCTTGTCCGCAACGCAAAACATCACTGGTCAGGCACCATCGATCGTCACGCGCACCACTTCCTGAACCGTGGTCATGCCGCGCAATACCTTGTCCACTCCATCATCGCGGATCGATGGTTGGCTGCGGCGAACATAGCGGGCAAGCTCCTGCTCCGAGGCTTCGTCGTGCACCATCTGCCTGAAGGTGTCATCGATTGGGACCAGCTCATAGATTCCAGTCCGCCCCCGGTAACCGGAATAGCGACACGCCTTGCAGCCCACCGGCTCCCATACCTGCGCCTTGTTCGTTCCGAGGAAACGCAGCTCCGTCGAATTGGCCATCCGTGGGCGTTTACAGTCCGGGCAGAGGAGTCGTACCAGCCGCTGAGCAAGCAAACCCACCAGGCTGGATGACAACAGGAATCGTTCAACGCCCATGTCAACGAGCCGACTGATGGCGCCGATTGCGGTGTTGGTGTGGAGTGTGGATAGCACCAGATGGCCGGTGAGGCTCGCTTGTACAGCAGTTTCTGCGGTTTCAATGTCGCGAATCTCCCCCACCATCACGACGTCCGGGTCCTGGCGCAGAATGGCACGCAGACCGCGGGCGAAGGTCATGTCTGCCTTGGGATTGACCTGCGTCTGACCGATGCCGGGCAGGTTGTACTCGATGGGGTCTTCGACGGTGAGTACGTTGATGGCGGCTGCGTCCAGCTCCGCAAGGGAGGCGTACAACGTCGTGGTCTTACCGGAACCGGTCGGACCCGTGACGAGAAAGATCCCGTGCGGCAGATGAACCAATTCACGCAATGCCTGCAGTCGCGGCGGTGACATGCCGAGGTTTTCGAGACGCAGGCGTCCCGCCTGTTTGTCGAGCAACCGCATCACCACTCGTTCACCGTTGGCTGCAGGCAGTGTCGACACGCGCACATCCACTTCCCGGCCACCGATGCGGATACTGATCCTGCCATCCTGAGGCACCCGCTTTTCGGCAATATCCAGTTTGGCCATCACCTTGATACGGGAGACGAGGAGCGGTGCGATCTCCCGCCGAGGCTGCACGACTTCCCGCATAACTCCGTCGACCCGGAAGCGGACGATGAGCGAACGATCAAAGGTCTCGATGTGGATATCGGAAGCAGATTCGCGGATGGCCTCACCGAGCAGCGCGTTGATGAGGCGAATGATCGGTGCATCATCTTCCTGTTCGAGAAGGTCATCTGGCTGCGGCAACGCATCGGCGAGGCTGAGCAGGTTGATCTCGTCATCCATGTCTTCAACCATCTGCCGCGCAGCCGAAGTGTCACGGGCGTAGGCTTCGGTGAGCAGCCGTTCAAATTCTGCGTCAGCGACCAGACGCATGACCAGCGACCGCTTGGCAATCCGTTTCACTTCCGACAACACGGCGAGTGCCGGGCGTGCCTTGCACGCGACTTCCACTTGGCCGGCGTCGAGAACGGTATCCGTGATCACCACCCCGTGGCGCTTGGCGTACGCGAACGGCAGACGTGGGATCACCTCTTCCTGGTGATTCTGGTGGCTCGATAGCTGCGAAGTCCCGTTCATGACGGCGCCCGTATCATCTTTTCGGTCTGCCCGCATCGTACCAGTTGGAGCCTATGCTGACGGTCGATTTTCCCGGCGGTTTGTGACGCCGTGATAGACTATTACGGAATCCGCCCTGAGCAAGACGCCCCAGATATCGCTCTTCGCACAGCTGCATGCCGAGCACGGGACGGGTTGGCTCCGTTACCTGACTGCAAAGTTTGGCGACCACGAAGACGCTCAGGATCTTGCCCGGGAAGCCTGACTTCGCATCCACCGAGTCCGCGACCCGGATGCAATGGCCAACCCGCGCGCTTTCCTGTTCCAGACGGCCACCAATGTCGGTATCGAGCGGGCCAGCATGATCGACTGGCCATCAATCACCGTGATCGGCGTTGCCGAGGTGAAGTCAGACCGCTTGATGCGGAAACCGGTGACAACGATCTCTTCCTGGACCTTGTCCGCAGCTTCTTTCGATTCCGCGGCAATAGCAGGAGTGACCGGGAGGGAGAGAACAGATAGTAGTGACAACGACGCAAGCGCCGTGCCCCATCTGCCTGGAACATGAGACATGGTTATCCCCCAATTGGTTATGTTCCGCGCCGCCCGTTGCTCCCGTGGGACCCCACGACGGACTGCGCGTTACGTGTAGGACGGATGACCTCCTGAATCCCTCAACGATTCAGAAATATTTTTTTAACAATTCGCAATTTGGTCGGACGCGAGGAGGTCAAAGGAACAGATCGTTTCCCGAGCGGTGTTTCCGGATGGAAGAAAATAATCTATCTACTTCAATCGCTTGACGGCGATTTGTCGACCGGATGCTACAAGCTGAAGGTAATACCCGAATCAACCACGAATAAGCACCACCGGCGGATTTTCTGTCTTCTTGTAGTGGTACTTTCCTGGGAGGCGCTGCTGCCAGACTTGGCCATTGGCGAGGGTGAACACCGTACACCCGCTCCAGCCCTCGAACAGACCGACGACGGCGGTGCGCTCTTCGGTCGGTTCCGTGGCGCCAGGTTGCGGTAACGGTAGCTGCTCTGCTCCAAAATCGGTTGACGTATCGGAGGCGTGTCGCTCGAGCCACTGATTGAGGAAAGCGAGTTCTTCTGCGGTCAGCCTGTGCAAACCGGCTGCTCTGAACTGTTCCGCGATCATCGCCTCTTCCAGTTTGTTCGGCTCGTCAGACCAGGCTGCGGGTGTAATCGATGCAGTACTCCACAGAGCGATGGCAATCAAACACTGAACCCTCACCCGCAGTCTCCACAGCAACGTGCATTCAGAATCGTACGCGGTGCAAGATAATCCCAGAAGCGGTGCGATCCACGGGATGCGTCGGTGAGTTGTCCTGTTACACTGCGCCGCCATCGGATTCAGGGGGCGCAATGGAATTTACCGGAGGACACATCCTGTCGATTGGACAGTTTGATCGCGGTGATATCTCCCGGATCTTTGACGTGGCAGATGAGCTGCGGCCCTACGCGCAGCGCAAACGTATCACCCGGGTTCTGCAGGGTGCGATTCTAGCGAACATGTTTTTTGAACCGAGCACACGAACCCGGGTCTCGTTTGCTGCAGCGTTCAACTTGCTCGGTGGCGAAGTACGCGAAACGAGCGAGATTCGCGCGTCCAGTCTGACCAAGGGCGAATCCCTTTACGACACTGCCCGCGTGCTCTCTGGTTACAGCGATGTCATCGTCATGCGGCACCCAGAGGCAGGCTCGGTTGCGGAATTTGCACAGGCTTCCAGGGTTCCGGTACTTAACGGTGGCGACGGGCCGAATGAGCATCCGAGTCAGGCCTTGTTGGACCTCTACACCATCCGTTCGGAGCTGCAGGCGCAAAACAAACTCGTCAACGGGATGAAGATCGCCCTCGTCGGCGACCTGAAGTATGGCCGCGCCGTCCACTCTCTGTGCAAGCTCATCGCGCTCTACGACAACATCCGTTTCAATCTGATCAGCCCGCCTGGTCTCGAACTTCCAGATGAAGTTCACAAGCAGTTGACGGCCCGGGGTCATCGTGTCGAGAAGTACCACGCGCTTGGCGCAGGTATCAACAACGTCGATATCGTGTACGTGACCCGTACCCAGGAAGAACGATTTCCGAGCCAGGAAGAAGCTGATCGATACAAAGGACTGTTCCGACTGAACCAGAGTGTCTATACACAGAACTGTGAACCCAACACGGTGATCATGCATCCACTGCCGCGGGACTCACGGGCGAATGCACAGGAACTCGATGATGATCTGATCGAAAATCCGAACCTTGCGATCTTCAGACAGACCGATAACGGTCTGGTGGTTCGGATGGCGTTATTCGCTTTGGTTTTGAATGTTGTGGATGCGGTTCATGATCATTCGCAGCCGGTGACGTGGTACACCGCGAAACGAACGCCACATCGCTGATCCTTCTTCACAGCTCGTTCACAGCTCGGTAGCGAGCTAGTGAACGAGTTTTAGGCCCTGGCGTCGGACTTCTTCGCTGCACCCTTGCGCGTGATTTTGGGCATACGGTCTTTCCACTCTGTCGGAACACGTGGGTAACCCCTGCAATCGGAGAGGAACTTCAGCGCATCAGTCCAGGCCGCATCAGCACCCATTCGTTTGACAGAGAACTCACGGACCATCGATTTGCCACCCGCCTGAACCTGCACGCGGAAGGCCGGCGATGGACGATGAACGAGGTTGATGCCGCGGATGCCAGTGGTGTGTTTGCGAGGCGTGTCCGCAGTCCGAACACGCTTCTCCTTCGCTTTGCCCTGTAGCGCTGCCCACTTTTCATCAACGCCTTTCGCTTCCTTGCGGACAGCCAGTTGCTGGGGCTGATTCAATCCGATCAGGCTGAAGTACTGCTGCTGCAGTTTCCCGTCGATACTGCGTGCCACACGCAGCAACTGCCCGCCGTTCAGTTCGTAGACTGCCACTGGATCGCTCCTCGTTCTTTGCGGGAGAGACCTTAGGTTACTCCCAACTCCGGCGCTATAGCAAAGCCTCCAGCTCCGGTACCGCCTTGAAGAGATCCGCTACCAGACCATAGTCCGCGACCTGGAAAATGGGGGCGTCTTCATCCTTGTTGATGGCGACGATCACCTTGCTGTCCTTCATTCCTGCAAGGTGCTGGATCGCACCGGAGATACCCACCGCAATGTAGAGATCCGGTGCGACGATCTTCCCGGTCTGACCGACCTGCATGTCGTTAGGAGCGAATCCTGCATCCACCG
This sequence comes from Gammaproteobacteria bacterium, assembly GCA_016874135.1. Classification (GTDB taxonomy): domain Bacteria; phylum Pseudomonadota; class Gammaproteobacteria; order Pseudomonadales; family Azotimanducaceae; genus SYFY01. The sequence goes on along the minus strand of VGVE01000073.1, from coordinate 7,030 downwards.
CGGCACGCGATGCTCCGATTGCTGCACTCAGTTTGTCAGCGACGCCTTCGAGCAGTTTGAAGTTATCCGCACTGCCCATACCACGACCGCCGGAAATGATGATATTGGCTGCGGTCAATTCGGGGCGAGCCGACTTGACGATTTCTTCACCAACGAAAGCGGACAGACCCGTATCGTGAGCAACGCCCACTGCTTCAACCGCGGCAGCACCCCCTTCTGCGGGCACGGGATCGTATGCGGTTCCACGCACAGAAATCACCTTGATGGAATCACTGGACTGCACCGTGGCGATGGCATTTCCCGCATAGATCGGGCGCTGGAATGTCTGCGCATCGACAACGGCAACGATATCGGAGATCTGCGCCACATCAAGGAGTGCTGCAACCCTGGGTAGATAGTTTCGGCCTCCCGTTGTGTGGGTGGCCACCACATGGCTATAGCCCTTGCCAATGTCGGCAACCAGCGCCGCGATGTTCTCGGCGAGCTGGTTGGCGTAGGCGCCATTGTCGGCGTGCAACACCTTGCGCACGCAAGCGATCTTCGAGGCGGCGGCCGCTACCGCTGCACTGCCGCTGCCTGCAACCAGAACATCCACGTCACCACCAATGGCCTTGGCGGCTGCAAGTGCAACGCGGGTGGCTGCTTTCAGGTCCTTGTTATCGTGTTCCGCTACAACGAGTACGCTCATGCGATCACCTTCGCTTCGTTACGCAGTTTTTCGACGAGTTCTTCGACGGTCTTGACCTTGATGCCCGCGCCGCGCTCCGCTGGCGGTTCAACTTTCAGCACCTTGACCGTGGGCGTCAGATCGACACCGAGGTCAGCGGGTGAAAAAACGTCCAAGGGTTTTTTCTTGGCTTTCATGATGTTCGGGAGGGACGCATAACGCGGCTCGTTGAGTCGCAGGTCCGTAGTCACCACCGCAGGAAGTTTCACGCGAACGGTTTGCAGCCCGCCGTCGATTTCGCGAACTACGGTGAGCTGGCCATCCGCAGCACTGACCCTCGATGCAAACGTCGCCTGCGGCATGCCGGTGAGCGCAGCGAACATCTGACCAGTCTGCGAGTTGTCACCATCAATGCTCTGCTTGCCAAAGATGACGATGGAAGCACCGACTTTGTCCTGTACGGCTTTTAACGCCTTGGCGATGCCAAGTGGCTGGATTTCCGCATCCGTCTGCACGAGGATTGCGCGGTCGGCGCCAAGTGCGAGGCAGGTACGCAGCTGTTCCTGGCAGGCCTGGGCACCGACTGACACGGCGATGACCTCAGTGGCTACACCCGCCTCCTTGAGGCGGACAGCTTCTTCGATGGCAATCTCACAGAACGGATTGACCGCCATTTTCACGTTGGCGAGATCAACGCCCGTGCCGTCCGCCTTCACGCGGACTTTCACGTTGGCATCGACCACACGTTTGACCGGTACCAGTACCTTCATGTAGCCCTCTGCTGTTGTCTTGAACGTTGATCTGCTTCGTTGCCGGAGCCTGCAACAACGCTGTTCGGCTCAGGCCAGATCATCACTGAGCTGGAATCTGAGTGGTTATGCAAATGCCTGAAGACGGGCACTGGGCCCGAAAAAAAGGCGCGATATTGTGGCCGGCGCTTCCAGAAGGGTCAACTCGACACATCCCGGATTTCACGAAGCGCGTATACTGCGCGCCTTCCTGATTACCTGGTACTTACAAATGGCAGAAGCGGCCGAGCGCGAGTCCATGGAGTTTGACGTCGTCATCGTAGGTGGAGGCCCTTCCGGTCTCTCAACCGCGATCAGACTCATGCAGATCGCCGCGGATTCAGAGCAGGAAATCAGCGTTTGCCTCGTGGAAAAAGGCTCTGAGATCGGCGCTCACATTCTCTCCGGTGCGGTCTTTGAACCGCGGGCGCTGAACGAGCTTTTTCCAGACTGGCGAGCCATGGGCGCGCCACTCGATAATCCGGTGACGGAAGACGACGTGTATTACATGGTCAACGAAGTCAACCGCATCAGGGTTCCGAAATTTTTCATCCCTGCTGATCTGCACAATGACGGTAATTTTGCGATCTCCCTTGGCAATCTCTGCCGCTGGCTCGGAACCCAAGCCGAAGCACTTGGCGTAAACCTCTTCCCCGGGTTCGCGGCTTCCGAGGTGTTGTTCAATGAAGACGGCAGCGTGCGTGGTGTCGCCACCGGCGATATGGGCATCAGCCGCGAGGGCGAACGCAAAGGAACCTTCACTCCGGGTTATGAGTTGCTCGGCAAATACACCGTCTTTGCCGAGGGCTGCCGCGGTCATTTGGGCAAACAGCTGATTGAGCGGCTCGGCCTTTCCAGCCAGTCTTCCACCCAGCACTACGGGATCGGCTTCAAGGAACTCTGGGATATCGATCCAGACAACCACGTGAAGGGGCGGGTGTTACATTCACTCGGCTGGCCTTTGGGTCACTTCCCGGGGCAGGCCACCGGAGGGTCATACCTCTATCACCTCGAGAACAACCAGGTTTCCCTCGGCCTGATCGTTGATCTCAGCTATTCCAATCCGCACCTCTCGCCGTTTGAGGAGTTCCAGCGCTGGAAACACCACCCGCTCATCGCCGATGTGCTCAAAGGCGGAAAACGGGTGTCTTATGGTGCGCGAGCGATCGTAAAAGGCGGGATCCAGGCGCTGCCGAAGAATATGTTCCCGGGAGGTCTGCTGGTCGGGGACGATGCCGGCTTCCTGAACGTCATCAAGATCAAAGGCAGTCATGCGGCCATGAAGTCCGGTATGATTGCTGCCGAGACAATCGCCGCTGCCCTCGCCCGCGGAGAGGCCCACAATCAGCTGGATGAGTTCGAGGAGAACTTCAAATCGTCCTGGCTTTACGACGAACTTCATCGCTCGCGCAACGCCGCCCCCAGTCTGCACAAACTCGGCGTACTGATGGGATCCGGTGCCGCGCTGATTGATTCATGGTTCCAAGGCAACCTGCCCTGGACGCTCAAGGATCCGGTTCCGGATTACGCCATGCTGAAGCCGGCATCGGCCTGCAAGCCCATCGACTATCCCAAACCCGACGGAGTGCTTTCGTTCGACAGACTTTCTTCGGTCTTCCTCAGCAACACTAACCACGAAGAGGACCAGCCATGTCATCTCACGCTGAAAGATGCAACCGTCCCGGTTGCAAAGAACCTGCCGATGTGGAACGAACCCGCACAGCGCTACTGCCCGGCGGGCGTCTATGAAATTGTTGAGGAATCGACGGGTCCGCGTTTCCAGATCAACGCCCAGAACTGTGTGCACTGCAAGACTTGCGACATCAAGGACCCGTCTCAGAACATCGTCTGGGTGGTGCCCGAAGGCGCAGGTGGACCGAACTACCCCAACATGTAGTTGGTTGTCCGAGAGCTGATCTCCTAACGGCTCCGCCTAGAGGGGGGATCCGTCAGGGTTGAGGTCGAACTGCGTGCCCCGGCTCCACAACGAAACGCTGTCTCCGCGGCTCTCCCCTGCCTCGACCAGACGATAAAAAGTCGGTCTTACGATCAGCGCTTCGATGCCATCACGGACGTGGACATAGGGCTTGCCCCTGCGCATGAAGAGCGGATGTTCCTGATCGACCACCACATGATCCCCACCATTGGTCGTGAACAGGATATCCATGCTTCGATCTGTCCCGCGGGTTTCAAAGTCCACGGCCAGGAGCGGCACGTCGGCTACGGAAATGCGCAGCTTTTCGTGTGGAGAGACCAGGAAGTAGTCAGAACCTTCGCGAACCAGAACCGTGGAGAGGAGTTTGACCAGCGCCGGCCGTTTGAAGGCCGTTCCCTCGTGAAACCAGGTGCCATCTGCGGTGATGTGGATGTCGATGGTGCCGATGTGCTCCGGCTTCCAGCGGTGGATCGGAGGATAGCGACGGTCCTTGCCTTCCGCTTCCAGAGCGAGGAAAAGCTGATCGAGTTGCATGCAGGACTTCCCGGACGACACTTGTGAACAGTATAGCTTCCCCGGGGTTTTGGGTGCGGTGTGCTACCCGGTCCAGGGCGTCAAGACCCGCTGAGTGCGGCACCAACCGCCATGAACGCCGCGGTGAGGGCCAACGGATCATGCCAATCCCGACCTCGCAGTCAGGGTTCTATATCCACCTCAAGCCGGGTGACGAGCGCATGGTCGGCGGTTTGCACCACATCGACGATAAGGACTTCACGATCTGTCACACTAACCAGATATTTTCCGGCCGTTTTTAACCCCTCCAGGTTTCGCTCTGCCACCCGTGATGGCACGGACTGCGGTGCTGTCGAATTGGGAACAGCCACGTCAGCACTGTTTTCCGCTTCAGGGCAATGCGCGTCATCCGGCCAATGCACATTGAGAAGCCACGGCGCCTCGTCTGACGTCACGGAGAAATACGGCGCGAGACCTGTTTGTGCCGCATAGAGTGCTCGTGATCCACGCGTCCGTCGGCGTGCGCCACACTCACCAAGGCGAACTGCGGCAGAATCAGGCGCGACGGGTTTTCAATCCGGGCGCCGCCAGTGATTCGCACCGCACGCAACGTGTCCGCCACGTCCGGATGCGGTTGAACCACGCTGCACCCGCTGAACAACGTCACCGAGAGACAACAAACGCACAGACATCGAAACACACCGATCTCCCCTTCCATGAGGTTTGCCTGATGATGCAACGGTGCCGCGGCCGAACCATTGCCACTTGGCAGGGGCAAAAAGGCCGCAGAACGACTACAACCGGAATCAGCATCCGAATGGAGTATAGAAGACGTTACGGACAAGGTGTGCAGTGCGGACCTGTGAGCGGAGAGTCCTTACCCGCCGATGAACTTCATGACAGTCCACTCGCCCTGGAATCGAACGGGCTGCTTGTCACCGAGTGCCTGGCCGAGGATCTGCGCCAAGGCAGCTTCGGCTTCGGCATCAAGCAACTCCAGAACCGGGCTCAGCCAATGGGACCGGTTGTTCGACAGGCAGCCATAGAGTTTACCATTGGAAGACAGTCGCAGCCGGGTGCATGTCGCGCAGAACGGCTCGGTCTCGTTGGCGATAATTCCAAAGGTCCCTTTTCCGGGCACTTCGAAGCGGATCGCGGTTGAGTCAAACGGTGCCTCCGTGCGGGTGTAGGTGTAGCGGGTCGCAATCATCCCGAGGAGTTCATCCATGCCAATGAAGTCACGGGTGAACTGATTGCCCGCGCGCAGGTGCCCCATCTTCATCAACTCGATGAACCGCAGCTCAAATCCCCGTTTGAGACAATAATCGAGTAGCGGCAGAACCTGATCGAGATTGGCGCTGCGCAGCGGCACCATGTTGATCTTGATTCGTACGCCGGCCTCGGCCATGAGGTCGATGCCCGCCAACACGGTGGCGAGATCTCCCGATCTGGCAATCTCTCGGAAGGCATTCGGATTCAAGGTGTCGAGGCTGATGTTGATGCGTCGAATACCGGCATCCAGCAGCATTGCCGCCTTGCGCGCAAGAAGCTGGCCGTTGGTGGTCAGGCTCACGTCCTTGAGCCCAAGCCGCATCACCGCAGGGAAAAATTCATCGATCTTGGGGGACAACAGGGGCTCGCCACCGGTGATCCGGACTTTGTCGATTCCCGCAACCTTGATGAGCAGCGTGACCGCCCGGATCAGCTGCTCTCCGGAGAGTTCATAACGCGCAGGCAACAGGCGTTTGCCATCCGGTACACAGTAGGTGCAGGCGTAGTTACAGGCCGCGGTCAGGCTGACGCGCAGGTTACGGAAGGTGCGGCCATGGCTGTCTGAGATCATGCCGGGAGTATGCCACTGCTTGTGTGGGAATAGCGGCAGAATGGCGGCGATTCGAAAAATGTGAACAGGTTCCCGGTTAAAACCAGGTGCTGTGCTTAACTTCCTCTGTCGCCGCGAATACTCTCCCCCCAACGGTTTGCGGCGATACGGGATGTAAATCCCGTCTTTGGGTGACTCCTAATGGTAGTTGCCCGGTGTTCCCCAACCCCGGGCTTTTTTTACACAAAAGAACTCCGGTTACCGAGTTCGCAATCGTTCAGCCAGTTTCTCTGCAAAACGGGTGCCCCAGAACACCCGGTTGCTGCCTTTCACCAGGATGACATCGACCGGGGTCGCTTGTGCTGAAACAGTATCCATAAGCGTGTCATCTGCTACCGGAAACCAGCCAAGGCAGTTGGGTAATTCCTCAAGAATCCGCATCCCCGCGCCCACCGCCCAGAAGCCCTCGAGTGCGCTGATGACATCGCTCAGCGCCCGGGTTTGTGCCGGGCCTGTTTCGCCGAGCTCCAGCATTTCACCCAGCACCGCCAGCCGGCGACCCGAAGACCGCGCTCTGAGTTGTACCAGTGCTGCCCGCATGCTGTCGGGATTGGCGTTATAGCTGTCGTCGATGACGGTGATGCCGTTGGCCACAAGCGGAGTTCCACGCCCGCCAGGAATCAGCGTATCGGGTAGTTCCGCAGCCGCGCGGGGATCGCGGCCCAGCGCCAGAAGCGTCGCCAGCACCGCTGCGAGGGAGCAGGCCCGATGTTGCCCTCCCCCCGGTATCCGTGCCTTGAGCGCTGCTCCCCGAATCCGATAGGTCGCATGATCACCGTCCAGACTTTCGAGCCGCACGTCCGCGTCCTGACTGACGCCAAAACTGAGACGCTGAACCCCTGCGCGAACTGTCGGGTCGAGACCTTCATCGTGAACTAGCGCACCGCCCGAAGTGATACCTGCGGATATCGACAATTTCTCCTCACGCAGTGCCGACCAGCTCGGAAAGTTCCCTATGTGGGCCGACTGAACATTGAGAACGATGGCCACGTGGGGGTTGGCCAGTATCGATAGCGGCGCGATTTCTCCGGGATAACTCGTACCGATTTCGTACACCGCAGAGCGAACCGATTTAGGGGTGGATGCCAGTGACAACGGAACGCCGAGATGATTGTTCAGCGAACCGGCAGCGGCGAATGCATCGAGCGCGGCAGCCAGAAAACTCTTGGTGGTCGTCTTGCCACTGCTGCCGGTCACGGCCACAACAGATCCGCCCAGCTGCTGCCTTCGGTAACGCCCGAGTG
>VGVE01000072.1 GCA_016874135.1 Gammaproteobacteria bacterium | reverse complement strand
AATCCGTTCGAGGGCAGCGACATCAGGCAATTCAAGTTCGTAGAGGGACAGGTATTCCTGTGCAACTGACCGCTCGAGACCCGGAAACGCCCGGTAGCGGGTTGCCCGTACGTAACCCGGCACGGCTAGACAGTCCGGGAGATGCTCGTGGGTGTACCAGTGGTTGTAGGCGTCCTCCTGCCCGGGCACGGGGTCCGTGAAGACAACCAGCAGTGCTTTCATGTCGGCTGTGCCTCGTTCATCCAAATTTTGGGGGTACCTTGCCCGTGGGCTCCGTCCCGCGCAATACTCAATTCTTCCTTCCCGACGACGCCAAAAATGTCTGAACCTGCCATCAAGATCGATCCAAAAACGGGGCTCAAGGTATTCAACACCCGTGCAGCGAAAGCCACGGAACGTATTCAAGGCAAAGGCTATTCGATCATCAGCGACACCCGGCTCACGACGCTGCCGGAGTTGCCACCGGGCGCAACCTTCAATGCTGCCGAGCAGACCAAATACCGCGAATTCAAGGAAACCCGCCGTGGCGCGGATGACTACATGGCGATGGAGGGCGAATTTGCGCGGTACCTGGCCGACGTCTATTCCGCGGAGCCCATACCACGCGAATCACTCCAGGATGAATGCGAGATCTTCATTGTCGGCGCAGGTTTTGCGGGCCTCTTGCTCTGGTATCGACTGAAGGCGGCCGGTTTTCAGGACGTGCGTTTCTGCGAAAAAGGCGGAGATGTGGGTGGGACCTGGTACTGGAACCGCTACCCCGGCATCGCCTGTGATGTGGAGGCCTACAGCTATTTTCCTCTGCTCGAAGAGATGGGTTATGTGCCATCGATGAAGTTCGCCTCGGGCTTCGAGATTCTCGAGTACTGCCAGGCCATGGCGACGAAGTTCGGTTTCTACGAGAAGTGCCTGTTTCACACCACGGTCGAGACTACCCTCTGGGATGCGAAAACCGGACGCTGGACGGTGAAAACGGATCGCGGTGATGCCATCAAGGCGCGTTATGTCCTGCTCGCCAACGGCATTCTCACCACGCCCAAGCTTGCCCGTATTCCCGGTATGGAGAAATTCCATGGCGAGTCCTTCCACACCTCCCGCTGGAACTATCACATCGACCTCACCGGCAAACGGGTTGGCATCATCGGCACTGGTGCGACCGCCGTACAGGCGATCCCGGAGCTAGCCAAAACGGTGGGCGAGCTTTATGTGTTTCAACGCACGCCCTCCTCGGTGGATGTCCGTGACCAACGCGCGACCAAAGATGAAGAGCGGGCTGCCTGGGCTAACGAGCCGGGTTGGGCTCGGGCAAGGCGAGCCCGCTTTGCAAAAATCTCGGCGGGTCGTACCGCCATCCAGGCCAACGATGACTACCTCGCGGGCAAGGTGGCGGACTTCAAGGAACGCAAGACCTACGAACGGGAATTAACGATGGAAGAGCTGATGGAGAAACAGCTCGAAGCCAACTTCCGCATCATGGAGCAGATCCGAGCGCGCGTGGATACGATTGTCAAAGACCCGAAGACGGCTGCGGCGCTGAAACCCTATTACCCCTATGGTTGCAAGCGTCCCACCTTCCACGACGAGTACCTGCCCACTTTCAACCTGCCGCATGTGCACCTGGTTGACTGTGCCGCTTCAGGCGGTGTGCGGGAAATCAATGAGCGTGGTGTGGTACACGAAGGGATCGAGTACCCGCTGGATGTACTCATCTATGCAACGGGATTCCAGTGGATGGCCACATCCACCTTCAACATGATCGTCGGTGAAGGCGGCAAGACCCTTCGCGAGAAGTGGGAAGAGGAGGGTACGAAGACCTTCCTCGGCCTGCATACTCAGGGTTTTCCCAACCTCTTCATCATCACCGGTCCGCAGGGCGGTGGTGGCAGCTTTAACTTCACCGATGCGATCGAATCGCATTCGGAGTATGTCGCCTGGCTGTTGACCACCATGCGGGATACCGGTGTGAACAAGGTCGATATCCGTAAAGAAGCCGAAGTGCGTTATGCCGATCACTGTGCTAAGGCGGATACCGCGACAGCGCCGCTGCGCGATTGTCTGTCTTACTACAACGATCATGGCAAGGCAGAGCCTGGCAGCCTCGCGTACTACGGCGGCAACCGCTGGCACAAGTTCCGGCGGGAAGCGCAGGAGAGCCTCGAGCCTTACCGGTTTGAGAGGGTCTGAACGCAGCGAACCTGAGCTTTCAGACCTTCCGCAACATCCCTTCCCGGGCGGCGGTGGCGAGCAAAACGCCGTCCGCTGACCAGATCCGGCCATGGTTCATGGTGCGCCCATCGGCCGCGGATGGACCTTGCTGGTCGTAGAACATCCACTGTGAACAGTCCAGCACGCGATGAAACCAGAGCGCATGATCGAGACTTGTGATGCGATAACCGGTCATGACGGAGCCATGCCGGCGCATGCCATTGAAGAGAAGCGTGTTGTCTGAGAGGTAGACGAGAGCGCATTGCTGGATACGCGCGTCACCGGTGGTTGCGAGGGCGCCACGGATCCAAAGCTGGATGGGTTGGTCGCTTGAGGTTGAATCTCGAGAATTCCAGCCATCGAGTACTTCGACCTCTACGCTGGTACCGACCGTGTAAGGAAACGGAAACCGCTCCGCCCCTCTGTCCTGGCGTTGGGAGATCACATCATCGACCGCAGGCACAACAGGCATATCAGGCTGGTGTTCGCTCGCGGCTTCAAGATCCTCGAATGATGCGATCACCGGCCATTTCACGGCGCCCGTGCCCTGAGACGCGAAATAAAGCGAGAGACCGAGTCCCCGGAAGAGGAATGCGGGACCAACAATCTGGAGGTAGGTTTCACCGGTTTGCCAGGGCAGTTCACCCAGAATTGCGAACAGCGTGAGCCATAGTGCCGGGAAGCGCGCGAGGGTGAGACCCACCACACCGGTTGCTGTTGCTGCACAACTGCCTCCGATCCAGCCGATCCGTTCTGCGCGCTCGAGCTGTTTTGCGCCGACATTGGTGCCAACCAGCGACACCATCGCCGCGCCGAATCCGAACACCAGCGGTACCAGCAGAAACTCCAACCGTGCAACGATGCCGTATCCGGCCAGCGCTTCCATTCCAAACCGCCCGACCAGAACGTTGATCAGGGTTACGGTGAGCACAACAAAAAGGGGTGACAGCGAGGCGACAAGCCCAACCTGAAAAATGGCCGAGAAGTAGCGCCCTTCGAGTCGCAGCGCGTCGAGCCGCAATCGGGGGCTGGATGTGCGTCGCCAGAGATAGATGCCAAGGATCACGGCATTGACGGCTGAGGTGATGATCACCGCGACCGACGCGCCAGGCAGCCCCAACCCGGCAGAATCGCCCGTGCCCAGAATCAGCAGCCCCGCAATCGGCACCTGCAGGATCGAGCTGACGATCATTAGTATTGCCGGCAACTGCATGTTGCCGCTACGACGTACGGCTGCATTCAGCAGTGCGCTGGCCCAAACCGGGTTCATGCCGAGGAACAGTATGCTGCCGTACTCATCCGCCGCCTGCGTCACTTCCGTTGGGGCGCCTGTCGCCGAATCAGTACTGCTGAAGAAGGCTGCTCGGGCGTGGGGGTTTGATCGTACAGGCACGAAGGTAACCCAGCGCCTGCTGTCATTGTTGCCCCGCGGTGCCCACAGTACGGAGGATGATGAAGAGCCATTCTGGTGGTGCGAAAAACAGGACGTGCTGACCTGGAAGGATTTCCGCATCGCCGGAGAGTCGGAGTCCTCGCGTCGCAGAATCTATGAAACGGCGAGGGCCGAGATCGCGGTGATCATTCAGCATGTGCTCGGCGCGTCAGGCGCGACCCCGCGTGACGAACTTGCCCGCAGCGTGTGCAGAATGGTGGGGATGACGCGGTCGACGGCGGACGCTGAGGCACGGGTTCTGAAACAGGTTCGACGCATGATTGGATCTGGCGAACTTGCGGAAGTCGACGGGCGGATCCGTGTTCGATCCGCGCGTTGAGTAGCGCCTGACCCGACAGGATCGCGCACCGACGAGGGCTGACGGTGTCCTAGTCGCGACGCAGCATGGCCTTGTTGGATGCGCGCCAAACTGGGCGCAACCCTGTGCCCGGGCTGTGTTAGCGTTGCCACTCGGCTGATTGAGAGCAACTTGAGCGAACTTCAACGCCCTAGGATATCCCGCGAAGACTTGGCTCGCATGCGGACGCATCGAATCCTGCCGAACTTCATCAAGATTCCGCTGTTCGTCGGTGCCATGGTGCTGTTGACCTGGCTTGTATGGGTGACAGAGAGCGAACTACTGCGCTGGTCGGCCTACGTGGCACTCGGTTACCTGTGGATGAGCATGGTCACCTTCATGCACGACGCTACGCATAACGCGATGTTCGAAAGCCGAACGGCGAACCTCGCTTTTGGTATCGTGTCGATGATGCCGATCTTCGTTACCTTCATCACCTTCAAGGAAGACCACCTCGAACATCATCGCTTCAACCGTTCACCGCTCGATCCGGATGCGTTCACGATGGGTAAGAGGGGCTTCGGTGATTTTGTTCTGTTCTATGCCTACCCTCTGATTGGCGGCCTGTTGAGCTTCATCCATTTCAACTTCATCTACCCGGTGAAGAAGTTCGGCGCAGCGCTGTGGGGCATTCATCTCTTCGAGATCGCACTCAAGGCAGCGGTATGCTGGGTGGTTCTGTCGGCGGCCGCAGAGCAGGGCGTGCTGGTGAAGACGCTGGAAGTCTGGCTTTGGCCGGTGTTTTTCTTTTCACTCCTGAACTCGATGCGCTTCATTGCCGAACATTACGGTACACCCTGGAATGCGGGACAACTGGCGGGTACACGGACGATCATCTCGAACCCAGTGCACTCTTTTTTCTGGAACAACATCAACTGGCACATCGGTCATCACGTTTACCCAAACGTGCCGTGGTACAACCTGGTTGAACTGCACCGATTGCTTGAACCACAGATCGAAGCTGCGGGAGCGGTGGTGGATCGCAGCTATCTCAAGGTCTATCTCGATGCGATTCGCAATGGTCCGGAGCGCGAAGATCACCTCGCCGAAGCGCTCCGGCACCGGCAAGACGCGGCCGCCTGAACCTGCGCGAGTACCCGGTCAGATTCTTCAATTTCTTTTCTCAGCGCAAATGAACGAGATGAGCAACCGGCGCCGTAATTGACGACTCTATTCCGGGTCAAAACTGACGGTTTCTGGTGGTGCGGGGTGTACTGACGTTTTTGGCTTCGACTCTGTTCAGTGTCGTACTGGTTAGCCCTTTCATAATCGGTCCAGTTGCTGAGTTAGGATTCCTTAACGGAGGAGTCCATGAAGAAGCGTTTTACTGAAGAACAGATTGTTCGGGTCTTGAAGGAAGCCGAAAGTGGCATGGCGACTCGGGATGTGTGCCGCAAACACAACATCTCAGAGCAGACCTTCTACCGGTGGAAGGCGAAGTACGCGGGTATGCAGGTGTCGGACGTGAAACGGCTGAAAGAACTCGAGCATGAAAACGATCAGCTGAAGAAGATCGTTGCGGAACTGACGCTCGATAACCGGATGCTGAAGGACGTGAACTCAAAAAAGTGGTGAGCCTTCCTGAGCGACGACGAGCGGCTGAATATTTGCAGAAGACGTTCGGTGTCAGTGAGCGGAAGGCATGCAGGGTCTTGGCGATCCACCGTTCAACCCACCGGCATCGTGGATCTCGGCAGTTGCCGTATGCGGCAACCAAGGAAGTCGTACGACTGTCGTATCGGCATCCCTGCTGGGGTTATCGGAAGATCTACGATCTGCTGGATCGTTGCCGCTATCCCGTCGGCCGGGAGAAGGTTCGGCTGATTCGTGCAACGGAAGGCCTCCAGGTACCGAAAAAGACCCGAAAACGTAAGGCCTTAGGCTGTTCGACCCATCTGGCGAATAAGGCGACGCGACCGTACCAGGTCTGGAGCTGGGACTTCATTCACGACCAGAGCCTGGATGGTCGCAGCCTGCGTTGCTTGGTCGTTGTGGACGAATTCACCCGAGAGTGTCTGGCGATTGAATGCGGGCGCAGCATGACGAGCCGAGACGTGATCACTGTACTTGTAAGACTGAAGAAAGCGCACGGTACGCCCGACTACATCCGCAGTGATAACGGACCTGAGTTTGTGGCGCGATCACTCAAGAACTGGATGCAGTCGAAAGCCATCGGCAGTCACTACATCGAGCCTGGGAGCCCATGGCAGAACGCATACGCCGAGAGCTTCAATTCCATACTGCGCTCAACCTGTTTGAACCGTTGGGCGTTTGAATCGGTTGGGGAAGCACAGGCTGTAATCGAACAGTGGCGAGGAGAATACACTGCGATCCGTCTGCATGGGTCGCTTGGTGGGCGATCACCCGCCCAGTTCAAAACAGACTGGGCGGATAACCGCCTGCAACCATCATCAGCAGCTGCGAGGAAATCCTAACGTCGTGGCTGGACCGAAGATCGTGGGCTTGCCAAGACCAGAACATCACAATCAACGTATCCATATCGAGTTCCACATCAGCATTCATCGACGATTCCCTCCGATTCGAGTTAGGTGCGCGAGAGATACTAACTTGGATTTTGTGAGTGTCTCAAGCTACCAATCGGCGACGGCATCGAGCGCAGCAGACAAACTCTTTACTCCGTGCACCGCCATCCCGCTGATCGCGTCCTTCGGCCGATTCCCGAACGGCACGATAGCTCTCTTGAACCCATGCTTGGCGGCTTCTCTCAATCGTTCCTGTCCATTCACCACGGGCCTTACTTCGCCCGTCAGACCAAGTTCACCAAACACAATCAGGTCTCGCGGCAACTGCCTGTTCCGCAATGACGACAACACCGCGAGTAGAGCGGCGAGGTCTGCACCGGTCTCATTGATACGTACACCACCCACGACATTGACGAACACATCCTGATCCGCGAGCGCGACACCACAGTGTCGGTGCAACACAGCGAGATGCATGGCAAGACGTTGTTGATCGAGGCCAACGCCTACTCTTTTGCCGTAACCGCCTTGCACCTCATCAACCAGCGCCTGGATTTCAACGAGCAATGGCCGTGTGCCTTCCCACGTGACGGTCGCCACACTGCCCGGCGCATCGAAGTCACCTCGTTGGAGAAAGATGGCGGAAGGGTTTGCCACTTCCTTCATGCCGAGATCCGTCATCGCAAAGATGCCGAGTTCGTTCACAGCGCCGAAGCGATTCTTGTGGCTACGTAACGTTCGATAGCGCGCACCGGCGGGGCTGTCGAGCATGAGGAACGCATCGATCATGTGTTCGAGAACTTTTGGTCCGGCGAGGCTGCCTTCCTTGGTGATGTGACCAACAAGAATGAAGATGGTGCCGGTACGCTTTGCGAGGCGCGTAAAGAACGCAGCGGTTTCTCGTACTTGCGCAACACTGCCGGGCGTTGATTCCACACTTGAGAGCTGCATCACCTGGATGGAATCGAGAATCACGAGTTCGGGGCGACGTTGTTCGATCTCCTGTGCGATGGTCTCGGCAATGGTTTCCGAAGCGACAACAAGATCATCCACGGGCAGCTTGAGCCGATGTGCACGCATGGCGAGTTGGGTGAGGGATTCTTCACCGGTAACGTAGAGCACGCTATGGCGCTGCGCGAGCATGGTGGAGACTTGCAGCAACAACGTGCTTTTTCCTGCGCCGGGATCACCACCGATCATGATCATGGAGCCGGGAACCAGGCCACCACCGAGCACACGGTCGAGTTCACCAAGGCCTGTCGAGATGCGGGCAACCTCTTCAGTTGTGACCTCAGAGAGCTTTTTGACTTCGCTTTCTGCGCCGGCGTAACCACGAGTAGCTTCGGGAACCGGGCCGATGGAAATGCGCGTCAGGGTATTCCACGCACCGCACTCACCACACTGACCTTGCCACTTGGGATGTTCCGAGCCGCAGTCGGAACAGACGTAGGCGGTTCTGGCTTTTTTTCCGGCCATCAGGTGTAGCTGGAGTAGATGTCGGAGGCGAGGTTCTCGAACTTGGTGAGCGAGCCGTTAAAGGCAAGACGCACCGTGCCGATGGGGCCGTTGCGCTGTTTGCCGATGATAATTTCGGCGGTGCCTTTGGTGGCGGAGGATTCGTTGTACACCTCGTCTCTATAAATGAAGAGGATGAGGTCCGCGTCCTGTTCGATGGCGCCGGATTCACGCAAGTCTGATGCCATGGGGCGCTTGTCAGCACGCTGCTCGAGGCCGCGATTGAGCTGCGACACGGCGATCAACGGGCAGTGCAGTTCCTTGGCAATGGACTTCAGCGAGCGTGAGATCTCGGACACTTCGTTCACACGGTTTTCCGCTTCCTGCGCCGTACGCATGAGCTGCAGGTAGTCGACGACGATGAGGGCGATGCCGTGTTTCGATATACGCGCCACACGGCGGGCCCGCGAACGTAACTCGTTGGGGGTGAGCGCCGGCGTGTCGTCGATGAAGAGTTCTTTATCCTTGAGCTGTGCAACGGCGGCAGTGAATCGCGCCCAGTCTTCATCCTTCAGTTTGCCGGTGCGAAGGCGCCCGAAGTCGATGCGTCCGAGCCCCGCGAGCATACGCATCACCAGTTGTTCCGAAGGCATTTCCATAGAAAACACCAGCACCGCGCCCTTGGCAGACATGACGGCGTGTTCAGCGATGTTCATGGCGAACGAGGTTTTGCCCATTGCAGGTCGGCCGGCAACGATGACGAGGTCGGCCTTCTGCAGCCCTGCCGTTTTCCGGTCGAGATCATCAAAGCCAGTCGAAAGCCCAGTGAGGCTGCTGCCGGATTCGAAGAGTTCGTTCACCTTCTGCACGGCGGAAGCGAGCAGGTCGTTCACTTTCTCCGGGCCGCCATCACGCATGCGGCCTTCGGAGATACGAAACACCTCTTGCTCGGCGAGGTCGAGAATCGAGCCGATGTCCTTGCCCTGTGGTGCAAATGCCATCTCGGCGATGTGATTCGCGGCGCCGATCATCTGTCGGAGCGTGGAGCGTTCACGCACGATGCGCGCGTACGCGAGGATGTTGGTGGCACCGGGTGTGCTGTCGACGATTTCGGCGAGATAGGTGAGACCACCCGCACGATCGAGCATGCCGTTCAGTTGGAGCCTCTCGGAGACGGTGACCGCATCGAGGGGTTCATCGCCGTCGGCGAGGGCTTGCATGGCCTCGAAGATCAGTTGGTGCTGCGGGCGGTAGAAATCGTTCGCGGTGCAGATCTCGGCAACGTCGAACCAGCGCTCGTTCGAGAGCATGAGGCCACCCAGCACCGACATCTCCGCTTCAACGGAGTGAGGCGGAACTTTCAATGATGAGGGCGCAAAGCCTCGCTCGCGGATGGGCGATATGGGTTGTTCGGACATCGAGTTGGGTGCCGTCGGCGGGTGGATATGTTTACGCGCATGTTGTGCACATGCAAAGGAGAATCAGTGGATAAGTTGTGGGTGGATACTGAACGCGGTGTGGGTAGATCGCGGTAGCGCCGTGGACCAGAGGAAGATTGGACGGAGGGAGGAAGAAAGTGTCGCCCGGAGGTTCGTCCGGACCGCCGGGCGACACTGAAAGGGAGCAACCCCAGTGAGAAGTTGCTCCTGCGAACAGAACTCCGCCTATTCGGCGGCGACAATCACCTTAACGGTGGCTGTCACTTCGGAATGCAGCTGGATGTCGATGTCGTATTCGCCGGTGATGCGAATCACGCCAGCGGGCATCCGCACTTCGGACTTGCGCACTTCCTGACCAATAGCGGTGAGTGCATCGGCAACTTCGCCGGTGCCAACGGAGCCGAAAAGACGGCCTTCGTCGCCAACCTTCGCGAACACCGTCACCGTCACGCCTTCAAGACCCGCAGCACGGCCACGGGCGGCAGTGAGTTTGTCAGAGGCAGCGCGTTCAAGTTCGGCGCGCTTGGTTTCAAAAACCTGGCGGTTCTCGTCCGTGGCACGAACAGCCATGCGCTGCGGCAGCAGATAGTTGCGGGCATAACCCGGCTTCACGTTGACCTCGTCACCCAAAGTGCCGAGGTTGGTAACTGGCTCAAGCAGAATCACGTGGACCATGATGACTCCTCTGGCTCCTTACTTGTGATGATCTGTATACGGCAGCAGGGCCAGGAACCGGGCGCGATTGATCTCGGTGGTAAGCTTGCGCTGGAACTTGGCGGATGCGCCGGAAATGCGGGCAGGAACAATTTTTCCGGTTTCACCGATGAACTGCTTCAGGAAATCGAGATCCTTGTAGTCCACGTCTTCGGAGGTGATATTCACTTCACCCTGACGGCGACGGCGGAATCGGCTCATTCTGCATTCTCCTCGGCCGGTTCGTCGGTGCGGGCATCTTCTTCGCCCGGGTTGTCGCGGCGACGGGACGCCAGTTCTTCTTCGCGGCGACGATCACGCTCGCGGTCCTTCTCCTGCTCGCGCAGCTCTTCCTCGTAAATCTTCGACTGCCCTACTTCGGCCTTCTTGCGGCGGATGATCAGGTAACGAATCACCGCGTCATTGAAGCGGAACGAACTCTCGAGTTCGGACAGCGATTCTTCGCCGACCTCGATATTCATCATCACGTAGTGAGCCTTGTGGATCTTGGCGATGATGAAGGTGAGCTGGCGCCGGCCCCAGTCTTCCGACCGGTGCACCTTGCCACCCCCGCGTTCAATCAGGGATTGGTAACGTTCGATCATTCCCGGCACCTGGTCTGACTGATCAGGGTGCACGAGGAATACGACCTCGTAATGCCGCATCGCGTCTCCTTGTGGTATCCCGCCGGTTTGGGCCGGCTTCGTGCCCCCGCGATCACGGCCGGAATGGCCGGTCGATGCGTGGGGCAAGGTGAAAGGGCTGCGGATCATACAGGCCGGGATTTGGGGCTGCCAAGGCGAATTTCCGGGGATTTCGATCTTGATTGTTGAGGTTGGCGCGTCTCTCTCGGCGACGGGTCCCTCTGGGAAAGCTCAGCTTTTGGCGCCCGCCAAACGATTTGAGCGGTGACCGGGCTGCTTCCGGTTCGAGTTTGTGAGTGATCGCTACGGGTTAGTCCAGCCCGTTCTCAAAAGTTGTGTCTGAAAACACCACTGCACCTGACGACCGCACCGCGCCACTCTTCCTCCAAACGGTTCCCTTGTTCCGTCGCGATATTGCGGTTATATAACATAATAGTTATATTTCGCATGGATGTAGCCTGCTCAGTCCAAACGCTGAATGCGGCCGTGGATCGTGAAATCGATTCTCTGCCCGAGGACATGCTGGCCTGTCTGCAGAGAATCAGCGGCCTCATCGAGACATTCGGGCTCGAGCAAGTGCGCGAGCCGTACGTCAAACATATCAAAGGGCCTCTCTGGGAGTTGCGGCTCAAAGGCGCCGCCGGAATTGCCAGGGCGATCTATGTTGTTGCCAGCGGAGCGCGGGTGATCATCCTGCGGATCGTCGTGAAGAAATCGCGGAAGCTACCCAAACGGGAATTGGAGCTCGCGCGCATCAGGTCACGACAAGCGAAGTAAGTGAGCGAGGCGAAAGAACATGGGGACGCGTATTCGCGACCAGTACGAGCGTTGGAGCAAGAGACCAGGCTATCGCGCTGCCTATGACGCGCTGGCTGAGGAGTTCGACATCGCAGCAGCGGTTATCCGAACCCGTATGGAAGCTGGTCTTTCTCAGGCGGAGCTGGCGGAGCGTATTGGCACACGGCAACCCGCCATCGCGAGGATCGAGGGTGGTCAGTTGCCATCGACGAGCACATTGAAGCGAATCGCTGAAGCGACGGGTACGCGGTTGAGAATTTCATTCGAACCAGTGAATGGGCAAACGACTGGGTGATCCCGAGGTCGATATTCACCACGTTGTCGCTAGATACTGCGCACTTCGTGAATTAAAAGAGGTCACACTGCAGGTCCTTCTACCGAAGTTTGTGGTGAACCATCGTGAAGTCTCAAGGTGTGGAACAGTGGGACCAATCGCAGACCTCAACCTAATCATCCGTTTTTGACATCAACCACGAAACGCCCTGCGCGAGAGTAGAATAAATAACAAAGAGCCAGGCATGCCCGCTGAGTATTCGAAAGACCGCTTGGAGCAAGGCGTGCGTGGGAAGTACTACCAGCGATCTATTGAAGGCATAAAACAAGAAAGCGAGTCACACCGAAAGTTCAAGAAGACGAAAACTTCGGCCGAAACCGAGTAACCAACGATCACTGACTCAGGTTCCGCCACTTACACTCCTCTGCCGCACCACCTCATATAACAATATCCCCGCCGCCACCGACACATTGAGGCTCGTTACCGCGCCCGCCATCGGTATCGACACGAGCCAGTCACACCCTTCGCGGGTGAGTCGTCTCATGCCCTCACCTTCACTGCCGAGGATGATGGCGACGTCTCCCTTCAAATCCGTCTGAAACCAACTGGTTTCTGCGGCGTCATCTGTCCCGACCAGCCAGATGCCGGCCTCCTTGAGTCGCTCGAGACAACGCGCAAGGTTGGTGACGGTGACGAGCGTCAGCGATTCCGCGCCACCTGCAGCAGTTTTCAGCACAACATCGTTCACTGGTGCGGTATGCCGCTCTGGAAAGATCACCGCTTGAACACCCGCACCATTGGCTGAACGCAGACAGGCGCCGAGATTACGTGGATCGGTTACGCCATCCAGGATCAGCAACAAACGTGGTTTCGGAAGCGAATCGAGCTGTTCGAAAAACCGGTCTTCATCGAAGGGGGTGAGTGCCTGGCAATACACCGCCACACCCTGGTGACTGCCTTCAATCCTGGAATCGAGCCACGTCTTGTCGACGGCTTCGAAACGAACACCGGCTTCTTTCGCAAGGGCGATGAGTTCCTGCACCCGTGCATCACGGCGGCCCTGAACATAGTGAAAGGAACGCACGCGCTCAGGATGCTGCGCGAGCACTTCACGCACCGCATGAAAACCGTAGACATAACTCATCGTCTGCCGCGTCGACCGCCCTTCCTGCCGCGATCATCCCCTTCTTTTTTCTGTCTGCCCTTGCCGGTGGTGCCAATCAGTTCCAGGTCGATGCGCCCGAGTGCCGGTCGCACCTCGCGGATCCGCACCCGCACGGCATCACCCAGGCGGAATGATTGACCGGAGCGATCACCCACCAGTGCCATGGCATGGGGATGAAAGCGGTAGTAGTCCTGGCCGAGTTCACTGATGTGCACAAGCCCCTGTACGTAGAAGCCTTCAAGTTCGACAAAGAGACCGAATTCGGTGACCCCACCCACGCGGCCGGCCATCTCTTCGCCCACATGCTCGCCGACAAGATCACACTTCAGCCAGTTGTCGACCGCGCGCTCGGCGGACTCCGCACGACGTTCGGTGAACGAGATGTGCACACCGATGTCCGCCAGCGTGTGTTCATCGAGCGGGGTTTTCTTGCCGTGCAGAACCGCCTTGATGGCACGATGCACGATGAGATCGGCATAACGGCGGATGGGCGAAGTGAAGTGCATGTAATGCGTGAGCGCCAGCCCGAAGTGGCCGATGTTGCCGGGTTGATAGACTGCCTGTTGCATGGTGCGCAGCGTGAGCATCTCGAAGATCCACGCATCCGGCCGCCCTTCGATCTGTGTGAGTGCCGCCTGCACAGTTTTCGGGGTGATCTCCTTGTCGAGATGCACCCCCGCCAGGGCAAATGCGCTGCGTAACATCTGCACCCTGAGCACATCGGGTTGACCATGCACCCGATAAAGGCCAAGGGCCTCGTGTTGTTCAAGAAACTCCGCGGCACACACGTTGGCGGCGATCATGGCTTCTTCGATGAGGCGGTGGGCGTCATTACGAACCACCGGCTTCACGGCAATGGCGCGGCCGTCCTTAAGTTCAAGATCACTTTCGTGACTGTCGAAATCGAGCGCGCCGCGTTTTTCCCTGCTGTTTAGCAGCACCCTGAAACAGCGGTGCAGCGCATCGAGAGAGGCGAGCACCTCGTCTTCCACCTCGAGCGCAGCACCTTCTATCCAGGCCCCAACGCGCGTGTAGGTAAGGCGTTGCCAGGAGCAGATGAGTGCTTCATAAAAAACCGACTCACGCACGCGTCCGTTTGACGAGATGCGCATGTCGCAGACCATGGCGAGACGCGGGACCTGGGGTTTGAGGGAGCAGAGTTCGTTCGAGAGCGCTTCTGGCAGCATGGGCACCACGGTGCCCGGCAGATAGACCGAATTGCCGCGGTCGGACGCTTCGGTATCGAGCGCACCACCCTGCTTCACGTAGTGACCGACATCGGCGATGGCGACGATCAGTCGCCAGCCACGCCCGTCCTTTTCACAGAAGACGGCATCGTCGAAGTCCTTGGCGGTCTCGCCGTCGATGGTGACGAGGGGCAGATCACGCAGATCGGTACGCCCCTTCGGCAGTCTGTTGGGCACGCTCTTTGGCAACGCAGCCACCGCATCCGCCATGCCGGCGGGCCAGGCTTCCGGAATGTGCAGGCTGTCGATCTGGGTGCGAATGGCGCGCTCGAGCAGTGTTTCGCCCTGCACCACGCTGATCACCTGGCCGCGCAGGCCGGCGCGATCCTCACCGGTGATTTCCACACGCACGAGATCGCCATTGCGGCCGACATCAGGCGCGGTGACCAGATGAACACGGCCACGATAGTCAGCAGCGAGTGATTCCACATAGGGGTGGCTGCCATGCCATACCAGTTCACCCACCAGCATGCGGTCGGTGCGGCTCAGCACATCGACTACCTGCACCTTGTCGGCAACCACACGCGCCCTGATGGTGTCACCGGCCCGCAGGTGCAGATTCCGCTCGCGTTCGATTTCCAGACCATTGAGGCGCAGGGTTTTGCCGTCCTGCGCCACCACACCTTCGACCACTTCTTCGGTTTCAATCAGATACCAGCGTCCAGTGGCGTCCTGCTCGAGATCGCCGTTACGCAACATGCCCCGCAGCACCTGTTTCAGTTCGCGGGCTTGTCGTCCGGCGCGCTCAACGAACTCTTCCCGGAGTTCTTCGAACGACATGGAAAAACCGTTCGCGCGCATCAATGCAGCCACTGCGGCAGCTGTGATCTTCCGGTGAGCGAAATCCGAATCCATGGTTTGACACTCTAGCGGCGCATTCAGTAAATTGCGCGGCCTCGAACGGGTCACCGACCCATGCCCGCCTGCCGAGGTGGCGAAATTGGTAGACGCGCCAGCTTCAGGTGCTGGTGGGGGAAACCCCGTGAAGGTTCAAGTCCTTTCCTCGGCACCACACTCCGGATATTCCTGCATCACTCCTTTGTCTCACCGGTCTCACTGGTCGTTCCGCCACCGGTTTGTGGTGTCAGATCAACCGGCTTCTGCCGCTCATACCAGGCTTCCGGTGACTTGAACCCTTCCCACGCGGCACGAACCCAGCGAATGAGCGCGAACGCGAGCCAGAGAGACCAGCCGAGCATCGCCGCCCGATACACCCACATGGGTAACGAGATCACCCACGGAGCAGGTGGCATCTCACCGGCCTGATCCGTGAACCAGCGGTAGAAGTGTGAACCCGAGTCATTGCCTTCGATGTGCATGTCCGGTGAAGACAGCAGCGCGTCCGGAACACTCGCAATGAGCACGAGTACGGTGATCACCGTGACGAAGCCGGTGAGGATCTGCACGAGATTCTTGCTGGCGGCGCTGGTGATCGATTCAAGCCACCTGGGCCGCACTGCCAACAGCAACAACCAGACGGCGACCAGCAGGGTGGCTTCGAGGTTGCAGAGCGCAAGTCCTGCAGCAAGCAACAAGGCATCGGTGCGTGTCAGCGCAATGCCCGGTATCCGCGCGATACCCGCTGCCAGAACCAGTACGACGATCATCACCCCCCAGAACAACATGGCCGGGCCCATGGTCGGCCCACCGAGGAGGAGCACCCAGCGGTTCTCCGGGAACTGGACTTCCGACGTGATGTTGCTGGTCGCACCCGCAAACACGGGCGGTGTTGCGGTGTACCGTACACCGACGGTTTCTTCACTCGTCCAGCCAATTACGTAAGACGTGGAGCCGGGCAACACCGGCAGCGCGAGCTGATTGTCCTTGAGCGGAATGGGCGCCTCATTACCGTCGATGACCACGGAGACCACACTGTTGGTTCCTTCCGGCAGGGTCAGCAGATAGTTGCCACCCTGGCTTGCGCGCAAGCCGAGATCGAGCTGGTGGGTCGCGAGTCGGTCACCGGGAGTAATGTGATGCCGAACGGATTCCACCGTGCTGGTATTTCCCGGCAGCGGCTCGGTCGGTGTCGCCGTCAGTACCAGTTCCTCGCCGTTTCGCGGGCGAAAACTCACGCCGTTCACGTCTTCATCGAGAACCGGTGTCAGGCCCTCATGACTCACGTGCCAGAGGTTCGTGGACTCAATGAACCAGCGCTGCATCTGGTCCCCGGATTGTGCGGCCTGCAGCGTCAGCGGCGATTCACGTTTCAGAACACCGTTCCACTGACGGTCTTCATCCGTGGGGCCGAACACCACTTCAACAAATCCGCCGTCGGCCTGATAACCACCCTCGAGAATGGACTCGCCCGGCAGCAGCGCGACCTTGACAGTGAAACCGCCGATGACGGGGGCAAGACGGGTCACTTCGGTGGAAACCTGCCAGTCGAGATCAAAACGGATGTGGCGGCGAATTTCCACGAAGGGCGCGGCTGCGTCCTGTTGCAATACAGACGCATCGTCGCGGGCCTCCTGTCGCTTCTGCCGCTCAAACCCGAGTGAACCACCCACTGCCCGGCCTTCAATCAAACCGGAGATCAGCCACACCTCGTCGACCGATGTTTCGATCACTGCGGGCTGGGTGGGCAAACCGATCTCGAACCGTTCGAGATGCGAAACGGCGCCTGCAAGCTGCACTCGATGAACACCTTCACGCACTGCCACTTCGAGGGTATTGCCCTGACGGGTCAATACCGCCGCCTCACCATCCACGATCACTGACGTCGGCATCCACGTCGAACCGGAGATCAACGGCACCGACACCAGAGAACCCGCGTGTACACGCAGATCGAGAACAGCCTGACCAGCGGCCAGCCGGATCCCCAACGACTCCACACTGG
>VGVE01000071.1 GCA_016874135.1 Gammaproteobacteria bacterium | reverse complement strand
CATTGTTCAGCCAGCCGAGGTGACCGCAGAGCTGATTGAAACCAGAGTGCGTGAACTGCGCGGCGACGCCGCCTGAATCGAGCGCTATAGCGACTCGAGGAACGACCGCAGCTCCGTGTGCTCCCTTTCACTGAGCTCAAACGACCGCAATCGCTCGGCATCTTTGCCGCCGCCTTTCTGATAGAACCGGATCACCTCATCGAGCGTACCGATGCTGCCATCGTGCATATAGGGTGCGGTGCGACTGACAAACCGCAGGCTCGGTGCGCGCACCGGAAAGGTGGCATCACTCACCGCAGTACGATGGAACACGGGTTGTACCGGTTGTTGTGGCTGCCACGTCGGGCCGGAGAGATGTGCTCCGGCGTGACAGTTCCCGCAGCCCAAGCGCTCGGAAAAAAAGAGGGCGAGCCCCGCCTTGGCAGCTGTGGACATGCCACGGTCATCATCGTGCAGGAGGTATCGGTCGAACGCCGAGTCGGTGCGAACAAGGGTGCGAACGTAAGCCGCGATGGCTTGAATCACTGTATCGAGTGAGAGGGGTTTCTCGCCGAAGACCGTGCGATGGTTGGCCATCAAGATGATGTCTTGATTCAGCGCCGGCAACAGCTCATCACTGAAACCCATCTCCACAGGATCCGAACCGGTGAGCGGAACGTGCATCTGCTCTTCAAGGGTCAACAAACCGGCATCGAGCCACGTAAACGAAACGTTGTACGCGACGTTCCACAGGGAAGGCGTATTGCGTTCGTGCAGCTCACCGGTGGCAGCGGCGTCGCGAGTCCGTCCGTCGGTGAATTCACGTGCTGGATCGTGGCAGCTCCCGCAGCTCTGTGTGCCGTTGACCGAGAGCCGCGGATCGTCGAACAGCCGCTGGCCGAGAGCGACCTTGAGATTGCTCATCGGATTATCTTCGGGAACAGGAGGGGGCGGTAATCCCTCCGGCAGATTCCATTGGTAGTCAGCGCTGGCGGGGTTGTTCAGAAACGCCAGCGTCAGACAAAAAACGACCGTCTTCAGTGGCGACTCACCACGCCCGGGTGTTGTTCATGGACAGATCGTTGCCGGCCTCGGCGAGATTGCGGCGCTCGTCCAGCCAGCCTGAGAACGTTGACTTGGATTTACCATTCGGCTGAGTGGAGTGCCACTTTTCCATGGTCACCATCAGTTGATCGGCTAGAGCCCGGTCGTTCCTGAACAGCGTCATGTAGGCTTCTTTCGCTTCTTCGATGAACCCCATCATGAGCAGGGCTTCACCCCGGTATTCAATCGCCGGATAAAAATCAGGCTTCAGCTCTAGGGCGTAGTTGTAGGCGCCGATGGCTTTTTTGTAGTCACCGGTTTTTCGCAAGGCGTACCCGAGTTCATTCGCAGCTTCGTGGTTCTTTTCGTTCGCCTGCAAGGCGCTCGCCTGGGCGCCGACGGCCTTCTCGTATTGCTTCTGTGCGTCGGCCAACAGCTTGTCGCGTTTAGCTTCCTTAGTTGCCTTGGCGGCTTTTTCTTCCAGTCGCCAGGCTTTTTCCTTGGCTTTGACGCCCTGTTTGTACCAGCCGGCGCTGATCTGTTCCGGTGTCTGCTTGCGCTGCGTTGGAGAAGAACTCACGCCTCCACCACAGAAACCGCCACCGCCGCTGCCTGCGCCCCAGCTGATTGTCGGTAAAGCCAGTAGGAGCAAAGACAGCAGTGAAGAGATTGCCAGAGAACGCATCAGGGCATGCAAGGAGCGGAACATGGAGATTCTCCTCTCGTTCGGTCCGCGCGAGTGTACTGCAAAGCCTTGTCACCCGTGCACACCGCAGCTACCGTGACCTCATGAAGAACCACAATGACACCGAAGGCCTCGTTTTCGAAACCCGTGCCATTCATGCGGGCCAGGTGCCAGATCCTTCGACCGGCGCAGTAGTTACGCCGGTTTATCTCACCTCGACCTTTGCCCAATCGGCGCTCGGTGTTCACCAGGGCTATGAATACAGCCGGTCGCATAATCCCACCCGCGCCGCCTATGAAACCTGTGTGGCGAATCTCTGTTCCCGCAGACGTTCGGCGCAAACTCGGCATCGGCGATGGCCTTGTCCGGGTCAGTGTTGGCATCGAAACCTGCGCCGAGCTGATTGATGATCTCGATCAGGCGCTCAAGTCGATCTGACCTGATGCCCGTGGTGATTGATTTGAGGTTCCTCGCCGAGGACATCCGGATCTACTACCCGCTGCGAGGAGAAATGCCCGCTGAACTGCTGCTCAGTGGTTGCCTCGACGAATCGCTGCTACCTCGTCTTTCACAGGAACCGTTGATCCGCGTCGCCAAGCTCCATGGGGAAGTGATTGGCGCCTATCTCAGCACCGAGGTCTCTGCGCAGATTCATCGGCTGGAAGCTCTTGCGGTGTTGGCGCCGTTTCGTCGCCGGGGTATCGGCAGCTGGCTGGTCGGCCACGCGCTGGGTGTCTCAGAGACACGCGGTGCCCGCACCTGTCTGGCTTGTGCGAACACGGAGGCTGATGGCCTGTTTCGCCGCCTTGGTTTTCAGCATGAAGAGGATCAATGGGTGATGCGGATCGACTCGGAGTAACGTCTTTCGATCATCCGGGCAGATTGTCGGTGCGTGCCGCCCGCCCGAGATAACCACCGTGGTGGCGCAGCCCGTAGTCCGTGCGGGTGACGCCTTTGAGTTCGAGAAGCGCGAGTGCAACTGCATCGCTGACGGCGAGCATCGCGGCCATGGAGGCCGATGGTGTCAGCCCGATCGGACACGGTTCCGGGATCACACCCATGTCGAGTACCACATCGGCGTAGCGGCGCAGCTCCGAATCCGGGTGTGAGGTCACGCCGATGATATGGGTCACGCCCATGTGTTTCGCGAGTTCACAAACCTCAAGCACTTCGCGACTCTTGCCGCTGGTCGAAAAAGCCACCATCACGTCATCGCGGGACAGAATGCCAAGGTCACCGTGAGCCGCTTCCGCCGGGTGCATGAACACCGCCGGTGTGGCGGTGGAGCAGAGGGTCGCTGCAAATTTGTTGGCGATGTAACCGGCTTTGCCGATGCCTGTGGTGACCACTTTGCCCTTGCACTCCCCGAGCAGACGAACGGCAGTTTCGTGATGATCATCGACGCGCAGCGCGCTGATGGCTGCGGCTTCAGCGGCGAGCACTGCACGCATGCGTTCCTGGATATTCATGTGTGGCCTGGGTCGTCCGTGTGAGCGCGATGTTGGCACCCTGAATCTGCCGTCTCAAGTCCGAAGCAGTTTCTGCGTGGAGACGAAGACTCGATCACTCTCCGAGAAAGTGGAGGCGCTGGCCAGACCCTGGCGCTTCGACGACACTAACGCTCTTTTCTTTTTTTGCTTATTGAACCGGACACTGGAGTATTGACCATGGCGCTTTCCCTGTATGACGTGACGGTTGTTTCCTTCCTGCAAACCGTTGGCGCGGCGAAGGGATTCCTGAAGAAGGGTGCGGAGTTCGCACAATCCAACGGCATCGACCTGCAGGACATCGTCGAAAGCCGACTGCGACCGGATATGTGGCCGTTCCGTTTGCAGGTCATCAGCATTGCCCACCACAGCAGAGATGCAATTCAAGGTGTTCAAGGGGGAGTGTTCGCGCCGCCGTCCGGCGGTGATGACCTGGACTACGCCGGGCTGCAGAAACTCGTGGCTGATGCCCATGACTTCCTCGGTGGTCTGACCCCTGCGAGCATCAATGCACTCGAAGGCAAGGATGTGGTGTTCAAGCTGGGGCCAAACGGGCTGCCGTTCACTGCCGAAGGATTGCTCCTGTCGCTCTCTTTGCCGAACCTGCATTTCCACGCGACCACCGCTTACGACATCCTGCGGATCAAGGGCGCGCCTCTGGGCAAGCTCGACTATATGGGCAAGATGCGCATGAAAGGTTGATTGGACACCCGTCGTGCGGCTGCGCCAAATCGAGGATGTGAGGAGGGCGCTCGAATCGTCGGGCGCCAACACCCTGCACATCGCCCAGTTCCTGCGGCAGTGGGTACACGCGCGGCCTCAGCGTGAAGGCCGTCGTGGTGCTGAAGGTTTCTTCCCCGCAAAAGTGCTGAGCGCGATGCCTCAACTCGAAGCGAGCCTCGAACGCCTGGCACACCTTCAATCCGAACATCCTGGTGAAGATGGGTCGGTCCGCTTGCTCGTCGAACTCGAAGATGGCGGGACCGTCGAGAGTGTTCTTCTCGCCCGTAAAGGCCTGTGTGTTTCAACCCAGGTGGGCTGCGCGGTCGGTTGTCAGTTCTGCATGACGGGGCAGAGTGGCCTGCTTCGTCAGCTGGGCAGTGCCGAAATTGTCGCGCAGGTGGTACTCGCGCGATGGCTGAGGCCCGTCAATAAGGTCGTTTTCATGGGCATGGGCGAGCCTTCCCACAACCTCGACAACGTGCTCGATGCGATCCAGTTCCTCGGCACAACAGGCGGCATCGGTCACAAGAATCTGGTGTTTTCGACAGTCGGGGATCACCGCGTCTTCAAACGACTGCCTGAAGGGGTGGTCAAACCGGCATTGGCGCTTTCATTACATACCACCGACGCAGCGCTGCGCGCGCGTTTGTTGCCAAGGGCGCCCGTATTTGAACCCGCGGAACTGATCGATCTGGCGGATACCTACGCGCGCCAGACCGGGTATCCGCTACAGGTGCAGTGGACCCTGCTCGAAGGGATCAACGACACGGCTGAAGAAGCGGTGCGCATCGCTGACCTGCTCAAGGGGCGCTATGCGATGCTGAATCTCATTCCCTTCAATGTCGTCGAGGGAACCGAATTTCGACGTCCTTCGGCGGAACATGCGGCTGCAATGGCGCGGAAGATCCAGTCCCGTGGTGTGCTCACGCGGCTGCGTCAATCCGCGGGACAGGATGTGGAAGGCGGTTGTGGACAGTTGCGCGCGCGCCACCTCACAGGGCGTTCAGACCGCATACCCTTGCAGGCTATGTAACCGCGCCAATGAACGTCCTACCTACGCCGCGACAGATCTCGATTCGCACCGGATCCGTTATCCTGCCGGATCGTGTGCGCCTTGAAGGGCCAGGTTCGGAACGAGTCAACCGCGCCGTAAGAAGGGTGTTGGGAATCAGCTGTTATGAATCGGACTCAGCCTTCACGATCCGGTGGTCATCAGCCGCTGATTATCCAACCGGCGCCGAAGGTTATCGCCTGCAGATGACGGAAAATTCGATTGAGCTGGACGCCGAGTCGATCTGGGGCGCGCTGCACGGCATTACATCGCTGTCCCAGTTGGTTGATGGGCGTTCCATCCCTTGCGTTGAAATTGTCGATGCACCGCGTTACGCGTGGCGTGGGCTGATGCTGGATCCAGCCCGCCGCTTTCTGCCGGTTGATGTCCTTGAAACGGTGATCGATGGGCTCGCAGCGCTCAAGCTGAATGTGCTGCACCTCCATCTCTCTGACGATCAGGGCTTTCGTTTTGAGTCAAAGGCGCACCCCAAGCTGGCATCGCACGATCGTTACACGCAGGTGCAATTAAAGACTCTGGTTGAGTTCGCGGCTGATCGTGGTGTGCGCATAGTCCCGGAGTTCGACGTGCCCGGGCATGTCACCAGCTGGCTGATGGCGTATCCGGAGTGGGGTAACAAGACAGCCAAGATGACCACGCGGTTCGGCGTCCATCCGGGCTGCCTCAATCCGGCGGATGAACGTGTGTACACCGCACTCGAAGCCCTGTTCGACGAGGTAATCGAGGTTTTTCCTGATCCGTGCATCCACATTGGTGGTGATGAAGTTCATTCGTCGTGGTGGAAAGAAGATCTCGCCATTCAGTCATTCATGGAAGCAAACGGTCTTGCCGACAGCGCCGCCTTGCAGGCGTATTTCACCGGCCGAATTGTCGCCATGCTCAAGGTGCGTGGGCGCAAGGTGGTGGGGTGGGATGAGGTGTTGCACCCGTTGTTACCGGAAGGTGTTGTTGTGCAAAGTTGGAGAGGCGCAACGGCGCGGGATCGCGCACTGCGCGTCGGTCACGATTGCATCGTTTCCTCAGGCTTTTATCTTGATCTTTTCTACCCAGGCGCCGTGCATCGCGCCTTTCGGCCGGATGCACCTCAAGCGGAGCTCTTGGCCCAGGAAGACCGGTTGCTCACGGATGATCGGTTTCAACACGTGGCCGAAGGGATGAAGTGGACACATGCGTGGCGCAGCGTTCCTTCAATCATCAATGGGGAAAAAACCGGTAGCGTGTTAGGTGGCGAAGCCTGCCTGTGGGGCGAACTCGTCAATGCCAATACGCTCCATGCTCGGCTGTGGAGTCGGCTGCCGGATATCGCAGAGTGTTTCTGGGCATATAAGCCGGAGGAGGGCGACGAAGTCCTGCGGTTGCGCTGGCCGCCCATCGTGAAGGAGCAGCTCAACATCAATCGGCAGAAGCTCGTTGCGCTTGCGGTTGATGACCAAGTGCTTGAAGGGCTTGAACTGTGTGAACCCGTGAAGTGGTACGCGCGGCTGCTCGGCGAGGTCGCGCTGAATGCCCGGATTCAGGGGCACGAAATGCCGCAGGCGCGTCCCTATGGAACCGATGCGCCTCTGGATCGGGCAGTGGATTTCCTGCTACCGGAAAGCCTGCTGTGTCGCGAGGCTCGTAGTTGGTCCGTCGAAAGAGTCGCCGATGCTTGTGCGCGCTGGGCACGTCTCGGCGGTCGTAGTGACGCCCCGATGGATGCACTTCCCGTTCTTCATGCGATTGCTGAAGCGTCGCGTACCTGGCTCGATTGCCTATCCGGCGATCTATCCCGCGAGGAAGCTGTGCGGATGCTGAAAGGACTCCATCGTCCGTACGGCGAATACATGCCCGCGATCATCCTCACGTTGATCGAACGTCTGTGATGGAACCCCTCCGCATCTATCAGGAACACTGGGGCGAAGCGTCAAGCATTGAAGTCCTCGGTGAGGGACACATCAATCAGACCTGGCGAGTCACAAGTGCTGCGGGCATACGGGTCATGCAGCAGATCAATAAACGTGTGTTCAAATCGCCAGCCGTTGTGATGGAGAACCTTTGCCACGTGCTCAA
The DNA here is from genome assembly GCA_016874135.1 of Gammaproteobacteria bacterium. Taxonomy (GTDB): domain Bacteria; phylum Pseudomonadota; class Gammaproteobacteria; order Pseudomonadales; family Azotimanducaceae; genus SYFY01. The sequence goes on along the minus strand of VGVE01000071.1, from coordinate 10,165 downwards.
TCACGTGAAAGGTGTTCCGCTGCCGCGTCTTCTACTGACACGACACGAACAAACCCATGCGGTTGTCGGTGGTGAGTGGTATCGAGCCTGGGAGTTTGTGGATGGCGGCTTCGCGAAGAAGTCACCGGATACATCCATCGAAGCCGAAAACGTTGCGCGCGCCTTCGCACAGTTGTTGGAGGAGCTGTGCAGCCTGCCCAATCGTCTCGCTCTGCCGATTCCCGGCTTTCATTCGTTCGACCACTTTCACAGTCAGTACCAGGCCTATCGTCTCCACAGCGAGCACGACATGCTGCTCGAGCGGTGTCAGGCGCAATCGGCGCTCCTGGCGGAATCAACAGGGGTGATACACGGCGACTGCAAATTCGCCAATGTGCTGCTCTCGCCAGAGGACTCACGGGTACTCGCAGTGCTTGATCTCGATACCGCCATGCAGGGTCATTGGGGCTATGACTGGGGTGATCTTGTGCGTAGCGCTTTTGTTGACCGTACAGAGGTTGATGAATCGATGCTGCGAGCCTTGGTACGGGGTTTTGCAGGGCCGCTTGGTGGGCTCGACAAATCAGTGCTTCTTTATGCGCCGCTCTATGTCGCCTGCACGCTGGGTGTACGTTACCTGGTTGATCACCATGAAGGAGATCGCTGGTTCAGGGTGGGGCGTCACGGTGACAACCTCACCCGCGCAGCGCGGCAATTCAGCTTTGCCCGCAGGTGGGAGCTCCAGAAACCGAAAGTGAATGAGTGGATCGATACTGAACTTCAGGACGGCGGCGCAGCAGGAGTTGTCAGCCGCTGACTAGCGGCGCAGGACTCCGGTTTCTGCGGAAGTGGCTCACCTGGATCTCTTCTCCGTAATTTGTGTAGTCACCCGCTGCCCGTTGTTCGCGAAACTCACGCCAGTTGATCGGCTTGTAGATCGCCTTATTCAGCTCGTTCGGCGGCAGCAGCGGTTGATAGTGAAAGTCAGCCGGCGGGTTGAGAAACCATGCTGTTGAGTAGCGTTCGGACTCCTGGTTCGCGAGCACCCGATGCAATGGCGCCATGAAACGGTCGTTGGACCAAACCTGCACCACATCGCCAATATTGACGGTGAATGCACCCGGCATGACAGGGACGTCGACCCAGTGATCCTGGCGCAAAACCTGCAGCCCGGAGATGTCCGCCTGATCGAGAATCGTCAGCGCTCCGGCATCGGTGTGGTGACCGATACCGAGACGGCCTTGCAAGGGCACGGTCGGGCTGTCTGCCGCGGCGGGCTCTGCACAGGGAGGATAGTGGTTCAACCGCAGAAAGCTGGTGTGTGCAGAAAAGGCGGCGATGATCGCATCCGAAGGCTCGTTCAGTGATTCCAGCAGGAGCTTCAGCACTTGCAGCGACAGCTGGTGAACGGCGGCGGCATAGGACTCCAATGAGCTGCGGAATACCCGCATGTTCTCCACCGTTTCTTCTGGCCACTGAGGATTTGACGTGCCGTACGCCGGCCCTACGTCGAATATTTCCTTCCAGTCGCGCACGTTCTTGGTGAGCTCGCGGTCAAAGTAGCCCCACGGATTGGTGCGCGTTCTCATCACCGACTGTTTCACGTTATCGTCGGAACCGAAGAACGCCGCGCTAGCCCGGCGCAGATTGCCGATGCAACCTGCATCGACACCATGGCCAATGAGATAGAACAGCCCCCACTGTTCACAGGCAGCGGCGAAGGCACCCCGGTCGGGCTTTGCGAGATCAATCACTGGTATGTCGATTGAGGTACGCACGTTCGCGAGACAACTCAGGCGCCGGTTTGGCTGAGCACCATCCGCACCACAGTGACCATGGCGAGTACGAACAGCGCTGTGAACACGATGCCCATGATGATGAACTGGCTCGCTTTGCCGCGTTTGAAGTCGCGCTCTCGGTTGGCGCTTGATTGCACCCCGAAGGCCGCAGCTACGGTGCTGGTGAATACCTGAAAAAGAGTCAGTGGTTTCTCATCCGCTGGTTTTTCTGCCATATCCAAGACCTTTTTCCTGCCTTCGCCCGCCATCGCTTCAGGATCACGCGTATTCGTTTTCGACCCGCGTCATCCAGTAGTCCGCATCCCACGAGGTATCGCCGGTGAGATATCGCCAGAGGCGGATCCGGTTGATCATTTCCAGTCTACCGGTGTCTGCTTCGAACCACGGCTCAGGGTTCATCAGCACCGACTCGATCGAAGGCTTATTGGAAGGCGCCGGATTCCAGAAGATCGGACGGAGCTGCGACAACTCGTCCAGATCACCGGTATCCCACAGCCGTGTTTGCCGCTCGGTGGGACATAGGCGGATCTTGAACATATAACGCAGCCGCTCGGAGTCGTTGCGGCCACCGCCATGCCAGATGCCGTGATGCAGGAACAACAACGTGCCCGCCTTGCACACCATGTGTTGTTGGCCGCGGATGTTCTGATAACGGGAGATGGCGGCTTCACTGACCACCCGCAGGTGAGTGCCGGGAACAAAGCGGGTACCGCCCATGTCACGAGTAATGTCGTGCGGGTAGTACATGATCTGCACATCAAATGCCTGCCGCGGATCGATGGTTGAATCCTGGTGAGTGTGCTGTGCCACATGGGGCTGACCGGCGGCGGCGTACAGGCGACCGGGAAAAGTGATGTGCAGGAAGTGGTGGTCCACGACCGGTTCTGTACCGAGCAGGCTGGCCGTCGCACCGCGGACAAGAGGCAGACGCAGGAGTTCAGCCACGGCGCTGTCTTCCGGGTAGGCAGACGCGAGCGGCGTGCCTGGATTGACCAGGGGGATGGCGCTCGATCGCATGATGTTGCCGTAGTGTTTCCACAAGCTATCCACTTCAGCGTCGGGAACATGTCCAACGTCAGTAAGAAAACGCCGATTGATCGAATCAGGGACCACCGCATCGAAACGCAGGAAGCCGCGTGCGGCGAACTCCGCCATCTGCAAGGTCGAGAGACGCTCTGCGCCTGAGTCGTTCACTTCGATGCTCCTCCGCCAGTTACGTCGATGAGCTTTTCAAACAGGAACTCGTACTTCAGATAACCGACACGGAACTCATCACCGGATCCGTGTTGTTGCAAGGGCGACATCTGGATCAGACGCCAGCCATCACGCATTGCTGCAAGCCCGGTCGGATACGGTGGTTCGTCACTATCACCAGCATCGTGGCGGGCGTTACTGGCGCCTTCGTAGAAGGACCAGGCGATACAACGGGAATCAAGCGCCGAGGATTCAAGGTACAGGATCAGAACGTTTTGTCGTATGTTGGGCATGGGTCGAGCTTAACACGATGTTCTTGCACAGGGTTTCCGTGGAGGTCCCGGTTGACGCGGCTGTTGTTGATCATGTCATGCGTGCTCGCCGTCGCCGGAGGATGTGCCACCGGTGATGCGCCGCCGCAGCTCAACTCAGGCAGCGGGTATGGTTATCCGGAATCAGCCAAAGCGGCCGGTACTGAAGGGTGGGTACAGGTGCGATATGACATCGACGTTGAGGGCAACGTCTTGAATGCAGTGGTCATCGCTGCAGAGCCTCAAGGCATCTTTGATGAAACCGCACTCAAGACGGTGCAGAGCTGGAAGTTCACACCGCGGCGCGAAGACGGGCAAGCCGTCGCCCAGAAAGGCGTCGTCAGCGAGGTGAAGTTCAGGTTATCTGGCGCGGATCGTTACAAGGGTTACTGAAGGGCTGCTGAAGGTTCCAGCACATCGTTGCTACCGGCAAAGGCAGGAGCGCCATCTTTCTGTTCGTTGGACTGGCGCTCACCTCCAACCGGCCGTCCACCAAGGTGCCTGGCCCGTGGCGGGGTCGACTGCACACCACAGGCATGCACTGCGCCCGGGTGATCTCCCTCCAGACCCGGGGTGGCGGTGCAATGGCGATTCCCCGGCGGTGGGCGTTTGTTGCCCTGTCAGTTACGGGCCTTGGGCTCAGGGTTCTGGCGTGGCAGAAGCGGCGCGAGCCATCTCTGCTTGCTGGTGCCTTATTGCAGGGATCGGGAGCGATTTCGTGAAGATCGGTGTGACTGTTCGCAACATGGGACCGCAAAGCCGGCGCGATACGCTGCGCGCCTGTGCTGAACAGGCAGAAGCGCTCGGCTTCGAATCACTCTGGATCACGGACCACATCGCCATCCCGCCGGATGATGCGGAAGGCAGCGGCGGGCGATACACCGATCCGTTGACGACGCTCGCGTGGCTCGGTGGTGTGACGCGCACCATCCGCCTCGGTGTCGGCGCATTGATTCTCCCTTACCGGCCGACGTTGCCGACAGCCAAGGCAATTGCGACAGCGCATGAACTGACCGGCGAACGGCTGCTGATCGGCGTGGGACTTGGCTGGATGGACGCGGAATTCCGCGCGCTTGGTGTTGAACGTCGACAACGCGGCGCCGTCGCAGATCAGCAGCTCGACTTCCTCACACGCTGTTTCTCTGAACCCGTGGTCGAGCTCAACGGCCAACCGTTCATCTTTGATCCACGTCCCTCCCAACCACCCATTTACGTGGGTGGGCGAGCGCCTCATGCGCTGCGCCGCGCACTGCGGTTCAATCTGGGCTGGCTGCCGATGGCGAGGGATGCCGCATCCCTTCGTGGTGACCTCGCGCTTTTCAACCAGCTCGCGGCGGAAAACGGGCGGCCGCCAGGACCTGTCACCGCCTTTGCCGCGCTGCCGCTCTCGGACAGGGAGAGCGCGCGCGATGAACTCGCTGCCTGGCGGACGCTCGGCATCCAAAGGCTGGTTTGTGCCATCCGCTACGAAGACAGTTCCGGCTATCGGCGGCAGCTCGACCAGTTGATGGCGCTGTGAACCTGATCCGGCTGGCGCAGATTCCACGCGGTGGTATCGTCCGTGTTCATCGTGAGGCAGGGGAGAACACAGCATGACAGGCCAGGTTGATGCCCTCGTGGTCGGTGGCGGATTCGCCGGGATGTATGCGGTGTACCGGTTCCGGCAGCTCGGACTCAAGGTCAAGGTGCTGGAAGCGGGCACCGATGTCGGCGGCACCTGGTACTGGAACCGTTATCCCGGCGCGCGCTGCGATGTGCCAAGCCTCGAGTATTCGTACGGATTTTCCCCGGAGCTGGAACAGTCCTGGGACTGGCCGGAGGTGTTTTCGGCCCAGGAAGACATCCTGCGATATGCGAACCATGTCGCTGACCGTTTTTATCTGCGGCGGGACATGCAGTTCAATACGCGGATCGTCAGTGTGGAGTGGCAGGAAGATGCAGATTGCTGGCGACTCACCAGCGAAGCCGGGGAAGTCTTCGAAGCGCCCTTCTGCGTGATGGCGACCGGATGTCTTTCCGTGCCGATGAAACCGGACATATCAGGTGCGCAGGATTTCCGCGGTGAGGTCTATCACACCGGTACCTGGCCGAAGGAGCCGGTTGATCTCACCGGCAAGCGGGTGGGCATCATCGGTACCGGCTCGTCCGGTGTACAGGCAATCCCTGAACTGGCCCGTCAGGCGGGCCATCTCACCGTGTTCCAGCGCACCCCGGTGTACACGATTCCGGCCAATCGCAAACGCATGCGCGCTGCAGTGCAACAGGAGTTTCGCGATCACTACCGCGAAATCCGCGAGATGCAACAACACAATACCGGCGGTGTTTCCAACTTCCGGCCGAGCCGCAGCGTGCAACGCCCGGCAGGCGCCACTCGAGATGCCTCACGCTTCCCGAACCGCCTGCTTGATCTCGACCCTGGGCAGCGTGATGCCCTCATGCAGGCGCAGAGTCTCGGTGCGCTGCTCGCGTTCCGCGACATCTACACCGACATCGAGGCCAATGACATTGCCAACGAACTCTACCGGGAAGCGGTGCGGCGAATGGTCGATGACCCGGTGACTGCCGAGCGTCTTCTGCCGCGCAACTACGGGCTCGGTTGCAAGCGGCAGGTGCTGGATCGCGATTATTACGAAACCTTCAATCGCGCCAATGTCACGCTGGTCGATCTCGGCGAAACGCCCATCGGGACCATCACGCCATCTGGGATCCAGATCGGTAGTCAGCACCATGATCTCGATGTGCTGATCTATGCCACCGGGTTTGATGCGATGACCGGTGCACTACTGCGTGCCAATATCCGTGGCCGTGGTGGTTACGAGCTCAAGGAAAAATGGGCGGGTGGGCCGGTAGCCTACCTGGGTCTGCAGATGTCCGGCTTTCCGAATCTCTTCACGGTGACAGGTCCCGGCAGCCCTTCGGTTCTTTGCAACATGCTGGTGGCGATCGAACAGCACGTGAACTGGATCGGCGATTGCATCACATATCTGCGTTCAACGAGTCAGGCCACCATCGAACCGCTGCCGCAATCGGAAGAATCCTGGGTAGAACATGTGAACAGCGTGGCGGAGGGTACGATGTACACGACGCCGAGCTGCAACTCGTGGTACCTCGGCGCCAACATCCCCGGCAAGCCGCGGATCTTCATGCCCTATGTTGGCGGGTTTCCTCGATACCGCGAACGGTGCGAGATGGAAACATCGTCCGGTTATCCCGGGTTTGTGATCGGGCAGGATTAACGCCTGTCGGTTCTGCGGATTGATTACAGGAATCAGAGGGCAACTGCCATGTCAGCATCTCCTCAGACCACCTTTGGTGGCCGCACCACTGCAGAAGAAGTACTCGCCGGTATCAAACTGCAGGGCCAGACGATCATCGTTACGGGTGCAAATACAGGCATTGGCGAAGCTGCCGCTCAGGCTTTGGCAGGTACCGGCGCACATATCATCTTTGCGTGCCGTGATGTCGCGGCCGGTCGTGCTGCCGTTGAGCGGACGAAGGCGGTATATCCACGCGCCTCAGCTGATGTGTCGGAACTCGATCTCGCCTCCTTCACGAGCACTCAGGCTTTTGTCGCTCGTTTGGACACACCTCGCGTCGACACACTGATTTGCAACGCCGGTCTTTCCCTCACCCGTTATGCTGCGACGGCAGAAGGTTTTGAGCGCACTGTAGGCATCAGCCACATCGGGCACCTGCTGCTGACCCGGTTGATGATGCACAAACTCCTCGCTGCATCAGCGCCCCGGCTGGTCATGGTCTCCAGCCACAGTCATCGCATGCCGAAGACACTCGACTTCAACCGGTTTCCGATGACGCCTCAGAACTTCAACGGCCTGGTTGCATACGGCCAGGCGAAACTCTGCAACATCTTCATGGCGCGCTCGCTGCAGAAGCGTTATGGCGATCGCGGGCTGATGGCGTGTGCGCTTCACCCGGGAACCCTGATTACCACGGAAATCGGCCGTCACTCCGGTTTCGTCAATGGTCTCATCCAGCTCATTCGGCCGTTTACCAAGTCTCGCTCCCAGGGCGCGGCGACCACCGTCTGGGCGGCAACTCATCAACCCGCCGCCGATCTTGCCGCGCAATACCTGAGTGATTGCAAGGTCGTTGAGTCGAGTGCCGAAGCCAGGGATGCTGCGATCGCAGAACGCGTCTGGGTGCTGAGCAACCAGTGGCTCGAACAGAAGGTCGACCTGTCGCCGTGGCCGTAACACCGTTCAAGGCGCGATTGGTTTGAACGGGCTCGACTCCTGTGGATTAATGCCGCCGCACCCATGAAACAGGCGACACTCATGAGCCAAACCGGAATCTTCAACCAGACCGTACCGGTCTTCACCGGAATGCTCGACCGGATGGGCGCATGGCTCACCATCGCGCAACCCTGCTGTGCCGCGAAAGGCATCTCCGTCGATGCGCTGTTGCAGGAGCGTCTCGCCCCGGACATGTTCACGCTGCTTGGTCAGTATCAGATGGCGACCGCATTCGCCAAGAACGGTGTGAGTCGACTTGCGGGTCTGACGCCACCTGATTTTCCGGATGTCGAAAAGACCGAAGCCGACGTGCGCGCCAGAATCGCCCGTGCACGTGGCATCGTTGAATCCGTGACTGAAGGGATGCTGGCAGGCGCTGAGCGCCGCGAAATCACCATCCAGACGGGACCTGACCAGAAGATGGCGCTGACCGGTGAGGCATACCTGTTGAGCTTCTGCCTGCCGCAGTTCTATTTCCATGCCTCGATGGCTTACGCCATCCTGCGCCACAACGGGGTGCCTCTCGGCAAGCGGGACTTTCTGACGCTGCAGCGTTAGCAGCACTGGGAGCGATCCGCTTATCAGGCAGGATCACGCTGCCCTGGTATATTCGAAGAGGAGAGATTCGTGGCCGAACCCTGGTTGAAGCCAGTCGAGCTCGAGAATCAATGGGCGCGTCTTGAGCCCCTGGTGATGGAGCATCATGACGGCCTGCTCGAAGCCCTCGCCGATGGTGAAGCGTGGAAGCTCTGGTACACCTGGGTACCGTCACCGGATCAGCTGCGAAGTGAGATCGCCAGGCGGCTCGAGCACCAGCAAAGGGAAGAGTGGCTGCCGTTTACGGTGTTCGATCGCGCGAGCGGCAAAGTTGCGGGCATGACGAACTTCATGCACGTCGACACTGTCCACAAGCGGGTGGAGATCGGTGGAACCTGGTACGCGAACCGATACCAGCGGACACGCCTCAACACGGCATGTAAACACCTGTTGCTCGGCCATGCCTTTGAACAGCTTGATTGTATTGCGGTGGAGCTGCGCACCCACTTTTTCAACCGGCAAAGCCGGGCGGCCATTGAACGACTCGGTGCGAAACTTGATGGTGTTCTCCGCAATCACTCCCGATCGCGGGACGGCACACTGCGCGATACCTGTGTCTATTCCATTCTCCCGAGCGAGTGGCCCGCGGTGAAAAGCAACCTGGAATATCTGCTCGGCCGCTGATCTAACGAATATGTCGAGTCATCGTGTTCACGATTCCCGGAGGGAAAATCGCATGCTCGATTGGGATCAACTGGAATGTGAGGTTCCGGCGATCACGACGGTGGGACGGCAACTTCTTGAGCGGAACGAGGTCGCCTTCCTGGCCACTGTGTCGGCATCGGGCCGGCCCCGCCTGCATCCGTTCGTACCACGAATTGTCGACGGGAAACTGTTGGCGTTCGTTCTCGACTCATCACCGAAAATCGGCGACCTCAGGGTTCGGCGGCAATACTCCATGCATACGATGCCGGGAGACGAGGACGAAGAATTCTTCGTCAGTGGCGAGGCGTCTGAAATCGATCAACAGGTGGTGCTGCGAAGTGCAGCTGCCGATGCCATGGGGTTTGCAACCGGAGTGGATGCGCATCACATCCTCTTCGAATTCCGGTTTGACCGTGCGCTACATACCCGCTGGCTCGATTTCGGTACCCCGTAGCATCGTCCAGTTCGAAGCATCTGGCGACTGCAGTGACAGCCTTGATCTCGCTCACGCCTTGAGCTTTCTCCGCTTCAGCGAATAAGCTCGACCACTGCGCTGCCTGGTGACATCACGGTACCTTCGGCATTCCTGATAAAGAGCTCAACACTCACCTGCCGGTTCAGCGGATCAATGGACGTGATCCTGCCTCCCGAGACCAGGGTTTCCCCGAGATAGGTTGCCCGCCGGTTGCTGTAGCTGAACCGCAGAACCCGTCCGTCAGCACCTACCCAGTTGGTGACACACTGGGCCAGCCAGTCGCCTTGTAAAGGCCCGTCGATAACGATGCCAGGGTGTTTTTCAACCTGCGTGGTGTAGGTCTCGTCATAGTGGATCCGGTGCAGGTTCCACACCGCCGCGTTGTACATGAAGAGGGTGACGTTGGTCGGTGTGTGATGGCGCTCCGGCAGGCCATCGCCAACCTTCAGTTCGCTGATCTGCATCTTTACCTCGCGATAGCCGTCTGGATTTCTTCGAGCACGGGCAGTCCTTCCGCGTCCGTGACCTTCAGGGATCTGACAGTGAAGATCAGCGGCCCCTGGCTGCCTTCTTTCTCGTACATGTCGACGATGCGCTGGACACCGGTGAGGCGATCCCCGGGCCGGATCGGCCGGCTGAGAATGAGTTCGGTACCGCCGGCCATCACCCGCTGCAACGGCAGCTTCGGTCCGCTGCCGGTGCCACGTGGCAGGCCGTCGTGCCGCATGTCGCCCACCTGCCGCAATGGGCCAAACAGATTGAAGATGAACATCGGTGGTGCTTCATCCCCCGCCAGGTACTTCGGCTGTGTCTGTTCGGTGGCGATGGCGTATTTGATGATGTCCCGCCGGCTCACTTCCACGTGAACCGGAGCCTCTTCGCGGCCGATCCAAGCTTTGTGTTCCGCAGTCA
>VGVE01000070.1 GCA_016874135.1 Gammaproteobacteria bacterium | reverse complement strand
TGGCAATCTCACCCTGGCGTTGATGTTGCTCGTACTCACGGGCGTGATCTTCGCGCCTTGGGTGACAACACTCTTTGCACCGGGTTTCGTGGACGACCCCCGCTTTGATGTGGCTGCAGAGCTGCTGCGAATCACCTTCCCCTATATAGGCTTCATCTCACTTGTTGCGTTTACCGCAGCGATACTCAATGCCCATCAGCGTTATGCCGCAGCGGCGTTTACGCCCGTCCTGTTGAATCTCGTGATGATTTTGGCGGTGTTGATCGGCGTGCGCTGGTTCGACGGATCGATCCAGGTGCTGGCGTGGGGTATTTTTGTTGCGGGTCTGCTGCAGTGGCTGTTCCTGCTGCCTGCACTGCGCAGCGTCAACTTGCTGCTGCTGCCACGTCCTTCTGCCAGCCACGCCGGTGCGAAACAGGTGGGCCGGTTGCTCATTCCCGCGGTGCTGGCCGCATCCGTTGGCCAGATCAACGCACTGGTCGACAGCGTGCTCGCGTCGCTGCTCGAAACGGGCAGCGTGTCTTGGCTGTATTACGCCGACCGCCTTCTCGAACTGCCGATCGGGCTCGTCGCAGTGGCGCTTGGAACCGTGTTGTTGCCGAATCTGTCACGGCTGGATGCGAAGGGACGAGGTGAATCATTCGCCCGGCTGCTTGATTGGGGCCTTGGTCTCGGTTTGTTGCTCGGATTGCCGGCAGCAGTTGCGCTGTATTGTCTGGCGGTGCCGCTCCTCGCCACATTGTTCCTGCACGGCGAAATGCGCGTCTACGATGTCACGATGGCTGCGCTCGCATTACAGGCGTTTGCCGCCGGACTGGTGCCGATGGTGCTGGTCAAAGTTCTGGCGCCCGCTTTTTTTGCCCAACAAGACACGCGCACGCCGTTCCGCATTGCCATGGTCGCGATTGCGGCCAATATCCTGGTCAACCTCATGGTGTTTCGCTGGTTCGGGCACGTCGGGCTCGCTTTCGGAACGACGATCAGCGCCTTCATTAACGCCGGTCTTCTCTGGCGCGGGCTTGTATACAGGAAGATCTGGTCCCCGGATCGCGCCTTCACCCGGCTCGGTTCGCGTGCGGCGGTCGCATCGTTGGCCCTGGTTGTCTCCCTGATGCTTGTATCACCGCCTGATCAAGCGTGGCTGGACGTCGGGCACACCACCCGGGTGCTCTGGATCAGCCTCGCAACCGGCGGCGGGATCGTGGTGTATGTGCTGACCCTGTTGCTCACCGGCATACGGACACACGACCTGATTCACCGGCCTGATTGAGCGCAACGACAGTCACCGCGGTGATCAGTGTGGTACAGCGGCAGCCTCAACGCCAATCCGTCCCGTATACTCGCGCCATGGAAGTCATTCGTGGTTACGCCAACATCCGGCCGAGGCATCGCGGCTGTGTGGTCACCATCGGCAACTTTGACGGTGTGCATCATGGTCATCGTTTGCTGATCTCACACCTCGTGGCCAAAGGACCCGAACTCGGCGCACCCACGATGCTGATCACCTTCGAACCCACGCCTCGTGAGTACTTCCGCGGCAATCAGGTGCCGGCACGATTGACCCGCTTTCGCGAGAAAGCGGTATTGCTGGCGGAAACCGGCATCGATTTTCTGCTGTGCTTCCCCTTCAATGTACGCACGCGGAACCAGCCGGCAGAATGGCTTTGCGAACACTTCCTGCATTACCGGCTCGGAGTGAAGTACATCGTGGTAGGCGACGACTTCCGTTTCGGCGAGGGGCGCAAGGGCGACTACGCCATGCTGAAGGCTGCGGGAGATCGGCTCGGTTATGGCGTCAGCCACCTCGGTACACTGACGTTTGATCATGAGCGCGTCAGCAGCAGCCGTATCCGGCAGGCCCTCGCCGAAGGCGACCTCGTCACCGCCGCGAAGCTGCTTGGCAGGCCGTATTCGATTACCGGGCATGTGGTTTATGGCAGGCAACTCGGTCGTCAGCTGGGGGTGCCCACGGCCAATATCCGCTTGCAGCGTTACCGCTCCGCACTGGTGGGCGTTTTTGCCGTCACGGTGGCCGGTCTCGACAGAGTGTATGACGGTATCGCCAACATCGGGGTAAGGCCCACGGTGGATGGCAAGGTGCCGCTGCTCGAAGTGCACCTCTTCGATTTTTCCGGCGGTATCTACGGCCGGTTACTGACAGTTACGTTCCGCCGCAAGCTGCGTGATGAACGCGCTTTTGGCTCCATAGCGGAACTGGAACGGCAGATCAAAAAGGACATCGAAGAGGCGCGTGCCTGGTTCGCTGCAGGAGCGCCGCATGACCCGTAAGGCAGTTCTTATCGCGCTGGTCTGTTTCGGGTTGGATCACCTGCTCAAGTTCCAGATCACCGATTCGATGGACTACGGCGACCGGATACCGGTGTGGTCCTTTTTTGATCTCGTCCGCTGGCACAACGAAGGTGCGGCGTTCTCAGTGCTGGCCACGGCCGGTGGCTGGCAGCGGTGGTTTTTTATCGTGCTCGGCATCGGATTTTCCGTTTACATCCTTTATGAGCTCCGCAGGTTGCCTCGCGACGCGGCGGCAATGGTCTGGGTATACGGGCTGATTCTCGGTGGAGCGCTCGGCAACCTGGCGGACCGGATCATTCAGGGTTACGTGGTGGATTTTTTACTCTTCCACCATGGCGAGTGGTACTTCCCTGCATTCAACCTTGCAGACTCCTTTCTCTTCTGTGGCGCTGTGCTGTGGATCCTGCTCATGATCATTGAATCACGGCAGAAGCGTGGCGATCCCCACCAGGCTGCAGATCAGCCTGCCAGCAAGCGAGGTGCGCCCTGAGCCGGATCATTGCCCGTGAACCGTTTGCGCGGCATACCATTGAAGCGGGCATGCGGGTGACGCTGCACTTCTCGCTGCTGCTCGAAGACGGCCGGGAAGTTGATACGACCCGGCGTGGTAAACCTGCGAGCTTCGTGCTCGGTGATGGCAACCTGCCTGAGGCCTTTGAGCGTTGTCTCATCGGGCTCAAGCCAGCAGATGACCGCCAGTTCAGCATTCCGGCGGCGGAGGCGTTCGGCCTCTGGCGGGCCGAGAACCTCCGCTGGCTGCCGAACGACCGCTTTGCAGGGATGGCGCTCGAGCCCGGGTTGGTGGTGTCTTTCCGCGAGCCTGGAGGAGAAGCCCCCGGAGTTATCCGTACCCTCGAACCTGACCGGGTGGAGGTGGATTTCAACCACCCCCTTGCCGGCCGGGATCTCATCTTTGATGTCTCCGTGATTGCAGTGGGCGACCACTCGTCGCCGGATGAATACCGCCTGGAGACAATCTCCTCGTAAGCCGCGGCGAAAAGTCGAGGATGGCATTCTGCCCGAAAATCGAACTTCCGTGGCCGTAGCGCCGCCGTGCCTTTGGGCGTTGGTGGCAAGATTCGTTAACACCTGTTTGATCTGCCGGACATCGACCCGGACTTCTGTTTCCGGCGGTGCAATGTCGACGTGGAATGTCACGCCGGATTCCGCTTCGCTGAATTCTCGGCGGAAGTACTCGACAAGTTCTCGCAACCGGATCCGTTCCGGGTTGGGTGGTTGCCGCCGCGAAAGCAGCAAGACGTTTTCGACCACCGCATTCATGCGCTGTGTATGGTTGTGAATGATGGTGGTGAGTCGGTTGTCACCACGATCCAGATTTCGGGATTCCTGCAGCAGCTGTGCGGCGTGGCTGATTGCAGCCAGCGGATTGCAGATCTCATGGGCGATGCTCGCGGACAATCGGCCCAGCTCCGAGAGTTTGAGCTGTTGTGCCTGCTGTTCGATCTCGCCGTTGTCTTCGATAAAGATGGTGGCGAATCCCTGAGGATCATTCAGACGCACGGGTGAGAAGCTGATGCGAACGTTAGGCCCGCCATTCTCCAGCTGTAGGGCGGGCAGGCCGCGAATGCGGTTTTGCCGCCAGAGTTGCAGCCCCTCGAGAATGGAACTCGGCAATGGTGCGCCAGAAGTCTCGTTGGTCTGGCCGAGCAGGCGGTTTGCAGACTGGTTGCTGGTGCGTACGAAGTTATTCTCATCCACCACGACGATGCCGGTCTGCATGCGCTGGATGACGAGTTGATTGATGCGTTCCAGGTCCGCGAGCTCCGCCGCCTGCGACAGGTTGCGCAATTCGTTCTGGCGCAGCCGGTTCGACAGGTTCTGGATAACCAGCGTCGCGGCGAAAAACACTGCGCCGAGCACACCCGCCTGGAAGAAACCACTGGGTTCAGCGGGTGCCACCAGAGTGGTGTAAAGCTCCTGGTAAAGCACAGCAATCGTCGCCAGCGCCGCGGTAAGCAGACTCGTCCGGTTGAAGAGGACGATGGCGCCTGCGGTGACGGTCACCAGCACGAACCCGTCGAGTCCGCTGCCGACCCCACCGGACAGACCCATCAGTACTGCTAACCAGCCGATATCTGCGGCAACCACCAGTACAGCCACAAACCGCTGCCAGCGCACAGTGGCATACAGTGGCCGTGTGATCAGCAGAAAGGCGACGTTGAATGTCGTGTAGGCGAGCAGCGCCCAGAGAAAATGTTCCGGAGCTGTGTGGCCCAGTTCGGTCTGGATCCAGTCCTAGGTGTAGATCAGAAGCAGTACCACACCCACAATGATGCGGTAAACACCCATAGATCCTGAGAAGGGACAGTGCCTGTGAAAATCGCCGCAGTTCGACTTCGGCGACAATCGTGCCGGTGTTTGCCGGTGGTGGTTGCCATCAGCCGATGAACGGCAACCAGTCAAACCAGCCGCCTTTTTTCTTCTTCTTGTCACCTTTGCCGTCGCCGTCAGCGGCGCTGTCAGGCCGAGCTTTTGGCACGAATCCCTCCGGATGGCGCAGCTTTATCGGCGGTGGCACTTGCGGGCGGTCAAGCAGACCAAGGCTCACGATGTTGGTCCACGAACGATCGCGGCTGAGTACCCGGTCTGCGAGTATCAGGTTGCCTTCCGCATCGAACGCGTCGTGATCCGGGTAGTTGGTGGCGAGTACTCGCAGCGTGTCATTGGCCGCGTCTTCAAGCCCGAGCCGCCAGTTGCACTCCACCATGATGACCAGCGCGTCCGGTACGGCACTGCTCTGTGCATAGTTTTCGATGACGAATTGCGCCCGGTTGTTGGCTGCCATATAGGCACCACGACGCATGTAGTAGTCGGCTACGCCAACTTCCGCCGCACCCAGAAGGTTGCGCAGATACACCATCCGTTGCCGGGCATCAGGGGTATAGGTTGAGTCAGGATAACGGGCGATGAGCTGGGCAAAGTCCGCGTAGGCGTCCCGCGCTGCCGTCATGTCGCGCTTGGAAGGGTCCGTTGAAATCAACCGGTCGAGGAGGCTCGAGTTCTTGTTGTAGCTCGACATGCCTTTCAGGTAGTAGGCGTAGTCCACGTTGGTATGGGTGGGATGCAGGCGGATGAACCGATCCGCAGTAGTGCGGGCGGCATCATGGTCCATGGACATGTGCCGCGCGTAGATCATTTCCAGCTGCGCCTGTTCGGCATAACGGCCGAAGGGAAAGCGTGCCTCAAGCCGTTCGAGGTTCTTGATGGCGATGTCGTAGTTGCCGCTGCGCAGATATCGCTGGGAAGCTCGATAGAGCGCATGTTCCGTGGTGTTCGCGTCTTCCTCTTCGGCTGCATCATCCCCATCCTCACCCTCATCCTTGCCGAACGGCCAGAGCGTGCAGGCGCTGGTGATGGAAAGCAGAAGAGAGAGTAGGAGGACGCGCCACGCCCCGCGATAACACTGCAGCCAAGATAACGTCATGTTGGTCCCGGAAGGTTCAGGAGCACTGGTCGCGCATACTAAGGGAACTCCAAGGAATTCGCTCGCGATCTGTCTGGTCAGCAGGAGCGGGAAATTCGCTACCGTGTTTGCTCAGGATGTGTTCAGGCACTGTTGTGTTCCGGCGCGGATCAGAATTGAACCGGCTCGCCAAAGCAGCCATCCTTGCGGCCCCGCAAATGACCATCATCTGCCATGGGCCTGCCAGGAGCGGGCAGAAACTCATGCGTGAAGCACACACTGGACCAGAACATGCTGGCATGCGGGTCGACCGCGTCGCGTCGCTGTTGTTTGATGACCATTCGCGGATGGTGCTGACGCGTGCTATCGAGGATGGTTTCCTCACCCTGGACGGATCACTCACCAAGCCGAGTTATCGTGTGCACGGCAGCGAAGTGTTGCGGCTCGATTTGGCCGAAACCCCGCGGGTTGAAGACCTGCCGCAGTCGATTCCACTCGACATTTGCCACGAGGACGATGATGTCATCGTCCTCAACAAGCCAGCGGGTCTCATCGTGCATCCCGGGGCCGGCAATCCGGACAGGACGCTCGTTAACGGCTTGCTGGCCCATCGGCCGGCACTGAATCAACTTCCCCGGGCGGGTGTCGTGCATCGTCTCGACAAGGAAACCAGCGGCATCATGATCGTCGCCACCAGCAGCCGTGCCCACGCCACGTTTATCGGCGCCTTGTCCGAGCGGAGCATTCGCAGATCCTACGTGGCGGTCGTGGAAGGCCGGCTGGTTTCGGGAGCGGAGTACCGGCAACCCATCGGCCGGGATCCTCACCACCGAGTCCGGCAGGCAGTCAGGGAGGATGGCAAACCTGCCCATACCAGCGTGCGGGTGCGCGAACGTTTCCGTGGCCACACTCTGATTCAGGCAGACCTGCACACCGGCAGAACACACCAGATCCGGGTACATCTCGCCCATGCGGGCTATCCCCTTGTGGGTGACTCGACCTACGGCGCCCGCGGCCGGTTACCGCCGCGGCCGACGCCTGATCTGGTGCAGATCATTCGGGCGTTCAGGCGGCAGGCGCTGCACGCGGAGTCCATCAGTTTTGAACATCCCGGTACGGGTGAATCGATGGCGTTCACAGCTCGGTGGCCGGGGGACTTTGCCGTTCTGGTGGCGGAGCTGACAGCGGATCTGAAGTTGCATGAACGAGATTCCTGACGACTGGCCTCTGGCGCCATGGTCGGTGCCAGGGGTGCTGTGTGGTACAACCACGCGACGGGGTGGCCGCAGTGGTCCACCGTGGCAGGGTTTCAACACGGCATTGCACACCGGTGATGACCCCGATGCAGTGGCTGCCAACCGCGCCCGGCTGGCGGAGCGCATCGGTGCACGGTCGCTGCAATTCCTCGATCAGATCCACGGGGTACAGGTTCACCACCTCAGATCATTTGCTGCTGAGGTTCCGCAGGCGGATGCGGTGTGGACGGAGGTTCCAGGTGTGGCACTGGTAATCCAGACCGCGGATTGTGTCCCGGTGATGGTTACCTCCCTCAGCGGTTCGATCATTGGTGCGGCCCATGCGGGCTGGCGAGGAGTTGCTAGCGGTGTGGTACCGGCACTTCTGGATGCGATACCGGTGGATTCGACGGAACTCTGCGCCTGGATCGGGCCGGCAATCTCCGGCCGCGTCTACGAAGTTGGCGATGATGTCCGCATGGAGATGGCAAGGACGATTCCCGCAGCGGTGGTTGCCGGTGCGTTTGTGGCCGGTCGTTCGCAAGGCAAGTGGTGGCTCGATCTGGCCAGAATCGTCCGCTGCCAACTCGAAAGTGCCGGCGTGGGCCGGGCGATGATTACAGATTCAGGGCTCTGTACGTGGTCTGATCCGGAACGGTTCTATTCGTTCCGGCGTGACGGTCAAACCGGGCGCCTGGCGAGTTTTATCGTGCTCAAAACAAGCTGACCCACGGCGCCTCGGCGAGGATCAGGTGCAGTTGGTCGCAATACCCAGTTCTGCGTTCTGGATCTTCTGCTGACGCTCGTCTTCACCCAGCGTCCGTTCGGAGCCATCGTTTTCACGAATACGGACGTGCTCCTTGAGCTTCAGTCTCTCCAGCAGCTTCTGCGATTTTTCGCAGTTGGCTCTCTTGATCTCTGCGACCTGCTGCTCTTCCTGTGCGCGCAGTGCCTTTAATTCATCCAGCTTGCGCTGTTGTTCTTCGGTGAGTTTGGGCTGATTACCAGCTTCGCTCGCGGGTGGTGGTGCGGTTTTCGATTTGATCGACGTCAGCGTGCCGCGGGTGACAACCTTTTCCGCTTTCACGCCTTCGGGCTTGATTTGCGAGTAGTTCAGCACCCCGTTCTTGTCTACCCAGCGATACATCTCATCGGCACGCGCGTGATCGACCGATCCGGTGAATGCAAGCAACAACGCGGCGAAGGCGAGGGGGTGTGATATCGGACGCAGCATGTGATGCATGTCCTCGAACCGGGTAGGTACGATCAGGGGCAGAATACCATACGACCTGCGGAGGATCGGGTATCGGCTCCAACCGGGTAACCATGAACCGTGCGCGGCATCACAACGGCGGGGCAGCTGGAACCAGTCTCCAGCCGGGATTCCGAAGGGAGAGGAGCCTTCCTCGCCAGGCCACTGAATTGACACGGTCAGGATTGGTCTGAAGAATACGTCGCTCGTTTTTTCTGCCACAAGCTTCCACCAGCGTGCGACATCGCCAGACTAATCAATGGGTTGGTTCGTGATTGAGTCGCTTCCAGGTCCAGCTCGAATGTTGAGGAGTCGACGATGACCGAGCGCCTTTCCGGCGGCGATATGCTCATCCGAGCCTTGCAGGACGAGGGCGTGGAGCATGTGTTCGGTTATCCGGGTGGTGCGGCTCTGCATATTTACGACGCGATCTTTCGTCAGCAGCGCCTAGAACACATCCTCGTTCGTCACGAGCAGGCTGCGACCCACATGGCCGACGGGTACGCCCGGGCGACGGGCAAACCGGGTGTGGTCCTGGTGACCTCAGGGCCCGGTGCGACGAACGCGATCACGGGCATCGCCACGGCGTATATGGATTCGATTCCGATGATCATCATCTCCGGCCAGGTGCCGCAGGATCTCATCGGCACCGACGCGTTCCAGGAAACCGACATGATGGGAATCTCCCGTCCGGTGGTGAAGCACAGCTTCATGGTCCGCAAGGCAGAGGACATCCCAACCATCGTTCGCAAGGCCTTCCACATTGCGACGACCGGGCGGCCAGGCCCTGTGGTCATCGATGTACCGAAGGACACCACGGATCCTAACGTGCTGCTGCCCTATGTCCGGCCTGACAAGGTGTCGATGCGCTCTTACAACCCGGCGATGAAGGGCAACGCTCGGCAGATTCGCAAAGCGGTGCAGGCCATGATCAGCGCGCGTCGCCCCGTGATCTATGCCGGTGGTGGGGTGGTGCAGGGTAATGCGGCCGCCGAACTCACGACGCTCGCCCGCAAACTGCAGTTGCCGGTGACCTGCACGCTGATGGGGCTCGGCGCCTATCCAGGGGAAGATCCGCAGAATCTGGGCATGCTCGGCATGCATGGCACCTATGAAGCCAACCTCGCCATGCATGAAGCCGACTTCATTCTGGCCGTCGGTGCGCGGTTCGATGACCGGGTGACCAACAATCCGAAAAAGTTCTGCCCGGATGCAACGATCGTTCACGTCGACATCGACCCGACTTCCATCGGCAAGATCGTCCCGGCGGAAATTCCCATTGTTGGTCATGTGTTGCCGGTGCTCACCGAGGTGCTCGAAATCCTCGACGCGGAGCTCGCTGCGCAGCCCATCAATCAGAAGGCCATTGACCTGTGGTGGCATCAGATCAATGAATGGCGTGACAAGAATGGCCTCAACCATCACCTCACACCGGAACCTGGTCGCCACATCCTGCCGCAGTACGCCGTGCAAACGCTCTACAAAGTCACAGACGGTGATGCCTATATCTGCAGCGATGTAGGGCAACACCAGATGTTTGCTGCGCAGTACTACCGATTCGCGCAGCCGCGCCGCTGGATCAACTCCGGTGGTCTCGGCACCATGGGTTTCGGTTTGCCGGCCGCCATGGGTGTGCAAATGGCGCACCCGAAAGCCACGGTCGCCTGTGTCACCGGCGAAGGCAGTTTCATGATGAACATGCAGGAGCTGTCCACCTGCCTGCAGTACGGTTTACCGATCAAGATCATGGCGCTCAACAACCAGGCGCTCGGCATGGTCAAACAGTGGCAGGACATGCAGTACGGCGGGCGCCATGCCAGCAGCACCTACTCTGATTCGCTGCCGGATTTCAAAACCATGGCCGAGGCGTTTGGCCACATCGGCATGAAGGTCACGAATGCGGGTGATCTCGAAGGGGCGGTCAGAGAGGTGTTCAGCCCGAAACTGAAAAACCGTCTGGTATTGCTCGATGTCTGGGTCGACCCGGAAGAACACGTCTATCCGATGGCGATCCGCGGTGGCTCAATGAAGGATATGGTTCTGGCCAAGGCCGGCGAAGGTAAAGGCGGGCTGGAAGAATGAACATCCCGGCCAGACCAGCGGTGCACTCGCGTCCCAGAGGTTTGATTCGAGCGGAGGTCTCAGCATGAGCGCAGAAGGTCGCCGCGCCATCATCTCGGTATTGCTTGAAAACGAATCCGGCGTGTTATCGCGGGTGGTGGGTCTGTTCTCGCAGCGCGGCTACAACATCGAAACGCTCACTGTCGCGCCAACGGAGGATGAAACACTGTCGCGACTGACGATGACCACTGCAGGCAATGAAGCCCATATCGAACAGGTGATCAAACAGCTCTACAAGATCGTCGAGGTGGTCAAAGTGCAGGACCTCGCCGAACACGAACATATTGAACGCGAAATCATGCTCATCAAGCTCAAGGCCACTGGCGTTGAGCGTGATGAGATCAAACGAACCACGGATGTCTTCCGTGGCCAGATCGTGGATATCACCCCGGATACGTACACCGTGCAGGTGGTGGGGCCGAGCGCCAAACTCACCGCATTCATTCGCGCGGTAGGCAATACCCGCATCCTCGAAGTCGTGCGGTCTGGCGTATCCGGTATCAGCCGCGGTGCGCGAACCCTCGCCGGCTGACACCCAGCGCCACTTAACCATTCAGTCAACGGAGCAACCATGCATGTCTATTACGATAAAGATGCCGACCTCTCGCTGATCCAGCGCATGAAGGTGGTGGTGGTGGGTTACGGGTCCCAGGGACACGCCCATGCCAACAACCTCCGGGATTCGGGTGTTGTGCGTGTGGTGTCGGGACTGCGCACCGGCTCTGACAGTGCGCGCAAGGCGTCTACGGCGGGCTTTACCGTGCAAAGCGTTGCTGAAGCGGTGAAAGATGCGGAGTTCGTCATGATTCTCACGCCTGACGAGGCGCAAGGCGCGCTCTACAAGAACGAGATTGCTCCGAACATCAAAAAGGGTGCGACCCTCGCATTCGCCCACGGCTTCAACATTCACTTTGGGTTGATTGAACCGCGGCCGGATCTGGATGTGGTCATGATTGCACCGAAAGGGCCAGGCCATACCGTGCGATCGACCTACAAGAACGGTGGTGGAGTGCCGTGTCTCATTGCTGTTGCCCAGGATGCGAGTGGCATGGCCAAGCAGAATGCGCTCTCCTACGCCTCCGCCATCGGCGGCGGTCGGGCCGGGGTTATTGAAACCAACTTCCGCGAAGAGACGGAGACGGACC
Source organism: Gammaproteobacteria bacterium (assembly GCA_016874135.1). Taxonomy (GTDB): domain Bacteria; phylum Pseudomonadota; class Gammaproteobacteria; order Pseudomonadales; family Azotimanducaceae; genus SYFY01. The sequence continues at coordinate 5,969 of VGVE01000070.1, read as the reverse complement.
TCTTCGGCGAGCAGACGGTATTGTGCGGCGGCGCGGCAGCGCTGGTCATGGCCGGATTCGAAACCCTCGTCGAAGCTGGTTATGCACCCGAGATGGCGTATTTCGAGTGCCTGCATGAGCTCAAGCTGATCGTCGACCTCTTTTATGAAGGCGGCGTCGCGAACATGTGGTACTCGGTTTCCAATACCGCTGAGTATGGTGGGCTGAGCCGTGGCAGCCGTCTCGTTACCGATGAGACGCGCAAGGAAATGAAGAAGATTCTCGAAGAAATCCAGACCGGCAAATTCGCCCGCGAATTCGTTGGTGAGAATCAGGCAGGTGCACCGACGCTCAAGGCCATGCGCCGTATTGTTGGAGAACACCAGATCGAAGAAGTGGGTGCGAAGCTGCGCGGCATGATGCCGTGGATCGCCGCCAACCGGCTGGTGAATCGCGAGATCAACTGAGTCTCCGAATCGCCGAGTGGAGCCGAGGAAAGAGGGCGGAGAGAGTACTTTCCGCTCTGGCTCCAACAGCGCCACAGACCGCCCGGTATGGCCCTTGTTGAAAGGTGCTGATCGTGCGGGTTTATACTCAGAGCCCTACGCACAGAACGGACCCTCCAATGCGGGATGATCGCCAAAACGTGCACCCGTTGCCCGTCGCACCGACTGATCCGATCAGCGAGCCAGCACCCTCACCGCGTCGGCGCGGGATTTATCTGGCACCAAACCTCATCACGACCATGGCCCTCTTCGCCGGTTTTTTTGCGATTGTGGCTGCGGTCAACAACAATTTCCTGGGTGCGGCGCTGGCCATCTTTGCAGCGGGTTTTTTCGATACCCTCGATGGCCGCGTCGCCCGCTGGACCAAAACCGAAAGTGAATTCGGTGCCCAGTACGACTCTCTCTCGGACATGGTCGCGTTTGGTGTCGCTCCCGCTTTCGTGGCGTTTTTCTGGGGGCTGTCAACGCTCGGGCAGATTGGCTGGGTGGCGAGTTTTGTCTACATGGCCTGTGCGGCGCTGCGTCTCGCACGCTTCAACACGAGTCACGACAACTCTTTTTTCCAGGGGCTCGCGAGTCCTTCGGCCGCAGGGATCATCGCCAGTTCCGTATGGCTCTGGCATGAACTCGATCTCGGCAAACCTGCCGCTTTAGGCGCCGGATTCGGTGCCGCCGTAACCATCCTCACCGGTGTGTTGATGGTGACGAATTTTTCCTACTACTCACCGAAGCACATAAACATTCGCGAGAGGGTACCGTTCCTTGCGCTGGTAGCGGTGGTGCTGGGCATCTCAGTCATTCTGGTTGAACCGCCGCTGGTATTGCTCATCCTGTTCGCGGGGTACGCATTATCCGGGCCGATAAAACACCTGTGGGAATTGCTTCGTTCAGGGAACTTGAAAGGCGCCGATGACTCCAATGGTTAAGGCGACTCTGAAAGCAGGGTTGCCACTACTGGATCACCGTCAGGAGCCCCGATGCGCCCATTAAATGGCCGCCCGCTGATTCGCAAATCCGCAACTGAACCTCGCTGGTACGAGATCACCCTGGAGTCCTTGGTGCTGTCTCGCCGGCGCATGACCGGGATGCTGGCGGGTACCGCTGCCGCAGCCATGTTGCCGGGGAGTGCCGCGGCCGGGCTGCAAAGTGACGATACGCTGACCCCCGAGGGGCTGGTCACCGCTTACAACAACTTCTATGAGTTTGGTCTCGACAAGACTGATCCCGCTGAAAATGCCCATCAGCTGACCACGTCGCCGTGGACGGTGGAAATCGCCGGAGAAGCCAAAAAAACCGGTACGTTCTCCATCGAGGATGTACTCAAAGGAATCGCTGTCGAAGAACGGATCTATCGCTTCAGGTGTGTCGAAGCCTGGTCCATGGTGGTGCCCTGGATGGGTGTGCCTCTGGCCAAGGTCCTGGCCAAGTTCGAACCCACGGGCAATGCGAAGTATGTGGAGTTCACAACCCTCAAACGACCGAAGGAGATGCCCGGGCAGCGTGCGTTCGGCGCGGGCATCGAATGGCCCTATGTCGAGGGGTTGCGAATGGATGAAGCCATGCATCCACTGGTCATCATGGTGACCGGTCTTTATGGCAAACCACTGCCGAAACAGAACGGCGCGCCATGGCGGTTGATGGTGCCCTGGAAGTACGGTTTCAAGAGTGGCAAGTCGATCGTGAAGATCCGCTTCACGGAGCGCCAGCCACGCACCAGCTGGAATGTGTTAGCCCCAAACGAATACGGCTTCTTCGCCAACGTCAATCCGGCGGTTGACCATCCCCGCTGGAGCCAGGCGCGAGAACGACGCTTGCCGTCGACGTTGTTTGCACCCAATTGGCGTGAAACACTGCCGTTCAATGGTTATGCGGACGAAGTCGCCTCGCTCTATTCGGGGATGGACCTGCGGCGTTTCTATTGATCGTTTCAGTTGATCGTTTGCTGAGCAGCTGCTGATCAGCGGGAATCAGCAAAACATGCGAATCATCTGGTGGCTGTGGCTTCTTCTGCTCTGCGCTCCCGGGCTCTGGGCCATCGTTGCCATTGTCGTGGATATCGGTGAGCCGGGGAAAATGCTGGGCGCGGACGCGCCAGAAACGCTGCTCCTTCATTTCGGTGAGTGGGGCCTAAGACTCCTTCTGGTAACGCTTCTGTTCCCCACGTTGCGGCGGCGAGTTCACTGGCAAGCTGCGCTGAGGTTCAGGCGCATGACCGGCCTTTCGGCCTTTGTATACCTGTCGCTGCACTTCCTGGTCTATCTCGCCCTGCTGGCTGGTTTTTCCCTGCAACAAATCGTGGTTGATCTGACGGAGCGCGCTTACATCACGGTCGGTTTTGCAGCGTGGGTAGTGCTCCTGCTGCTGGCAGCAACCTCAACACGCGGCTGGCAACGCCGTCTCAAACGAGGCTGGGTTCGTCTGCACCGACTGGTTTATGTGGCGATCCCCCTCGGACTCCTGCATCTGCTCTGGTTGACCAAGGCCGGGTACCTGGAGGCGATGGTTTATGGCCTCATCTACGCGGCGCTCATGATCGAACGCTGGCCCGGGCTGCTGAAGCGTCGGCAAGTTCCCGGAGGCTATTGACCGTGTCATCCCAGCCGATGCAGGCGTCGGTGATACTCTGGCCGTAGTTGAGTTTCGAGGGATCGGCCTTCAGATCCTGCCGACCTTCGATGAGATTCGATTCGATCATCACGCCAAGGATGCGGTTCTCACCGGCGCGCAGCTGACCGGCGATATCACGACACACCGCGATCTGTTTGCGATGGTCCTTGCTTGAGTTCGCATGACTCATGTCGATCATCACGCGCTCGGCAAGCCCGGCCCGTTCGAGCAGGCCGCTCGCATGGTGAACCGCAGAGTTGTCGAAGTTCGTCTTCCCGCCACCGCCTCTCAGGATCACGTGACAGTCCGGATTGCCGGTGGTCGAAAAAATCGCTGAGTGACCTTCCTTGGTCACGGACAGGAAGATGTGTTGGTGGGCTGCGGATTTCACCGCATCAACCGCCACCTGGATCGAACCGTCCGTGGAGTTCTTGAATCCAACCGGGCAGGACAGGCCTGATGCGAGCTGGCGATGAACCTGGCTTTCGGTGGTACGTGCACCGATGGCACCCCAGCTGACTAGATCACCCACGTACTGGGGCGTGATCGGGTCCAGGTACTCCGTGCCAGTGCCGAGACCACGGCTCGCGATGTCGAGCAGCAGTTGCCGGGCGAGGGCGAGACCTGAATTGATATCGAACGTATTGTCGAGCTTCGGATCGTTGATCAGTCCCTTCCAGCCGACCGTCGTGCGGGGCTTTTCGAAGTACACCCGCATGATGATCTGCAGCGAATCGCGCAATTCACGCTCCAGTTCCTTGAGCCGGTCCGCGTATTCGAGCGCCGCGCTGGGGTCGTGGATCGAGCACGGGCCTACGACCACCAGCAGACGGGAATCACGCCCATGCACGATGTCGGAGATCGCCCGGCGCGTATTAAAAATGCACTCGGACGCCGCCGGGGTGCTGGCGATCCTGTCGATCAGCCGGGCAGGGGCGATGACTTCTTCCTGGCCGTTGATGCGCAGGTCATCGGTCTGGAACTGCATGGAAAAATCCCGAAGAATTGCGCCGTAAATCGTAGACCGTCCTTCCACGACGAGGCAAAACAAATCGACGCCGCGCGCCTGAAGATGCTCAAGGTCATGGGAATCGATGTCTGGTTTGAACGCCCGACCGCGTCCACGCTTGCCGCTCGAGTTGCTGTGGCCGAGCGCGCTGCCCGGTCCGATCCGAATCCGGCCTCTGTACCTGTGCCTCCCAAACGTCCGGGCGGTTCTGTACCGAACAAAGGAGACGCTGATTCGCGGATATCTCATTCACTGCCGGCAAGACCGGTACCCGAGGTCCAGCCGACACAACGGGTCGATACCGAACCCGCACTCGCCGAAATTCCGGTGGAACCCTTCTCTTTGCTTTGTTTTCGTGGTGCTGGGGCGATTCTGCTGTGTGTCCCGCCGCAGACTCGTAATCGTCAACGGCTCGGACGGGATATCGTCGAAGCGGCCTCTGCGCTGTCGGCTGCAGCCGGGGCCGCGACCAGTGTGATCGAGTTCGTATACCCGCCACAGTCGGCAGGTCGTACGACGGCAACACCTCCGGAGCGGGTGCTGCGCGCCTTCATGACGCGACAGCTCACGGGCCTGTCTGCCGCCCGTGTGTTCATCAGCGCGGACGCGGTCATTCGCTTTGAGGACTGGTTCAAGGATCCGTGCACCGTAATCCCGTCACTCGACGAGCTCTTCGGCGACCCCGCGCGTAAACAGGAACTCTGGCGACTGCTGCTCGGAGACAGCAGTGGCTGAGACCGACGCCCGTGAGCCGCTGCAGTTGATGATCCGGGAAATGCGCGAGGCGGACCTGACCGAAGTGACCCGCAACGAAACCCGGGCCTATACGTTTCCATGGACGGCCGGCATGTTCGCGGACTGCCTGCGTGATACCCAGTTCGACAGCCGGGTGTGCCTGCTTGGCGACCAATTGGTTGGGCATGCGATCCTCAGTACCGGCGCTGGCGAGGCCCACATACTCAACATCTGCATTGCCAGGCGATTCCAGGGCTTCGGCTGGGGACGTGAGCTTCTACGTCACATGTTGCATCGGTCGGAACGTGTGCATCGCGCCCGGACGGTGTTTCTCGAGGTTCGTCCATCCAACGAGGTTGCGCAGGCGCTGTACCGATCGATGGGCTTCACGGAGGTCGGCCGTCGCCGCAACTACTACCCGGCGGTGGTCGGTCACGAGGATGCCGTGGTGATGGCGCTGCAGATCGCCGCGGATGCGTCGCTCCGGTGATTGCCAGCTGTATGGGCACCAGACGCTCGAGACATCAGTCGCTATAATCCACCGCCTTTTTCACCCGGCTGCTCCGGCATGGACCACCAGAAGGCGATTCGCAGCAGGCGAACGTTCGCCATCATTTCCCACCCCGATGCGGGCAAGACCACCATCACCGAAAAACTGCTCCTGTTCGGTGGTGCCATCCAGCTCGCGGGTACCGTGAAAGCACGCAAGTCTGATCGCCACGCGACTTCAGACTGGATGGCCATGGAGCAACAGCGCGGGATTTCGGTCACCACTTCGGTGATGCAGTTCCCGTTCACCGGACGCGTGGTGAATCTGCTCGATACGCCCGGTCATGAGGACTTCTCCGAAGACACCTACCGTACACTCACCGCGGTCGATGCGGCGCTCATGGTGATCGACGGGTCCAAAGGCGTGGAGCCTCGTACCATCAAGCTGATGGAAGTGTGCCGCATGCGCAACACACCCATCATCACCTTCGTGAACAAGCTCGACCGCGAAATACGCGACCCCATCGAGGTACTCGATGAAATCGAAGAGGTGCTGCAGATCCAGTGTGCGCCGGTGAACTGGCCGATCGGCATGGGTCGGCACTTCAAGGGCATCTATGAACTCACGCGGGATCGTATCGTCT
>VGVE01000069.1 GCA_016874135.1 Gammaproteobacteria bacterium | reverse complement strand
GGCGGCATGATTCTCATGGCGGTTCTCGCGACGACCTTACCTGTCGCCGCCGCCATGATCCTGCGCGGCGCAGTACAACTCACAGCCAACGGATCGCGGGCGTGGTTTCTGCGCAGTCACGTCGAATGGAACGTCCTGCCATGGTATGCAGCGGGCGCCGGTGCGGTCCTGGCCCTATTCATCGCCGTGAACCTGGTACCGGATGCCGGTCTCATCCTGCTCTTGCTTGGTCTGTTTTCGCTCGCTGGTCGCTTCTCCGGAAAGTTCGCAAAGCTCGATATCACTCGGCCGCTCACGCCCTCTCCTGCGGCGTGATCGTCACCGCAGCACAGCTGCTCGCCGGCGCATCAGGTCCTATTCTGGACGTGTTTTACTGCACTCACTGCTGTCGAGGCATGCCATCGTTGCCAACAAGGCGGTTACGCAGACATTCGGGCATCTGCTAAAGGTCGGTTACTACGGGATGATGATCGATATCGCCGATGAGCTGCCGTTCTGGTTCATCGGTGCAGCCATGATCCTGGCGGTCGCAGGCACACGTGTGGGCACCCGGCTGCTCGACAAACTGGATGATTCAGGTTTCAAACGCTGGAGTGGACACGCGATCACCGCTATCGCTGTGGGGTGTGTGGTTGAAAGCATCCGGTGGATGATCGCGTGATCACATCCACCGCGATCTCCATTCAGCGAGCTGACGATCAGGCTGTGAGCGGTTTCACCACGAACAACAGATCACCGGCGTTCACCTGACGACCATTTTCGATGTTGATACGCGACACCTTGTACCGGCGGTTCTTCGGGAAGAGTTCGGTGTCAGTATTGAAGTCATCAAGCTTGAGTGGCGTGAAGATCTTCATGGCTTCGAGCTGGCAAATGGTCTGGTTGAGATCGATGACATCGTCCACCGAAACGTAGGCAGGCTCGGCCGGCGTGGGTGCCGAGTAAAAGATGGCTGTCGCCGGCGACAGCACCTTGAGTTCGTCACTGTCGGCGATGCGGATGCTGTCCTGGTTGATCGTCGAGCCACTCTCGCCGGCAATGGCTTCAATCTCGTCGATCAGCGATGGAACATCGGTCCGTTTGAGGAACTCCGGAAGGAAGCCCGTATCGTAACTTCCAGCCTGGAAGACCGGATCTTTCAGGATGCGCCGCAGAAGCGGAATGTTGGTGCTGATGCCGGTGAGCTCGGCCTTCGCGAGGTAGTCATCCAGCTTGGCAAGACCGGCCAGCCGGTTATCCGCATGCACAATGATCTGCGCGACCATGCTGTCGTAATAAGGCGACACCGACTTGCCAGGGGCAGCCATCGCGATGACCTCAACGCCTTCCATCTGCGGGAAGCTGGCGGTACGGATCTGCCCTGGATGCGGACGAAACTCCAGCTTCTGGCCCACCGGCTGGATTTTCTCTGCGGTCACCCGTGCCTCGATGGCATAACCATTCGATTGCACCGTGAGATCGGCAATCGATTGTCCACCGGCAATCCGGTACTGGGCGCCGACGATATCAACTCCACTCACCCATTCGGTCACCGGGTGTTCAACCTGCAGACGTGTGTTCATTTCCATGAAATACACAGCGTTGTTCTTCAGATCGTAGATGAACTCAACCGTACCGGCACCGGTGTACTTCACTTCATCGGCGATCATGCCGGCGTAATCGAGCACCAGCTTCTTGAGATCCGGCGGCAACGCCGTGGATTCACTTTCTTCCAGAACTTTCTGCTTATCGCGTTGTACAGAACAATCGCGGATTCCAAGGACCCGGGTATTGCCGTGCGTGTCACGCAGCACCTGGGCTTCGATATGCCGCAGGCTGGTGACGTACTTTTCGAGATAAACGTCGCCATTGCCGAACGCGGCCCGCGCTTCACGCGTCACGCGATGGAACTGCTCATGGAATTCTGCGGCGCGCTCCACCACCTGGATGCCTTTGCCACCACCGCCATGCACTGCCTTGATCAGCACGGGATAACCAATGGTCTCGGCCACCTCCGCGGCCCGCTCCACTGACGTGAGAATTCCGTGGCTGCCTGGAACCACCGGCACAGCCAGCTTCATGGCGGTATTGATGGCGTTCGATTTGTTGCCCATCGTTTCCATGCTGAGCACTGGCGGGCCGATGAAGTTGATTCCGTGACGACGGATCAGCTCGGCAAACTGGGCGTTTTCTGACAGGAATCCGATACCAGGATGCAGGCTGTCGACGGCATGATCCTTGGCAACCTTCAGCACACTCTGGGCATTGAGGTAACTCTCATCCGGTGTATTGCCGCCGATACAAACCACCTCGTCACGGCTGCTGAGCATGTCCACCACCGCGGATTCCATATCCGGGTCGGACTGCACCAGGACCACGCGGATGTCATTTCGCTGTGCAATGCGGATGAGCTTGATCGCGGTGCAGCCCCGCGCATGAATGAGCGTCTTGCGAACCGGACGAATCAGATCGCGGTCGGTGTAGTGCGGGTTGTGGGCAACCACCACAGGACGAGCCTGGCTGAGCACACCGTTCCAGATCCGTCGCACCACTTCCTGCACCGTTTCTCCAGGCACAGGTATCTGGTCATCGATCTTGCGCAGCGCCTCATCAAACCCTGGATAGAACGGATGTTTGACGAGCCCTTGCATGGACTCGCGATTCGTCGACAGATAGTTCGACAGCAGCGAATCGAGCGGCAGGTTCGAGGGCGTGACGATCTGACCGGCAAACGGCATGCTCGTGCCAGAGAAATAGTAGGTCTGCGCCAGCGGGTGAGTTACAAAACTTGCCTGGGCACCGCCGGTGCAATCACCGAAACCGAAGACGATCACCGGCAGATCATGATCGCGGACGAACCGCGTAATCCGGTCGTTCACCGCGGCCATCGAGAAGAGCGCCCCTGCTCCTTCCTTGGTTTGCATGCCACCGGAGGACACAAAACACACCACGGGCAGATGTTCTTCTGCACAGCGCACAAGCAACCGGCAGACTTTCACTGCACTCGCCATGTCGAACGCACCCGCCTGGAAGGCGACGTTGGAGATCACCACACCTACGGGCAATCCCTGCGCGCCATCCTCGAACGTAGCCACGGCGGTGATCACACCACACGGTGGCAGATTCTTCTTCAGCGCTTCCTCGATAGACGGACGGAAGCCCGGAAAACTCCGGGGGTCACTTGAGATCAGGTCGCGATCGAGCTCATCGAACGAGCGGAAGAAGCGACTGATGATGTCCTTCTGCGTGAACGGATGTGCACGTCTGAACTTACGCAGTTCTTCGTTCAACAGCAGATCGCGATAGGCGATGTGCAGCCGATTCCAGAAGTCCTTGCGTCGACCGATGTTGCGCGGAGCGATCTTGCCCTGGTAACCACGCCCCTCTGTTTCCGCAAGAATCAAGGAATTGAGCAGACTCTCGAAGACATAGGTGACGACCACGAACAGCGAGTCGGCCAGATGCGGGAACGTCAGGCGTTTCCACTCCTCCACCACCCGGAAGAAGTCGCCACCCTTGGGCAGCTTGATGACGCGCTGATACCAGCGGGTCACCTGCTTACGAAGTTCCTGTGCGGCGTTGCCGGGGTTGACGCCAGCGCGCGGCTTCAGCGTGACGCCACTCGCCGCAAGTTCAAGCGTGGTATTGAAGAGGCGGCCCAGCGAATCGCGGGACAGGGCCTGCGTGCGCTGGGCTTCCGCTGCGATGGAATCGAGATTAGCGATGACCTGGTCGTAGACCGAATCAAACAGCAGCAAGTTCTCGCACTCGCGAATGAACTCCTCCCGCAGCTCATCGTGCACGAGCAGATCCAGCACGGTCAGCTCGTTCGGCGAAACGCTGCGCGAGCGGTCACTGCGGGTGGCCACGAACTCCGGGAAGCGCCGTTCGAGGAACTGCCGATTGGATTCAAGCTCCGAAAGTCCTGGTTCTGGCCCAACCCGAAACGCCACCGTGGTCATGGCCAGATTGAGTTCGGATGTCAGCTGGTTGGCGAGATAGGTTTCCGACATCTCTTCGATGCCTCGCCCTGCAAGCAGCTTTTTGCCCTGGTGGCTGAAGGTGCGCAGCATCAGCGGATAGAGTTCGGCATCCAGACGAATGGCCTCGATGAACTCCCGGGGGTTGCTGAGATCGCTGACCTTGAGCACCTGCCTGGTGTCGCTGTGATGCTCGAGCAGGTCGCGTAGTGCTCGCAGGTTACCTACCGCATCACCCTTCCAGCGGTTGTAGAGGTAGATGCCTACGCGGGTAATGAGGGCACTGCGTGCATCATCGAAATTTTTCTTCGGCTCACCAAAGAGGAACATGGCAATACGCCCACGCTCCGCACCAATGGCCTCTTTCTTGTCTTGGTAGTTTTTCCAGGTTTTTGACAAGGCATCGTCATAGACCACGCGGTCCGGGTCCTGCAGCCATTTCAGGAAAGACTGACGGCGTTCCAGATCCGCCCGTTTGTCGAGTTCGCCCTGCGGCAGTTCCTGGGATGCGAGTCGGCCGTATTGCGCCGTCGTCGTTGCCTTGATCCGTTTGCGGATGCCGAGATAACGCAGGTACCGGAACGCTACACCAAAGACGTTGAGGTACTCCGTGGGGTTCTTTGTCAGTTTCAGGCCTGCCGTGGACTGCATCTGTGACAGCCGTGGCGACGGACGGAGATAACGAAGCAGACTCTGTTTGTAGTGATCGAGGATGTACTCGTTCTCCGCAACAAAATTCCGCGCCTGATTTTCCACCCTCAAGATGGCCGTGGTGATTGCGAGTCTCAGGTTCTCGATCTCCGCATCCGCTCTTTCAGCGCTGAAATCGATCACCCCGTCGACATTGCCCTGTTCATAGAGCTCAAAGGCCGAGAGGCCGACGTATTGGGCACACTCCTGCCACGACAGATTGAGACGCCGCGCGATGCTGGCGAGACCACGCGGTTGAATCGTCGAGAACACTGAGTCTTTGACCGCAAGCAGGAGGTTCGAGGCAGCGAGTGGAATGGCACCACCCGAATAACCAAGACCAAACACCACACCGATCGTTGGCACATCGACGTTGCAAGCTTCAACGATCAATCGCGAAATCGAGTGCGCCTGGTTGTTGCGGTTAGCATCTTCCCGGGAATCCGCCCCGGGGGTATCCATGAAGTTGACGATGGGTGTGCGCCGGCGCGCGTGATAGGCGATTCGTTCCGCCGCCGCCTTGTGGTGACGCGGACCCCAGCTGCCGTTTTCCACGCTGCGATCCTGCGCGATGAAACCAACCGGACGCCACTCGCCACCAAAGTCCATCTCGATGGTAGCGGAGTAATAGGGCCCATCCGATTCTTCACGCCGAACTCTGCCGAGACGACGGATGATACGGGGAGCGCTGATTCGCGTGCTGTCTTCCGCAGGTGTTACGACGGACTCGATGTAGGAGTCCACATCCATATTGGACAGCGCCCGACACTTTCGCCGGATCACTTCGTCACGCAACAGCCCCCGCACCGCTTCCTGTCCCGATGTGACTGCTGGGAACAACGAGTCGTCATGGGCGAGGCTTTCAGCAATCAAATAGAGGCGGTCGCCCTCAATGAGCTGTTTATCCACTGGTCGCCGACTGGTTAGAATGCCGCGTACTCTAGTGGCTGCCCGCCGGCAACTCAACGTCCACTGAATTCGGTAACTTCTGATGGGGACTTGCAGATGAGGACTTGCAGATGAAAGTTGCGATCCTCACGGTCTCGGACACGCGCACCCGCGACAACGACACTTCGGGTGATGCTCTCGAAGCGATGGCATCCGCGGCCGGTCATCAGGTGATCGCCCGAAACATTGTTCGCGACAACATCTACGCGCTCAGGGCCTTGGTGTCTGCGTGGATTTTTGATGAGAACATCGAAGTCATCCTGACTACCGGAGGCACCGGATTTACCGGGCGCGACAGCACCCCTGAGGCATTGATACCCCTTTTCGACAAGGAAATTCTTGGCTTCGGAGAGCTCTTCCGCCAGCTGTCCTTCAGCGACATCGGTACATCGACCATCCAGTCACGTGCCTTCGGCGGTATCGCCAATGCGACGGTCATCTTCAGCCTGCCGGGATCAACCGGCGCGGTCCGCCTCGGCTTCGAAAAGATCATCCGCGCCCAACTCGACATTAACAACAAGCCGTGCAATTTCGCCGAGCTCGCACCACGTTTCCGCGAGTGGGCTCAAAATTAGTTGCCCGAAGATCAAGCATCGAACGGCTGACGCAGGAGCCGATGTGGTCTGTGCTGCGTTAACTATTCTGCAGAGAACCAATTGAGCGAACATGTGTTCATTGCTGCTGCGGCTCGCACGCCTATTGGCAGCTTTCAGGGGGTGCTTGCCAAACGGACCGCTCCCGAGCTCGGTGCGCATGCGATCCGGGCCGTGCTCGGCACGAGCGATCCGGCGCGAGCGATCGATGAGGTGATCTTCGGCAACGTCATCAGCGCCGGGCTCAAACAGGCCCCAGCCCGACAGGCGAGCCGCCTTGCCGGATTGCCAGATGCCTGCGGCGCAACCACCGTCAACAAGGTCTGCGGCTCGGGAATGAAGGCGGCGATGCTGGCCTTTGATCTGATCCGTGCCGGATCAGCACAGGCTGTGGTCTGTGGTGGCATGGAAAGCATGAGCAATGCGCCTTACCTGCTCACCCGGCTGCAATCCGGTCTGCGTATGGGACATGGCGAATCCTCGGGGGTCGCACCGGTTCGCGATGCGATGTTTCTGGATGGCCTCGAGGATGCTGAGACTGGCGGTTCCATGGGCAGCTTTGCGCAAGCAACGGCTGATGAGCGCCAGATCAGCCGCGAAGCGATGGACGCCTATGCCCTTGAGTCTGTGCTGCGCGCTCGACGGGCGATCGAACAACGCCGGCTTGCAGCCGAGATCAGTCCAATCCAGATCGATGGCAACGTGATCAGTGACGATGAACAACCTAGGCGAGCCAAACCCGAAAAAATCCCCGCGCTGAAGCCGGCTTTCAAGAACGACGGCACCATCACCGCCGCCAATTCAAGTTCGATCTCCGATGGTGCTGCGGCACTGCTGATCAGTGCAGAATCCGCACTTGCGGACAGAACGCCTCTGGCGCGCATCGTCGGCCACGCGACTCATTCGCAGCACCCGGCAACGTTTACGAACGCTCCGGTGGGCGCGATGCGGAGACTCGCCGCACGAATCGGCTGGCGACTCGATGAGGTAGACCTTTTCGAGATCAACGAAGCCTTCGCCATGGTGACCATGATTGCCATGCAGGAACTCAACCTGCCGCATGCAAAGGTCAACATTTACGGAGGTGCGTGTGCACAGGGACATCCGATCGGATCGACAGGCGCACGGTTGCTGGTAACCCTCGCTCATGCCTTGCAGAACACCGGCGGGCGCCGCGGTATCGCCTCACTTTGTATCGGTGGCGGTGAAGCAACGGCAGTGGCGCTCGAACGCGTATAAGCCGTAGGTGAAGTAAACGCTGTGGAAAGCAGGTGTGATGTCATGACGGGAACAGGAGTGGGTTGATTTGGCACGTCTTCCGGTCATCGTCGGCATGGGTGGTGTGAACGCCGCCGGCAGAATTTCATTCGACCACGCCTATCGCAGGATGGTGATCGACGTGCTGGATGAACCGGCTCGCGCCGGAACCTATCGCGCCCTGGCGAGCCTGATGGGCATTAAGGACGATCCGTCATCGGTTGTCGTTCGCGAACACATCCGCGCACATACGCTGGTTCGCAAGATCGAGACATTCGACGTCGAGCGAGTCTACTGTCAAAGCGCAGCGACGGTCTCACCGGATGGTGGCGACGTACTCACGTTCCGCGTGCCGAAACGGCAACTGCCGGAATCGATGCCCGCCGGCTGGAAGGTCACCGAACTCGACAACCGCACAGTGCAGGTCACGTGTTTCGGTGCGACTGAAGTGTTGTTCCCGGATGCACGGGTCTCGAAGGTCACGAGTGCCGGCCAGCTGCCAACCGGGTTTGATCCGGGCAATACCTATCAGTCACGCAGTCATCCCCGGGGTCTGCAACTTGCCGTCTACGCCGCTTCGGACGCACTTCAGTCCATGGGGCTGTCCCTGGAAACCCTGAAGTCGGTCGTTAGCGGCGACCAGATCGCGGTGTATTCCGGCAGTGCGATGGGTCAGCTCAATGACGAGGCCTACGGCGGCCTCATGCAGAACCCGATGCGAGGCAAGCGTCCTTCATCAAAACACTGCTCGTTCGGGCTGTCAGAAATGCCCGGCGATTTCATCAACGCCTACGTTCTCGGCTCAGTCGGCGGTACCGCCGGCATCATCGGTGCCTGCGCCACCTTCCTGTACAACGTTCGTCAGGGCATTGAAGAGATCCGTGACGGCGAAAAGCGTATCGTCTTCGTCGGCAACTCGGAGGCACCGGTCGAGCCGGATGTGATCGAGGGCTATCGCACAATGGGCGCACTCGCCGAAGACGATGCGCTCGCTCAGCTCGACGGATCTACCCGATGCGACAACCGGCGTGCGGTACGGCCTTTTTCGGATAACTGTGGCTTCACTGTGGCAGAGGGTGCCGTATACCTGGTGCTGATGGACGATGAACTTGCGTTGCAACTGGGCGCACGCATTCTCGGTACTGCTGCCGGTGTATTCGTCAACGCTGACGGCTACAAGAAATCCATATCCGGACCAGGTGTCGGCAACTGGATAACCGTGGCCAAGGCGCTGGCATTTGCGCGTTCACTGATCGGCAATGACGCGCTGCGAAAATCAACCTACATGCAGGCGCATGGCACAAGCACTCCACAAAACCGTGTCACCGAGTCACAAATCCTCAGCACCCTTGCCGGCAGATTCGGCATCGAAGACTGGCTGGTCGGTGCAGTGAAGGCCTATGTCGGCCATACCATGGCACCAGCCGGTGGCGACCAACTGGCCGCTGTACTCGGCCAGTGGCAGTACGGCCCTGTTCCGGGCATCACCACCATCGATCACCTCGCAAGTGATGTGCATACAGCCCACCTGCGGTTCCCATTCGAGCACGTCCGCGCCAGCACAGATACCTACACGGCGGCGTTCGTCAATTCCAAAGGTTTCGGCGGCAACAACGCCACAGGCGTGTTCCTGTCTCCTCATCGCACCCTGCACATGCTGGAAAAACGCTGGGGTCGAAACCGACTGAACGATTGGCGCAAGCGGAATCAGGACGTGGAGGCCAAGGCCGCTGCATACGATGCAGACGCCTGCAGCGGACGCGCTGAAACCATATACCAGTTTGGTGAAGGGGTGCTCGAAGGCAGCGATCTCGGACTCGACGAGTCAGGCATCCGGGTTCCGGGATTCGGCGTGCCGGTGTCCCTCGAACCTGACAATCCTTGGCAGGACATGTGTTAACCCGCTGTCCTCGCTGAGTTACTGCGTTGACGGCGAAATCCCAGCAATCCCTTTTCCGATACCGCTTGGTTTAATGCTGCCTTCTTCAATGCAAGGTCGGAGGTCGGCTCTTGCCGAGCAACCGGATGCGCATCTGCGCATTACGCTGCATCTCAGAGCCTTCCGGTGCCAGCTCGGCGCAGGCCTCAAAGTGGTCCCGCGCAAGCTCCGCCATATTGAGCTTAAACCAGCAGTTGCCGGATTCGAGGTGCAATCCCGCTGCCAAGCCGTCGTTTTGCAGCGCCTCCGCCAGACCACGCTGGTGTTCAAGAATCACCAGTACCGAGTGCGGCTGCCGCCGTTCGAGACAGACCTGTTTGATGTTGTTGAGCATGCGCAGCGCCACATCCACCGTGTCTGCCCGCGGCAGGTCACCGGTGATGGACAGCGGTGCCATGTTCACTGGATCGATGACCTCGCCTTTCACCTGTGCGAGAAAATGTCCGGGCGTGTTGAGCCCCCACGCCTGCTCGCCGCGTGACCGGGCGAGCTCAATGAGCACGAGAGCCAGCGTGATTGGCAACCCGCGCCGGCGCTCCATCACCCGCGCGATGCAGCTGTTGTCGAGATTTCGCAGCGCGTCGTCATCACCCCGAAAACCGAGTTGCCCGAGCACCCGCCAGGAGGATTCGCCACGCATGCCAGAATCCGCTGCTAGCAGCGGCTGGATGGAAACTTCGCCGACATCCGGATCGATGACCCGGTTTACGAGGACGGCCGCATCCCACTCGGACGCATCAGGGTCCACAGCCAGCTTCGCGAACTGCCCGGTAAGGGCTTCATCCGGTCGAAGGTTCACGCCAGCAGGGAATCCACCATGCTGATGAATTCGTTTCGCCCGAAGGATTTGGCGAGGGTCGCGTTGGCACCGATGTGGCGTGCTGCTTCAAGATAGTCCCTGGGGCCGATACGGCCGCCACCGGAAATCGCAAGGATTGGCAATTGTGGTTGTCGTTTGCGGATGTCGGATATGGTCTCGAGGCCTTCCTTCTTCGGCATAATGATGTCAGCGAACACGAGATCAAATGCGTCCGTCTGTATTCTTTCGAGCGCAACAACTCCGTTTTCCGCGGTCACCACGTCATGACCTTCGAGTCTGAGCATTTCGCTCAACACATCAAGCACCTGTCGTTCATCGTCAACCAACAAGATGGCGCTCACTTTTTGCTCCGGCATCTCTTCCTTGAATACAAAGCAGTATATGGTTGTGGCAATGGCTGCTGCTAGCCGTAGCTTTACAAATCACGCTAACTCACCTCGGCCGCTGAACTACCTCACGGCCTTGAGCGCCATCATGCTGAATTGAAGGTTACTGAACAGGAAGTCGAACTTGTTGCAAGACAGCGCCATAGGCGCCCTCGCCGAAGCCATCCTGGGTCACCATCGGACCGGTTTTCTGATCGAGCGGAATTCGGATCGGCGTGCGCTACTACGGGCACTCCGCCGTGTATCCCCTGCACCGGCAGCGGAGTTCGTCCGGATCAATGGCACACACTCGAACGCGGAATCCTCCGCCGGACACTTGATCGCAGCGGGCTGTGACCTCGTGGTGCTATGGCAGACGTCCATGAGTCTTGCGGACTTCCCGGATCCACGTGAAATCGTCATACCGACCCGGATTATCGATGCGGAGTCCGGTGAACGTCATGACACCGCACTCGCACACATAGGCCGGCGGGATCGTGCTGCCATTCTCAGCAGCGGCTTTGTTGCCGACCCGGGTACCCGAAGGCGAATGGCCATTCGTTTCCAGTGTGTGGTGATGGACAACCTCTCTTCCACCCTGGCCCGGTATCTGGCTCGCGCCCGCATACCGTTCTTCGTCGTGTGCGCGCAGATCGATCGCCGTTCGGATCGATGGACCAACCGCATCCTGCGCTGGCAGCTCCGGTTCGACAGCCGCGGTCTGTTAAGCACCCTGGCGTGGCTGCTGTTTAAACCACGTGAACGCCTGGTGTGGTTCTCGAGCCGTGCCGAGGCTCGTACGGCATTACACTATGCAGCGAGCCTGCTCAGGGAGTGTCTCGAGGACGTGATTCAGGAAGAGGCGAAACCAGAACGCGCTGCTTAACCGAGCCCCCAGCGGTTTTTTCCTGAAGTTTTCTGGTACTGAAGATCGAGTGGCTGACACATCCGCTTGAACGGGGTTATATACCCGCCTTCGACCGATACGCCGCCTTTGTCAGAGGACTCCCGAAGATGCCTTCCGCTTCTCCAGCTCATTTCCCTCGCCCGCCAGTATCTTCCGAAGAAGATCTGCTGATCCTGGTTGACGCCGATGATCGGGAAGTCGGCGTGCTGGACAAAGGCCGATGCCACGACGGTGAAGGCATCCTGCATCGCGCATTCTCGTTGTTCGTCTTCAATCCGCAGGGTGAAGTCCTGCTACAGCAGAGGAATGCCTCGAAGCGCCTTTGGGGCGGTTACTGGTCGAACAGCTGCTGCTCGCATCCCAGAGCCGGTGAACCCATGGACCTCGCGGTCAATCGACGCCTGCACGAAGAACTCGGCATCACCGCATCGCTGCGTTTCGTCTACAAGTTCGAATATCACGCCCGTTTTGCCGGCATCGGCAGCGAACATGAGCTGTGTTGGGTGTACGTGGGCGAAACCCATGACGAACCTTCGCCGCACCCGGAAGAAATCGCAGCCTGTCGGTGGCTCAATCGATCGGCGCTCGACACGGAACTCGCGCAAGAGGCTGATCGCTTCACGCCCTGGTTCCGGATGGAGTGGGCGGCGCTGCGCAGCAGGTATTCACAACAACTTCCGGTGGCATGATCCCCACACAATCTCCATATACGCGCCCGCGATCCGGGTGGCTGGTCCAGGACTACCGGCGTATCCTTGGCGCCCTCGCAAACACAGGTGTCGCAATCAAGCGGCAGCCCAAGACGGCGGCAGCGCCGGGAAAGCTGCAGCGCTGGACAAAGCAGCGTCGCACGACAGTAGCTCTATACTGCAACGGTAACCGACGAGAAAGTTAACGGTGAGCAAGCGACATCCAGGCATCGGCATTAGCGGTCTTGCAGCCTATTTGCCTCCCTATCGCGTCAACCTCGAATCATGGTGCCAATGGAATGGCGACAACTGGGACAAGGTCGGCAGTGTCGTTGGTTCGAGTTTTCGCATGCCCGGTCCCAACGAGAACACCTACACGATGGCGGCCACCGCAGTCATGCGGCTCATCGACAATTACGACATCGATCCGGGACGCATTGGTTATCTTGCCCTCGGTACCGAATCCAGCACCGATAACTCTGCCGGTACCGTAATCATCAAGGGCATGATCAACGAAGCCCTGCAGGCCCAAGGCCGACCAACCATCAGCCGTTACTGTGAAGTTCCGGAATTCAAACACGCCTGCCTTGGCGGCGTGTACGCGATGAAATCTGCCGCTCGTTTTCTCGCTCTGGATGGTGCAGGGCGGATCGCGATTGTAGTTTGTTCCGATATCGCTGAGTACGCTCGCGGAACCTCAGGTGAACCGACCCAGGGTGCGGGTGCTGTAGCGATGCTCATCGAAGCAGACCCAAAGCTGCTGACCATTGAACTGAGCACCTCGGGCTCCTCATCCGACTACCGCGGTCCGGATTTTCGCAAACCGTTTTCACGTTTTCTGCAACAGCCGGGTAACCATGCACAGCGCCCGCGCGATTTCCCGCTCTTCAACGGCAAGTATTCGACCACCTGCTATATCGATGAGGTGCTCGCTGCTACTGCCCACCTGGTCAGCCGCCTCGACCGTTCCGGACGCAAGTTCCTACGCGGCATGCTTGCCGTGTTCCTGCACCGGCCGTACCAGCGCATGGCAGAAACTGGGCTCGCCATGATCCTGCTGCACTTCCTGGCCGTAGGTGATTCGGATGACCGCGCGGAACTGGATCGCATCGCCGCGCTTTCAGGAGTCGACGCCGCGCAGTTGCAGGTCGAGCTGGTCGAGCAGCGTTATGTGTACGACCTCGTCAAGAAGGGCCAGGTGGCCGAAGAGCTTTACCCTTTCGCGACACAGGCGCTGAGGGCGATGCGCAACATGCCGGTCTGGCAGGACGAGATTTCGAGCAAGCTGCGCCTCGGTGCCAGTGAAATGAAACACGTTGGTAATCTGTACACCGCATCGTTGCCCGCATGGATCGCCGCAGGTCTTGAAGAAGCCGCGGCCCAGAAGATGAAGATCCAAGACGCCTCCATTCTCACCGTTGGCTACGGCAGCGGCGATGCGGCGGAGATCATTCCGATGCAATTGATGCGCGGCTGGGAAGCTGCCGCTGCCCGCATCGGCTTTGCAAAGGCACTGGCTGACGATCCTGTGGATCTGACCGAAGATGACTATCACAGCCTGCATGATACTGGCGCGCTCGCCGCAGGCATTCGCCAGGACCCCGGTGTATTCGTGATCTCCCGGACCGGAGACGGCACAGCGTCATTCGATGACACAGGGCTTGAATATTATTCATACACCGCGAGCTCCCTCGCGAGCTGAGCGCTCGCTAGTTGCAGTACGGTGTGGCCAAAGGCTGGTGTGGGACGTGTGAACCCGCTCTTTTGACCCCCTACGCCTTCCCTCTTCCTGGAAATGCCGCGGGCACGAATCCCGGATTGTTCATGCGCTTCGGCCACATGAACTCAAGGCTGCAACGGGAAATGAGCCACTTGCCGTCCACCTTCTCGTACGCTTCGTCATAGACCCCGAACCAGACGATCGGCATTTGATCGGCAGGCAGGGTGGTCACTGTATCGATCAGATAGGATCGACCGACCGCAGTGGTTGGCCCGGTGATTTCGATCCAGTGGCTGCACACATTGTGCAAGGCGCCGAAAACCGTCGACCCAGGGCCCGCGATCACCTGTTTGTAGTTGCTGCGGATCGTCTCACGACCCACCCAATTGCCGTACTCCGGACCGAATTCACAAACGGCGTCTTCGGTGAAGATCTCCGCAAGATCATCGATGCGGTGTGAATCCATCAGCTGCGAATACAGCAGCTTCACCTTACGAATGGCCTCAATGTCGAGCAGTCGCTTCAGCGAACGGATTTCATCAGCGGTGAACGATTCTATGCTCATTGTTCCCTCCCCCTTTGGTTTTGACTACAGCGACCGCTTTTTGAATCTGAGGTGCAGCTCCAGCGTTCCCAACATGATGCCGGGCTGGTGCAGGAATTTGTTGCCGGGTGCGTATTCGATGCTGTCCACACGATCGAGGAGCGCTTCCCACGCAATGATCTGTTCAAGGCGCGAAATGTGGGCCCCCGGACAGACCCGAGGCCCCTGCGAGAACACGAGGTGACGTGTGACCGCCTTGCGATCCACGTTGAGATCAAACGGACATTCCCATTCATCCGGGTCGACGTTGCCGGCCGCCCAGCGCAGATGCAACATCGAACCTTTGGGGACATGCACACCCTGGAACACTTCATCCTGACTGCAGATACGGGTCGACAGCCCCTGGGTGGGTGATCGCAGACGCATGCATTCTTCGCTAAAGCCGCGTACCTTGCTGCGATCATTGCGGATCGTCGTCCAGACATCCGGGTTGTCGCACAGGAGCTGCGCCTGTTCTTCTAGTGCGTACTGCGTTGTTTCCAGACCGCCGATCATCATCGCGTAGACGATGCCGTTCACTTCGGCGTCGCTCAGCTTGCGTTTGAGTGGCGAATACTCGACCTGCGTCAGGAACGAGATCATGTCGTCACGCGGCGACTTGCGGCGTTCGATGATGTGCCAGGCGACGTAATCCTGAAACTCCTTGAGTGCAGCGAATTGTTCCTTCATCTGGTCTTCACTCAGGAGATTGCGATGGCCTTTGCCGTAGACAAACGCTGCAACCTGGGCATTACCCCACTTCTCGAGCATCGGAATATCGGAGTATGGAAAACCCAGAACATTGGCCATGACCATTTGCGGCAACGGCCGTGCGAACTCCCTGATGAACTCGACCTCACCGCGATCAATCCAGCGGTCGATCAGTTCATGCGCCGCGCGACGGATCATCGCTTCGTGACGGCTCGCACCCGGCCCCACCCATGGATCGGTAAGTTCCTGGCGGTGCGAGCGCCAGAGTTCGTTCGTTGGGCGCAAAGAAGCAATCGACACCATCATAGCATTGACATACTTCATGTCGTTGAGTGGTGTGCCCTGCTCCTTGAGGTTCTCCATCGTCACGAACAGCGTCGGTGGAAAACGAACCGGGTCGCGCACCACGAGGGCGATGTCTTCGTATTTGCTGAGGATGAAGCCATCGGTGCCAGGTGCATAACCTTCGCCGGGCATGCGATGGACCGGTGCCTCCTTGTGCAGGATGGGATACGCCTCGTACCAGTGTTCCTGCGCGCCGGGACCAAAGAGGTCAACGTCACCAAGATTGACCGGGCACTTCATGGTGGTTTTGTCGTGGGTCGGTGCTTTTGCACTCATCCGGTTGTCTCCCCTGCAACGATCAGATCGGCCCAGAAGGATACAGGCAACTTTGACGGTTTTTCTACGACGTGCCCTGTTTGGATTGCCCAGGCTTCACCGCGGGGCAAACACCAGCAGCGCATTGCCGCCCATACGATCGCCGAAAAGATAACCAGAGTTCACGATGACATGACCGTCCTGGACCAGGGGCCCCGCTGATTCGATGCTGCCACCCTTGGCAACGTCACCGGAGACGGAGGGGAAGTCCTGGTGAGTGTCAAAGTCCCAAAGCAGTTTGCCCGTGCGGATTGCGTAGGCACGCAGATGACCGTCAAACGCACCGGCGAATACCACGCCAGGAATCGCTGTCACGGGTGCGGAGTAGCCCGGATCACAGGCGGGGCGCTCTTCCGGCCGACAGGTTTCGGGCGCCGGTACAAACCACTTGATGTCACCGTCCACCGGATTGATCGCAAAGAGACCCGGTTTGCGTTCACCGATGACTTTCTCGGTGAACACCGTATCTGCGCTGGGTGCGAGGATCGCGTCTTCGGCCACCGCAAGTCCCCAGTGCACGCCTCCCGCAAAACCGCCATGACTGTACTTGCGCCGCCAGAGCAGTGAGCCGTCATCGGGGTCGAGTGAAAGCACATCACCGGATTTGGAGCCTACGATCAGCGCTTCCTGGCCATTTGCCAAGCTCATGATTACCGGAGGCGCGCCAATGTCCAGATCGGGGCCATTTTCCTCCGGGCAGTTGGTACCACCTCCGATGTAGCAGGCCATGTTCCAGGCATCACCGGCGAGCACCTGATAGGACCAGCGCTTTTTTCCGGACAAGAGGTCAAATGCCACCACAGCATCACTCGTCCCCGCCGCAGGCGAGGTATAGGCCTCGCCGGTGCCGACGTAGATTGCCTGGCGTTTGTCATCGATCGTCGGTGAGTTCCACACCGGTGCGCCTGCGGGATGAAAACCACCAACACCGTGCGCGTTCTTCTTCCCTGTTGGCTGCGGTTCGTCGGCGATCGTGTAGGCCGTCCACAGAATCCTGCCGGTGTCTCCATGGATGGCCACTACGCCACCACGGAAGGTACAGCAGGGGTAGCCAGGATCGGCCGCACTGGCCCACTCACTGGAAGAGAGCGGCACATACAACACTCCGTCATGCAAACGCGGCGAGCCGGTCAGCGTCGTAGTCGGGTGATCATGGGACCTTACCTGCCACAACAATCGGCCTGTCGTCGGATCAATCGCATAGACCTGGCCGCGGATGTCGCCGAAGTAGGCCCGTTGGCCGGAAGCGTCGACGACGACAGCGCTGCGTACCTCCGCTTCCGCTTCAAAAATCCAGCTGGCACAGCCGCTTTCGAGTTGCAGCGCATACACCGCGCCGCTCTGGCTGCCGACCAGAATGTGATCGCCGTAGATCGATGGCTGGCTGCGTGCACGGCTGGCGCCAGGGAATGCGAAGGCCCACTTGAGTTCGAGGTTCGGCACGTCAGCGGCGTCGAGTCCTGCGATCTTCCCGTCAATGAACCGCGTGTTTTCGGGGGTGAATCCCCAGCCTGTAAGCTTGGGTACCGCGCGATCAACGTCTGCCGATTCGCATCGCAACACAGGGCGCGCGGGCTCAGGCATTTCGCCGCCAAGAAAGTCTGCGAGCGCGCGCAGCGTCTTGTCGTCAATGCCGGTTGCATTCGGCTGCATCAGGCCGGTGGTGAGCGATGCATAGATCGCATCGGCACCGATCAGCTGGAACTTCACCTGGTGAGGCGCTTTCGGCACGCTGCCGTCATGACAACTCCCGCA
>VGVE01000068.1 GCA_016874135.1 Gammaproteobacteria bacterium | reverse complement strand
CACCCCCGAAACGTTCGAAAACGCTCCGAGCGCGACGTTGATATACAGCTACAAATCTTTGCATTGTTAAAGAGCAACCGGGGACCCAAACGCTCCCCAGCGAGAACTTTTCTGAGCCGAAGTCGACTCAGAAAACTACCCGCACGCTCGGACAATGATCAGTAGGCCCTTCATCTCCCAATGTTGAGGACCGCCGCAGACAAGATCTTCGAATGATGGTGGAGCCGAGGAGGATCGAACTCCTGGCCTCCTGCGTGCAAGGCAGGCGCTCTCCCAGCTGAGCTACGGCCCCTCAATCAGATATCGCCTGGATAGACGATCGAGCAAATATCGCTCAAGCCCCGACTCTTCCAAGGTTCTAAGCACCCGGACATTCACCAGCAAGGAACTGGTGGGTCAGGGTGGATTTGAACCACCGACCTCACCCTTATCAGGGGTGCGCTCTAACCAACTGAGCTACAGACCCTGGTGCAACCGCAGACTCGAGCCACCACGCCATGCCGACGAGAGTGACAGGCGTCGAGGACATCCTGAAGAGGTCTTGGAAACAAGTTAAGACAAGCCATACGTGTGAGAACAACGTAACTCACTGTCGAGCTCGGTCATTCATAGTCTTCGAAGAAGACAATGTGACCTTTAGGTTTAAGGAGGTGATCCAGCCGCAGGTTCCCCTACGGCTACCTTGTTACGACTTCGTCCCAGTCATGAACCACACCGTGGTAACCGCCCTCCCGAAGGTTAGACTAGTTACTTCTGGTGCAATTCACTCCCATGACGTGACGGGCGGTGTGTACAAGGCCCGGGAACGTATTCACCGCGACATTCTGATTCGCGATTACTAGCGATTCCGACTTCATGGAGTCGAGTTGCAGACTCCAATCCGGACTACGAGAAGTTTTCTGGGATTCGCTCCGCCTCGCGGCATAGCAGCCCTCTGTACTCCCCATTGTAGCACGTTTGTAGCCCACCCCGTAAGGGCCATGATGACTTGACGTCGTCCCCACCTTCCTCCGGTTTGTCACCGGCAGTCTCCTTAAAGTTCCCGGCATTACCCGCTGGCAAGTAAGGACAAGGGTTGCGCTCGTTACGGGACTTAACCCAACATCTCACGACACGAGCTGACGACAGCCATGCAGCACCTGTCTCTCGGTTCCCGAAGGCACCAATCTATCTCTAGAAAGTTCCGAGGATGTCAAGGGGTGGTAAGGTTCTTCGCGTTGCATCGAATTAAACAACATGCTCCACCGCTTGTGCGGGCCCCCGTCAATTCATTTGAGTTTTAACCTTGCGGCCGTACTCCCCAGGCGGAGAACTTATCGCGTTAGCTTCGCCACCAAGACCTCAAGGGCCCCAACGGCTAGTTCTCATAGTTTACGGCGTGGACTACCAGGGTATCTAATCCTGTTTGCTCCCCACGCTTTCGCACCTCAGCGTCAGTCTTGGTCCAGGAGGCCGCCTTCGCCACTGGTGTTCCTTCCTATATCTACGCATTTCACCGCTACACAGGAAATTCCACCTCCCTCTACCAGACTCTAGCCTGTCAGTTTGGAATGCAGTTCCCAGGTTAAGCCCGGGGCTTTCACATCCCACTTAGCAGACCGCCTACGCGCGCTTTACGCCCAGTAATTCCGATTAACGTTTGCACCCTCCGTATTACCGCGGCTGCTGGCACGGAGTTAGCCGGTGCTTCTTCTGTCGCTAACGTCAAGACCTCGCGGTGTTAGCCCGAAGCTTTTCTTTACGACTGAAAGTGCTTTACAACCCGAAGGCCTTCTTCACACACGCGGCATGGCTGTGTCAGGCTTTCGCCCATTGCACAAGATTCCCCACTGCTGCCTCCCGTAGGAGTCTGGACCGTGTCTCAGTTCCAGTGTGGCTGATCGTCCTCTCAGACCAGCTATAGATCGTCGCCTTGGTAGGCCTTTACCCTACCAACTAGCTAATCTAACGCAGGCTCCTCTTCTGGCGCGAGGTCCGAAGATCCCCCGCTTTGATCCGTAGATGTTATGCGGTATTAGCTCGGGTTTCCCCGAGTTGTCCCCCACCTGAAGGCAGATTCCTACGCGTTACTCACCCGTCCGCCACTGTACTCATGCCCGAAGGCACTTTCTCGTTCGACTTGCATGTGTTAAGCCTGCCGCCAACGTTCAATCTGAGCCATGATCAAACTCTTCAGTTCAATTTTTTTGGCTCATTTGCACTGAATATCCGCCAAAGCTAGTTGAGCTACGACGGGTTCATCGCATTCGAGCACTACTGAAGTATCGTGCTCTCAAATGAATTACGTGTTCCCACACGAATGGCTTGTTTCGCTCCCCGCGTGTTACGGGAAGACGATTCGTACTGATCATTGTGTTCTTAAAGAGCCCGGAGGTGCTTGGCTGACTCCCGGCAAGGGCTGCGTATTATACGGAGCGACTTCATCTTGGCAACTGCTAATTCGAATCTGTTGTAAGTTCGACAATCGCCCAATTTCTCTTCCCTTTCCTGAGCAAATGGAAGCGTCCAAAAAGCGATTCGACGCGCGACAGTTCAAATCGACTGTCTACCAAGTTCTGTCCGTTCACGGTCACAGCACCCGATTCGACCAGCTTTCTCGCTTCTCCGGTAGATTTGGCAAGCCCCGTGTCCACCAATGCAGTAAGGGCACCTTTCTTTTCAGCATATCGAGCCGCAGGTAAACCATCGGCACTCAGTTGCTCCAAATCCTCGACGGTAAGGCGCTGTAGCTCACCCGCGAATAGGCTCTCCGAAATTCGGGTCGCTCTACGGAGCCCATCCAATCCGTGCACGAGCCGAGTTACCAATTCAGCCAGCCTGTGCTGTGCTGTCCGTCGGTGTGGGCTTTCCAAGCTCGCACGACTTAGCGCGCCGATCTCTTCCGCGGACAGAAAGGTGAAGTACTTGAGGTAGTTGATGACATCCGCATCGGATGCGTTAAACCAAAACTGATAGAACGTGTATGGGGAAGTTCTTACCGGATCGAGCCACACGGTACCCACCGCCGTCTTACCGAATTTTCCTCCGTCTGCCCGAGTTACCAACGGGAGCGTCAGACCGAACGATTGCCGCTGCATCACCCTGCGAATCAGATCAATTCCTGAAACGATGTTTCCCCATTGGTCGCTACCTCCAATCTGCAGAGTACAGTTATGCCGCCTGGCCAACTCAAGGAAGTCCATGCCCTGCAGGAGCATGTAGCTGAACTCCGTGAAGGAGATACCCTGCCCTTCTCTATCCAGGCGGGTCCGCACTGAATCCCGGGCAATCATCGCATTGACCGAGAAGTGCTTTCCGATCTCCCTCAGGAAAGTGATGACATCAAGTGACTGAGTCCAGTCGAGGTTGTTCACCAACAGGGCAGCGTTGTTTCCTTCAAACGAGACGTAAGGTTCGACTTGTTTACGGATTTTCTGCACCCATTCCCCAACGATCTCTTTGGTGTTTAGCGACCGCTCATCCGCCCTAAAAGAAGGATCCCCAATAAGGCCGGTGGCCCCACCTACCAGGATGATTGGTCGATGCCCCATCTTTTGTAAGCGTTGCAAAGCAAGCAGCGGGACCAGACTGCCAATATGCAAGCTGTCTGCCGTTGGATCGAAACCGCAATAGACCGTACGGGACCCTTCACCGAGATGGGCTGACAGTCCCTCCCTGTCGGAAATCTGGGCCACGAGCCCGCGCCACCCAAACTCTTCCAGAACCGTGCCAGACATCTAATTACGCCTTCTTTTGTAAGCAGAATACTGGAATATACTAACCGTCCGCTGGAGGGAGCAGCCAAAGCGTCTGTCGTAACTACCTGTAATGTTCAGGAAACGAACTGAATCACAGAGGGTGTGAGCATTCCGGTTATGCTTTATGAGCGCTTACGTTTCGCCAACAACTGGATAACCACTGACGATGTCTTTTCAGTTTCCACGAACACACCTGTTGGCCCTTGCAATCATCTGCGGTGCGTTGGCGCTATTGAGCTTTGTTGAAACCACAGATTCCTTGACTGGTCTCGAGGCCCAGACCAGCAATTCCCGAACGCACCCAGCGGCGGAAACCTCAACCGACGCAACGCTACCCGCAAACCTTCCCGTCGGACTGCTTCCTATATCCAACACCCCGGGGCACGATCGAACAAAGGTTATCGAACATACCATCCGTAGAGGCGACAGCCTTGCGCTTGTGTTCTCCCGATATGGTTTCCACCCCGCAGATCTGCACCGGATCGCATCAATCAAACCGGAAGGAAACAGCCTGCGCAGTATCCTGCCCGGCAAACGGCTCAAGTTTTATGTGGACGACAACGGCGCTCTGGTTCGGTTCAGTTACGCCGCCTCACCTCTTGAGATCGTTGAGTTCGAGAGAAACAAGACCGGTGGCTTCATGGGTAACGTCATCAGTCGTGAGCCTGAAAAAAATGCCGTCTACCGATTCGGTCGCATTGATCAAAGTCTGTTCTTGAGCGCGCAGAGAGGTGGTCTTTCCGACGCCCTGATCATGGAGTTGGCGAAGATTTTCCAGTGGGACATCGACTTCGCCCTTGACCTGAGACAAGGGGACGAGTTTTCCCTGATTCTTGAAGAACTCTATCTGGACGATCAATTCATCGGACACGGCAACATTCTCGCCGCTGAATTCGTGAACCAAGGTGAAGTCTTCCGGGCAGTGCGATACGAAACCGACCAGTACGGCGGTGGGTACTACCTCCCGAACGGCAAGAGTCTTCGCAAGGCCTTCTTGCGCGCTCCGCTGGAGTTTTCTCGAATTAGCTCAAACTTCAACCCTGCCCGGATTCATCCACTGTTCAATCGCGCCATGCCGCATCGCGGCATTGACTATGCGGCGCCCACCGGTACACCGATCAGAGCATCGGGAAGCGGGCGAGTACAGATCGCCGGAAAGTCGCCCGCCAACGGAAACTACGTCTTTATCCAGCACAACGCGGAATACCAGACCAAGTATCTGCACTTGTCCCGATTCGCCAAAGGGATTAGAGCAGGCAGTCGGGTAAGGCAGGGTGACGTGATCGGCTACGTGGGCGCAACAGGTTGGGCCACGGCGCCGCACCTTCACTACGAGTTTCTCATCGGTGGCGTTCACCAGAATCCCAGGACGGTGAAACTGCCAAATGATGCACCACTGGAAGGAGAGGAAATGCTGGCATTTCATGCGCACGCCAAGCCACTTCTTTTCCAACTTGATGCCTATCGACAGGGCCCGCAAGTCGCCGCAGCCCAGTAGCATCCGACCCAGCACCGGGTGGGTTGCTGCCTAACGTCGGCCAAACGGAGTCCCGCTGCGTGGATAGTCGTTTTTTCGTTGGTGTGATGACTGGCACCAGCGTGGACGGCCTGGACCTCGCAATCCTCGAGGATGCATACCCCCCAGTTGTCCGAACGGGTGTTACGTATCCATTGCCCGAGAGCCTTCGACAGCAACTCCTGACGCTCGTTCACAACCGGGCAGAAGCCAACATTGATGCACTTGGGTACGCAGATGCCGAACTCGGTGACTTCATTGGCAGATGCGTGCTCAGGCTGCTGCAAGACGAAGGTTTGGACCCGGTAGAGGTCAGTGCCATCGGCTCTCATGGACAAACCGTCCGCCACCGGCCTGACGGGCGTTTTCCATTTACTCTGCAAATTGGTGATCCACACCGGATTGCAGAAATCACCGGGATCACTACGGTTGGCGACTTTCGCCGCCGGGATGTCGCCGCAGGGGGGCAGGGAGCACCACTTGTACCCGCCTTTCATCGCGCATTATTTGCGGTACCGCATGAACGCCGTGTAGTTTTGAACATTGGCGGCATCGCCAACGTCACCGGGCTCCTCCCGAATGAGAATCTGGTGGGCTTTGATACAGGCCCTGGTAACGGGCTGCTCGACCTGTGGACAGAAGAGCACCTCGGAGTGGCTATGGACAAGGATGGTGAGTGGGCTGCCACCGGGGTTGTTAATCCAGATTTGCTTTCCGCAGGACTTGCCGATCCATACTTCTCCCGCGCAGCACCCAAGAGTACAGGCCGCGAGTACTTCAACCGTGAATGGCTTGAGCAACTGATCGCTCGGCGGCAACAACCACTGCCCGCGGCTGACGTTCAGCGAACTCTGGTGGAGCTCGTTTGTCGTTCGATTGCGGACGCAGTGAGACAAGCTTTTGGTGTGGTTAGTCGGTTGATCGTCTGCGGCGGTGGGCGACGAAACACCCTACTGCTCAACCGTCTCCGCCAGATTTCAACCTGTCCAGTCGATACCAGTGAGGATTGGAAGGTCGATGGGGACTCGCTGGAAGCTGCTGCCTTCGCCTGGTTTGCCGCCCGCGCACTTGCCGGAGAACCTGCCGGAGTACCTGGAGTTACCGGGGCGCGGGGCGCCCGAATTCTTGGCGTCGTCTACCCCCGTTGACGTGTCGCCCCTGCAGATAGCTGTTGGGGGCTCAAACTCGGTGCTCGCTCCGGATCACGACGCGATCGAAAAGGAGTTCCCGCAACCGCATGTAGACTCTGCGTTGGGGTTTTCCACCAGAAAGCGCGAACCTTGGAGATCTTCTCGGAAATCGACCACCGCGCCTGCAAGGTACTGGTAGCTCAACTCGTCGACCAACAGTTCAACGCCGGCATTTGTAATGATCGCGTCGTCATCCGCCACCTGATCGTCAAAGGTGAACCCGTAGGAAAACCCACTGCAGCCGCCACCGGTTACGAACACGCGCAAACGTAGGTTGCTGTCACCTTCTTCTTCGAGCAGACCAGCGACTCTCGCTGCCGCACGATCAGAAAGTCTGATCGCCTGACTCACCGGATCCTCCAACTCTGTACACGGCACGAACTAACCATGAACGAACTTTCGTTCGGGTAAAGGCAACACATTGGACCCGCTCCCGTGATCACCTCCGGCATGCACCAATTGCCCGTCGATGCGTGCACCCAACTGCATCTCGATCAGCTCATAGTGGACGTTGCCTTCAACAATCGCCTTCTCGGCGAGTTCTACCTTCCCCGAAGCGTAAACATCGCCCTTGATCCTGCCGTCAATCACCACGCGGGGAACACAAATGTCGCCTTCGATCACACCACTGTGCCAAAGCGTCATCTTCGCATCATCGCCCAGACCTGTGATGTTTCCTCGTACCCGCCCGTAGACAAACAGTTCTCCGGAAAACTGCAAATTTCCATCGAACCCAGCGCCTTGTGCGATGAGCGTTACACCGGGCTGGTTCTTACTCTTCCCGAACATCAGAGCGACTCCAGAATCCAAGGAAAAGAGCGTACGACAGGTTTGGCACCACCTACGGGCGTCAGTCTAACAACAACGCGCAAAGGGATGTGCCCGGGCGGGAGTCTGAAGTTGCCTTTGACATGCTGGAAGTGCTGAAAATCAACCTTGTTCGGGTCCTCAGCACCCGCGTCCAGCCTTTCCTCCGGCAACCGGACCTTAGCGCCTGCGGCATCGGCTTCTATGGCCAATGACAACGTGCCACGAACCTTGGGGCTGCCAGTACCGCGCTGGGAGAGACGAATTTCATAGTTAAACAGGTCCACGGCTTCCGTCTGGACGATCCTGAACTCAGAAATCTGCACCCCTTCTGGAAGCGAGCCCGGCGCCAGGATTTCACGAAAGCGCGCGATCTCTTCCCGCATCGCCGCAATTTCGTGCTGCTGGCTGTTCAAAGAAGCCTGAAGTTCCTCTGTTGCTCCAACAGTAACCCCCCTTCTGCAGCTGCATTTCGGACAGCTCTTCCGCCAACAGGCTCGCGCTGGCTTCGCTTCGTTCCAGCTCGTTCTTGAGGTGTTCAGTACTCTGGGCCCCTTCCCGGACGGACCCGCCGCTGAGGGACTGGCCCACCTGGATGCCCACTGCCAAGCCTATCAGCGCAGTTAGGGCCGCGAACCAGGGCGCCTGCCAGAAATTCACGGTAACGACCCGCCTTTCGGGCAACTTGCGTTCACCCGGAATGACGTTACGCCAGTTCACGACTATCGAGCCACCCGTCCGTTGTTCGCAATCTATATGCTTATTTCACGGCCTGCTATCACCACTCAAGTCGCGCGTCGGACAAGGACTCGCTGCCGGTTGGACAAGCAGCTTCAACCCGATATCCTGCCGCGCCCCTCTTTTCAAAGTCCTATCAATGTACGCGCTGTTGAAAGCAGTCCACATCATTTTCGTTGTGACCTGGTTCGCCGGGCTGTTCTACCTACCTCGACTGTTCGTTTACCACAGCCAGGCTTCCAACCCGGTCGCCAGAGCCCAGTTCACCACCATGGAAACCAAGCTCTATCGCATCATCATGCGGCCCTCGATGCTGCTTACCGTTGTGCTCGGTATCTCCCTGCTCACGTGGCAATGGTCGTATCTATCAGCTTCTGTCTGGATCTGGGTCAAACTGGCTGCTGTTGCTCTGCTTCTCGGATATCACCACTACTGCGGCGCTTTGATTCGCAATTTTGCGAACGCAAAATCCCCGGAAGAACACCCGGTCAGTGAACGCTTTCTGCGCATCTTCAATGAGGTGCCCGCACTCCTGCTTATAATCATCGTCATCCTTGCCGTGACCAAACCATTTTGAACAGAAGTCGTTCGCACCAACTCATTTCCCGCGCCCGCCACCGAATCCCCGGCGGTGTCAATTCACCAGTGCGCGCATTTGGCGGAGTGGGTGGTCACCCGGTGTTTATGGTGGAAGGTAGCGGCGCGCGGATTACCGACGCTGACGGCAACCGATACATAGATTACGTTGCCTCCTGGGGGCCAATGCTGTTCGGTCACTCCAATGACAGGATCAAGCAGGCGGTCATCGAACAGGCCGCGAGGAGTATGGGTTTCGGTGCACCAACGGAGCTGGAAATCCGCATGGCGGAACGAATCGGTGAGTTGATGCCCGCGCTCGAAAAGGTACGTATGGTCAGTTCCGGCACCGAAGCAACCATGTCAGCCATTCGTCTCGCAAGGGGGTTCACCAGCCGAGACCTCATCGTTAAATTTTCTGGCTGCTATCACGGCCACAGCGACTCGCTTCTCTCCAAGGCGGGTTCCGGTCTTCTGACTTTTGGCATCCCCAACTGTCCGGGTATTCCGGAGGCGCTGGCTCGGATGACCCTGACGCTGCCGTTCAACGACAGCGACGCAGTTACGCGCACGTTTGCCGAACACCAGGGAAAAATCGCCTGCGTCATCGTCGAACCTGTGGCCGGCAATATGGGGTGTATTCCGCCGGCACCCGGGTTTCTGGAGACACTCCGCACGGTTACAGCGCGTGATGGTGCGCTGCTGATTTTTGACGAAGTCATTACGGGTTTTCGGGTTGCTTCGGGTGGTGCTCAGGCGCTTTACGGGGTCACGCCCGACCTGACCACCTTGGGGAAGATCATCGGCGCTGGCCTGCCCGTGGGTGCATTCGGCGGCAGGGCGGATGTCATGGCGATGATCGCACCCGATGGCCCCGTTTATCAGGCCGGTACACTTTCAGGCAATCCGCTCGCGATGGTTGCAGGCCTCGCAGCACTGGACCAGGTTTCACCGACCGTCTACTCCAACCTCGAACTTGCCACTCGAAAGCTGGCAGACGGTTTGGCGGATGCCGCTCGCAGGGCCGGATTCAGTGTTGCCTGCAATCAGGTTTGCGGAATGCTCAGTCTCTTCTTCGGCACGGAATCGGTGCAGGACTTCGAAGGAGTAATGAAGTCTGATGCTGACATCTACCGGAAGTTCTTTCACAAGATGCTGAACGCAGGCGTGTACCTTGCTCCATCCGCGTATGAGGTTGCGTTTCTGTCAACCGCGCATACCGCTGACGTGATTGACCAAACGGTCCGGTCGGCAGAGCAGGTCCTCTCGGAAATCAAGGCGAATCGCTGAAGCTGTGTACGAAATCTACGGTCTTGGAAACGCTCTCGTCGACACTGAATACCAAGTCGACGACGGATACCTCCGCTCCCACGGTATCGACAGGGGTCACATGACCCTGGTTGACGAAGCAAGGTTGCGAACACTTCTTGCGGGGCTCGCCGACCGACCATCCAAACGTATCAGTGGCGGCTCCGCTGCAAATACGATTTTTGCGGCCCAAGGATTTGGCCGAAAGAGTTTCTACTCCTGCAAGGTTGCGAGCGATGCTGCCGGCATCCACTTCATCGACGATCTGACGACAGCAGGTGTGCAGGTCAACCACAACGCGATGTCTCGGACGGGCACGAGCGGTGAGTGCCTCATCCTGATCACACCCGATGCCGAGCGATCAATGAACACCTTTCTCGGCATTTCGACCGCGCTGTCGCGGACGGATCTAGACGAGGCGGCGCTCCGTTCTGCCCGATACTTCTACGTGGAAGGATACCTGAGCTCCAACGGTAGAAGCCTCGATGCGGCGGTTACTGCACGGGAGATGGCAGAGAGTGCGGGTGTACACACCGCGGTCAGCCTCTCCGATACCAGTATGGTGGTCCACTTTCGAGAAGGCCTCGAACGCATACTTGGAAAAGGCGTTGACCAGCTCTTCTGCAACGAAGAAGAAGCGTTAGCCTGGGCCCGTACGGATCGACTGGACATTGCCATCAACGAACTCTCTGATATAGCCCGTCATTGCAACGTTACTCTCGGCGCGCGTGGAAGCATCTCCATCAACAAAGGGCGGCAAACACCGGTTGAGGGTTTTCCGGTTAAAGCCCTCGATACCAACGGTGCAGGAGACATTTACGCTGGCGCTTATCTCGCAATGATCTGTCATGGGAAGGAACCCAAAGAAGCCACACGATTCGCGAACTTCGCAGCATCCAGACTGGTGACGCACATCGGTGCGCGCCTTCCCGACATTACGAGCTATCGCCGACTGCAGCAGAGTTTCACTGGTTAGAGACTTCGGCTCGATCCGTGTGACGAGAACCTGCTGGAGGTCTCAATGCCGCTCCGGCCGCACCCGTCAGAATCTGCTAAGCAATTAGCCCCCGGATTTCGAAAGGCAATCTCCTGGATATGGAGACGCCCAGTTCATTCACGTTACTGGCCAGAGCGTACACCTCAACCCCGATGCGGACGGCGTCGCGGACCGCACTGGCATACTCCGGGTCTATCCACTCCGCGACGCCCACGCGGCGAATTCCCGTGAGCTGTACACAAAAGATCAGTGCTGCGCGATGCCCTGCTTTCTTCAACGCCGCAAGCTCTTCAAGGTGTTTTCTGGCACGCTCACTTCGCGCGTCAGGGAAAAAACCCGCACCATCATCACCAAGCAACGTCATGCTCTTCACTTCTACAAAACAGGCGGGTGATTCCCCGCCCGACAGAGAAAGATCAAAGCGACTGCCGCCCAGCGGCGAGCGAACTTCACAGTTCACGTTGGAGTAGCCATTCAACTCCGCAACGAAGCCCTCATGAAGGGCTTCAGCAACGACGATATTGGCGATTCCTGTATTCACGACTATGCGGTGTTCCCCAGCACAGACCACTTCGAGTGTGCAGGGGTACTTTCGTGAAACCCTATCAGAGACCGTGCACCAAACCTCCGGACCGGCAACGTCACATCGGGTCATTGCACCGGTGTTCGGACAATGTGCGGTCAGCATCGAACCGTCCGCACAACACACGTCCACCAAGAACCGTTTGTATCGCCTGACCAACTCCGCTTTGAAGAGCGTTTAGCCAAACTTCACAGTGCTTTGAAGCGCTCCACGGCGCGACCGAGACGAAGGAGTACTTCGTCGATCACATCCAGATCTACGGTGCACGCGAAACGCACATAGCGTTCTGCGTCGTGATCACCAAAATCGAGTCCTGGCGTAGCCGCTACATGGAACTCTTCAAGCAATCTGCGGCTGAACTCTGTCGCGGTCAGCCCGCTGCTGCTGATGTCCACGTAGAGATAAAAGGCTCCATCCGGCCTGACAGGAACCTTAAGTCCGATTGACTCCAGTCCTTCGGCCAGCCTGGCGATGCGCTCGCGTATGATCCGGCCGCGTCGCTCGTGTTCCAACAGGGCTTCTTCGGACAGAGCCGCAAGAGCCGCGTGTTGCGAAACCGTAGGCGGGCAGATGTACAGATTTTGTGCGAGGCGCCTGACCGCATCGACCAGTCTGTCGGGCACGACGATCCACCCCAGTCTCCAACCCGTCATGCCGAAGTACTTCGAAAAGCTCTGCAGAACAATTGGCCGCGATGACACGGCGAGCGCCGTAGGATACTCACTCTGCGTGCTGGTGAGTCCCTGATAGATCTCATCCACGATCAGGAACGCACTCTCCGGAAGTGATCGTGCCAGATGGCTCAACGTCGCCCGGGGCACCATCGTTCCAGTCGGATTCGCAGGAGAGGCGAGCAGTACGCCTCTAACCGAGGGCCGCCACGCCGCTTCAATATCCGACCATTCCGGCTGAAAACTGCTGCGTGCTGAAACGGGGACGCGAATGACAGAGGCACCCACAGATTCGGCAAACACCTGGTTGCAGGGATATCCCGGATCCGTAACCAACATGTGATCACCTGGATCAAGAAGCGCAGCGGCGAGCAACATGAGACCGCCACTCGCGCCTGAGGTGATCACAACCTGTTCAGGGTTCACTTCAACACCGAACCGGCTGTAGTACGCCGCAATGGCGTGCCGAAGCTCAGGCAATCCAGTCGCGGAGGTGTAGCGGGTATGTCCCCGTTGCAACGCTTCAACGCCTGCCATCCGGATCGGCTCCGCCACGGGAAAGTCCGGTTCTCCTACTTCCATGTGAAGGATGCTGGCGCCTTCACGTTCGAGCTGTTGGGCCCGATCAAGGATCTCCATCACTCGAAATGGTCGGATTCGTTCAAGGCGTTCGGCGGTTTTCACGCGGGCGTTCTGCTCGGCTGGGTCAGCAGGAGTTGCTGCGTGTCCGCTGCAACGATGAAGCCACGGAGTCTATTGCATCTACTCGGGTCTTCACACGAGAGTAGAACCATGAGGATAAAACCATGAGCGTTACCGGGCGGTTCGCGCCTTCCCCAACCGGGCCACTACACCTCGGTTCACTCCTCGCAGCCCTTGGCAGTTACTGCTCAGCAAAAAAAGCTGGCGGCCGGTGGCTCGTGAGAATCGACGACCTGGACGGGTCTCGCAACGTCAGCGGCGCTGCAGAGGAAATCCTCCGGAGCCTTGTCGCCCATGGCCTGTTCCCGGACGCCGCACCGATCTTCCAGAGCAGCCGGCAGGCGAACTACCAGGCCGCCCTCGACACATTAATCACCCTTGGCCATACCTTCGTCTGCAAGTGTTCCCGCAAGGATCTGTTCGGTCACAAGATCTACCCAGGCTTCTGCCGCACCCTGATGCTGTCCACCGCAGGCAACGCCATCCGCCTGCACATGCCCGGACTTGAGCTGTCGTTCCACGATGAGATCCAGGGGAGCCAATCCTGCTCACTCAGCGAAGAAATCGGCGACATCATCCTGATCAGGAGGGACGGCTACTTTTCCTATCACTTTGCTTGTGCGGTCGATGACGGCCAGACAGGCATTACGGAAGTGGTCCGGGGAGCCGATCTCCTCGCAGAAACCCCGGCTCAAGTGGCCATTATGCAGCTACTGGGTTTACCTGCGCCGCGCTACGCACACCTGCCGATCCTTCGCGATCGCTCAGGCCAAAAACTCTCCAAGCAGACCTTTGCTCAACCGCTGAACAATCACCAAGCGGCACGGAACATCTGCCGTTGTCTGCGATTGCTGAACATTCCTCTCCCTCACGACGCTGAATCCCTGGGCGTTTCATCATTGCTCGACTTCGGCGTACGCGCTTTCGAGGTGGACAAAGTTCCACCCGCGCTGGCACCTGTAGAGCCGAGATAAAATACTCGATGGCATTTGTTACCATCGCTGCATGACCCAGGTCCTCCTGCTCGCCACCTCTGCATCAACAACCGCGACTTTTGCCGCGACACTGGAAGCGCATGGGTTCAGCGTGGCCATTCGAGACGGCTTCGCGCCAGGGGTTCATGTCTGGACTGATGCATGGCGGCTGGTCGTCGCGGATGAGCGAGTAGGCCCGGCGGCCATCGGCTCCCTCGGCAAGGTTTTGTCGGTTGTTGTGGTGAGCGAAACGCCCTCGATCCAGGCGGCAGTACAGGCGATCAAGCTCGGTGCGACCGACTATCTGCCATTGCCGTCGGATCCGGACGATTTCATGGCCACCATCGAACGCGCACTTGGTGAACACCAGGTAACGCGCGAGACAAGACGCAACGATGGCATCCTCCCGCTCCGTGGTGAAAGTGAGTGCATGCTGGAACTGCGGGAATCGGCACGGGAAGCGGCCAACTCGCATCGACCTGTGCTGGTCCGAGGCGAACCCGGTAGCGGAAAACGCCTGCTCGCACGCGTGATACACGACTCCAGTAGTCGTCATGCATCACCGATGATCGGGGTGAACTGCGCTGCAATCCCGCAGTCCCTTATCGAGGGCGAACTCTTCGGCAGGGACCCAAGCCTGGGTGGTTCAGGTGCCAAGGGATTGATTGCTGCCGCGCACGACAGCACCCTGTTCCTTGACGAGGTAAGCGTGTTGTCCAGCGAAGTCCAGGCACGCCTGCTCAGACTTCTCAACACCGGTGAACTTCGGGCGGTAGGCAGCGCCAGATCCACACAAGTCAACGTCCGCATCATTGCCAGCACCCATCAGGATCTCGACAAACTGGCCGCGGAGGGCCGGTTCAGAAAAGAACTGCTGTTTCTCCTCTCGGTCGTCACCTTACGTGTGCCACCGTTGCGCGAGCGCGGCAAAGACATCGAGAGCCTGAGTGTCTGGATGCTCGAGCAGGCAGCTATCCGGATGAAGCGGGCAAATTTGAAGTGGACCGAAAGTGCGTTGGACTGTATCCGTAGCTATCCCTGGCCAGGCAATGTCCGGGAGCTGGAAAACGCAATCGAGCGGGCAGTCATCCTCTCGAGCAGCGAATCCATCTCGTGCGAGCTCTTACCCATTAACTACAACTTTCACCCTGCCCCGCAGGCACCTCAAGAGGGAGGAATACAAACGACGCTCGAGGACTACTTCGTTCGATTTGTTGCAGAAAATGAAGAGCTTTACACCGAGACAGAACTGGCAGAAAAGCTGGGAATCAGTCGCAAGAGCCTATGGGAACGACGTCAGCGCCTGAACATTCCCCGGAAGAAAACACGTACCCGGAGTGCTCCGGGACCTGCCACGATGGCAGCCGGTACAGCACCTGAACTTTGAGCGCACACCACGCCACCCCCGCTCGCCTCAGTCCGGCAGAACATGGTATTCGTCCTGACGGCATCGACGCTGATAGCATTGAAGTAGTCGGCCGGCTTCAGTCCGCCGGTTTCCATGCTTTTCTTGTTGGCGGCTGTGTTCGGGATCTTCTCCTCGGTTTTGAACCCAAGGATTTCGACGTTGCGACCAACGCGACTCCCGACGAGGTCAAATCTGTTTTTCGACGCGCGAGGTTGGTCGGTCGCAGATTTCGCATCGCCCATGTGCGCTTTGGTCGCAACATCATCGAGGTCTCGACATTCCGGAAAACGGAATCCGAAGGTGTTGAGCTTGATTCAACGGGGATGATTCTCAGCGACAACGAGTATGGATCACTCGAAGAAGATGCCTGGCGCCGTGACTTCACCATCAACGCGCTCTACTACGATCCGATCGGTGGTGAACTGCTCGACTATGTGGGCGCACTCACTGATCTTCGGGAGCAGCGAATCGCATTCATCGGCACCACTTCCGTTCGTCTGGCTGAAGATCCCGTAAGGGCGCTTCGCGCACTGAGATTTCAGGCCAAACTCCGGTTTCAGCTGTGCTCCACCATCCTTGAGGCACTACCAGACGCGGCGCTCCGTTTACAGGCTGTGCCCTCTGCGCGTCTGTTTGAGGAGTTTAACAAGCTGTTCCTTCTTGGTTATGCACACGCCGCCTGGACTGCCATTTCAGCGACGCCTCTACACCGCATCCTGTTTCCCTGCACACCACCAAACAGCGAAATCGTTAGCGAAGCCATGCAGAACACCGATGCGCGCATTGCTGCTGAGAAGCCCGCAACTCCAGGCTTTCTGATCGCGGTTCTTCTCTGGCAGGACTACGCCGCCCGGGTGCAAGAACTGTCTGCCACACATCCCGCCGCTGTCGCCGGCGAGCTCGCCGCAGAACAATGCATCGCCCATCAGTCGACCATCATCGCCATTCCCCGGCGTTTCTCGCTGTTTGCACGCGAGGTCTGGTCGCTGCAACCCCGGCTCACCGAGCGCCAGCCACGCTTCATCGAACGTGTGCACACGCACAAGAGGTTTCGAGCCGCTTATGATCTGTTGGAGCTGCGTGCGCGCATCGACCCGACACTGCAGGATGTTTTCGACTGGTGGACCCACTATCAGGCAGAGCCGGCTTCGCGCCCCGAGCTGGTTTCATCGCTGCCCGTCGAGAGCCATCCGCGCAAACCAAGATGGCGCCGACGCAAATCCAGATCGAACCTGCCGGCACAGACTTCCGAGTCATGAGCAAAGCCACCACGGAAAAGAAGCCGCGCCAGAAACGGGAGCGCCGCGCACCGTCCTACATCGCCGTCGAGGGTCCTATCGGTGCTGGCAAAACCACGCTCGCCAACCGCCTGGCGCGATCCCTTGGATACGCCACCTTGCTCGAGCCTGCGATGGAAAACCCTTTCCTTGACAGCTTCTATCGAGAGGGCCAGCGCCACGCACTGCCGACACAACTGTTCTTTCTGTTACATCGTGCCAGACAGATCAGCGAGATCAAGACAGGCGATCTGCTGGGGCCGAACATCGTTGCCGATTTTCTCATGGAAAAGGACGAGCTTTTTGCGCGCCTCACCCTGACGACGGAGGAATTCGTCCTGTACAAGCAGATCAGCGAAAAGCTGCAACTGGATCCACCCACCCCGGATCTCGTTATCTATCTCCAGGCAAACGTTGATGTGCTGCTCACCAGAATCCGGCATCGGGGAATTCGCAGCGAACTGAAGATTGAAACGAGTTACCTCGCTGCGCTCACCGAAGCCT
This sequence comes from Gammaproteobacteria bacterium, assembly GCA_016874135.1. GTDB lineage: Bacteria > Pseudomonadota > Gammaproteobacteria > Pseudomonadales > Azotimanducaceae > SYFY01. The sequence continues at coordinate 715 of VGVE01000068.1, read as the reverse complement.
ACACCGAGTTCTTTCATTTCTATGATCAGGGACCGCTGCTGGTCGTCAATGCCAACCACATCGACCTCGTCAACAACGAAGACCACTACAACACCTTGCTCGCCCGGGTGCTCGACATGAGCGGAGCACGCCAGTACTTCAATCCGAATCCGGAGTTCCTGTGAGCGCAACCCGCCTTTCACCCTCGACAACACCAAGCTGGCAGCGGTTAACGAAACTGGCTGCAACCGTGGCTCCAATCGATGTTCTGCTGACAGATGAAAAGCGCAACGCCGCATTGCAGCCCGCGGCTCCAGGAATCAACGCTGATCTCAGCCGTCAGCGCATCACAATGGATATACTTTCTGCGTTGCTCGCCCTCGCGGCCGAAACCCGGTTTTCCGAAAAGCGCGATGCCATGCTGGCAGGTGCCATCGTCAACCCTTCGGAGAACCGGCCTGCGCTGCATGCTCAGTTGCGGGCACCTGCAGGTGATGGTCTTGCGGGAATCGGTGATCTCGTTCAGCCGACGCTTGCCAAAATGCGCGAGTTTTGCCAACGGATCCGGAGTGGTGCGTGGAAAGGTCTCAGTGGCAGGGCCATTGACACCATAGTGTTCATCGGCATCGGGGGTTCACATCTCGGTCCTGAACTTGCAGTCCGCGCCATCGGAAGTGACGGCCGACTTCAGCTGCGTTTTGTAGCCAACATCGACGGCACTACACTGACTCAGGCA
>VGVE01000067.1 GCA_016874135.1 Gammaproteobacteria bacterium | reverse complement strand
TGACTGACAAAGCCAATATCGAAGTGCCTGCGCCGAAGAGTGGCCGCGTGCTTCGCACCAGTGGCACGCCGGGCGACATGGTTACCGTCGGTACAGAACTCATCGCGATCGAGACCGATGTGAATGCGGCGGTCAGCACGCCACCTCCGCCGCAAACGGTTGCGGAACCCGCCGCACCGACAGCGGCGTCTTCGGTACCAGCACCCTCGCCACCGCCGGAGCCTGTGCAGGCACCGGTAAGTGCCAAGCCCGCAGCAGCTCCGCGAGGTCCGTCCCAATCCGATGTGCGGATCATGGCCTCTCCGGCACTGCGCAAACTTGCCAATGAAATGGGCATCGACCTGACAACCGTTGTCGGCAGTGGACCTCGCGGACGGATCCTGCGCAAAGACATCGAAGCCGTTGAAGGCGTGGCACCGACTGCCACCACGGCGGGTGCGTCATCAACGTCCAGCTATTCGCCGGGTGAAGTGACTGAGATCAAGGTCATTGGTGTTCGTCGGGTTATCGCTGAACGTATGCAGGCCGCGAAACGGGAGATTCCACACTTTGCCTATGTCGAAGAGATCGACATGACTGCCTTGGAGTCACTCCGCATCAAGCTGAATGCGCGCGATACATCAACGAAGCTGACCTTTCTGCCATTCATCGCAATCGCCTTGATGCGTGCGCTGAAACAGTTTCCCCAGTGCAACGCACTCTTCGATGTGCAGAACGGAACCCTTCGCAGATTCACTTCAGTACATCTCGGTGTCGCAACACAAACACCCGACGGTCTCAAGGTACCTGTCGTTCACCATGCCGATCGACTGAACCTCCAGGTACTCGCTGGCGCCATTCAAACCGTCACCGAGAAAGCGCGTGACGGTTCGGCGACACGTCAGGAACTCTCAGGGTCAACGATCACACTGACGAGCCTCGGCAAACTCGGCGGTATCGCCAGCACACCCGTCATCAATACGCCGGAGATGGGCATCATCGGCGTGAACAAAGCGGTTCAGAGGCCGATGGTGATTGATGGTCGAGTGGAGATTCGGTTGATGATGAACCTCTCATCATCGTTTGATCATCGATTCATCGACGGTTTTGATGCGGCGTCGATGATCCAGCTGATGAAGGGGATGCTGGAAGAGCCGGCTCTGCTGTTTGTGCCGTACAGAACAACCGGATACATCCGGGTGAAATGAATGGATCTCCGCGACTTACTTGGTCACCGCTTCAGCGCCACCTGAAGACCTCGCTCTTCTCGCTTTGCGCCGCTCGAGCAATCCGATCATCCGTTTGTGTCGCTCCTCCGAGATCGGGTAGTTCCACATGATCGCAAGGCCAATCACATAGAAGACCACCGGCAAGAAGGTGAAGATCACCCGCAACGCCATGATCTGGTCCGGACCATTCTGACCCTTCGCATCAAAATCAAAGAGCGCCAGCAGGTTGAGCACGAAGCCCGCCGCGAAGGCCATGACGAACTTGTTGGCAAGTGACCACACGGAGAAGAAAAGTCCCGTGCGATCCTCGCCACTTCGCAACCGGTCAAGATCCACCACATCCGCCTTCATCGCCGCAGGCAATGCCGAGAAGCTCCCGATACCGATCCCCAGCAGGAAGAACACACCCATCATCCAGTAAAGATCACCTGGCCCCAGGAGCCAGTAGCCCGGCTGCGCGATGATCGCGGTAGTCATGCCCATGAGCCAGGCCTTGCGTTTGCCGACACGCAGCGCCACCTGATTCCACAGCAGTACGCCAATCAGGTTGGCGACATAAAACACCAGCAGGACCATATTGCTCGACACACTGGCTTCGAGTACGTGTACAACGAACAGGATGTAGAGCGGCCCGCCGAGGGCCGGCCCGAGAGCCGCCATCATGAATCCGAACATCAGCCGCTTGAACGGCCCGTTGGACCACATCACCCGCATACCTTCCATCAGCGGAATCTGCCGCGATTCGATGGGTTGTCCCTCCGGCACCGACAGCAGCATCGGCAAGGCGATGACCGTGCCCACCGTCGCGCAGATAGCGATCACATGCAGCGACTCAGGCACGGCATTGCCATACCCGAGCCAGGGACCCGAGAGAAGCGGCACGAGGATAGCGATCAGTGTGCCGATGAGTCCTGCCGATGTTCGCCAGCTCGCGATGCGTGTTCGTTCGTGATAGTGCGGTGAGATCTCTGCGCCCCACGCGTAGTAGGGAATCGCCACGAAGGTCCAGCCGAGCCAGAGCAGCACCAGCCAGACAGCGAAGTAGAGATTGCTCACCTCGCCCTGCGGATAGAACAGCATCCATACGGACAGCAGCAGCAGCGGTGCACCAAGCAAGATCCAGGGTTTGCGTCTGCCGAAGCGGGTACGGGTACGATCACTCAGCTGGCCAACGATCGGATCGGTGACCACATCACTCAGCCGCGCCATCATCAGGATGGTCCCCACCGCCGCCAGCGAAAGCCCCATATCGCGGCTGTAGAACGGCGCGATGAACAAAGCCATGGGCGTGGCCGCCATGGCAAGTGGCCCTTCCGTCACCGCATAAGCGAGCAGCTGACGGTTATTCATCGTGCCTGCTGTTGACGCGGTTGTTGTTGACGCGATTGGGCTCGTCGTCGCCACGCTGCTGATCCCCCGATTCTTCGCCCCAGGTGAAGGCTACAGCAGTCGGCTAAAAAACGGCGCAAAAAAAGCGAACCCTGGTGTATGGTGAACACAGGGCAGCAGTCTGTAGCGGCAGTATCAGCTCAATCATAACCCGTGTGCGACACGCTATACGCCGCCTTGAGAAGTTCGATCCTGTCGAGCGTGTCAGCCAGTGCATCGAGGTGAGGCAATGGTCGTTCGCCCGCTGCCACCAGATCCCGCCCTCGGGTTTCGATTCGAGTCATCAACTCATCGATCTGCTCTTGCAGGACCTTCCGCATGCGCTGGCTGTCCACGTGTTCACGCAACATCGTGGTGACCACCTCGCGTGGCGCGAGCGAGCTGCCTTCTGCAAATAGATCCGCGAGGAATTCAGCAGGCTCCGGCCAGGCCCCAAGGGTCGTTCCGCTGAGCGCGAAGTAGTTGAACCAGGCTGCGGAGGCGTCAACAAATTCATCACTGCGCAGGGCGTCGGCTTCAATGGTGCGGATGCGTTGTCCTTCCTGCGCTCAGTACAACGTGGTCAGGCGTTCGGAAAGGGCCTAAAGCTCGGGGGGATGGGCCGCTGCCGATGAGACCAGTTGTTCGCGCAAAGGTACTTCACCGCAGCTCACGTGTCTCGCGGTCAGACGCCGGTCGGTTCCCCAGAGGGTTGGTGCGATGTCGACCGGGCACTGTGCCCTGCTGCAGCCTTCATCATCATTGCGATAGCCAAAGGTGCAAGCCCGTCCGCCGGTTTGTTGCGCAACCAGGATGTGACTGCCGCGCTCGATCCCGAGAGCTTTCGCGCCTTCCTTGCCGGGTACGAAGCGCACCTCAAGATTAGCACCGATCACCACGTTACCGAGCAGCGTTTCGTCCTCAGGACCGGGCTCGCGGGTAAACGACAACGTCTCGGGGCGCAGCCGCGCGAGGCACGCTTCAACCGAGCCGAGTCCTGCTGAAGACGCCCAAAGCCACGGCGCCGGAATCGCGCCGAGGAGTAAATCCGCATCAAGTGACAGGCGGTTGATCTGTTCCCGGTTCCAGGCCACGGCGACTTCATCCGGCTTTACCGGAGAACCGAAGAGCCGTCGGGCTTCCGCCGTAATCCGGTCCTTGTTGGGCAGAAAGGCATCAGGTGGTGCTTCACTGCAGGTTTTTAAGCCCGATGCGCCCACAATGCTGCGGCGAAGCTGGTTCTCCAGTGCTCCGCGCCGCGAACCTGATTTTGCACCCGGTTGGTCGAGCCCTGCAGTCATACGCTTGCCGAACGGATGGGCATCCGGGTCGTCGAGGGTTTCCACCCGTTCGGCGAGACGGGTGAGAGTTGCCACATAGTCTTCAAGTGCCTGCCGGTGCACGTCTGCGCGGAAGACCGGGCCCCTCCCGGAACCATTCGTGGCAGAACCGCTCAAGACCAGTTCGCGCACACTCCGATGCAAACGGGCGCTGGATGCGGCGAGCGTGGCGAGGGTCTCGATTCGGCCAGCGATATCCGTAGCCGCAGCCGGATGTTCCCGGTACAGCCGCAACAAGGCCGAGCTGTACTCTGCTGCCACTCGACTGGGTCAGGAAGCGCCAGCGCTTCTTTCTGGTTGAGGCCTGATGTGGTCAACAACAGCGGCCAGTGAGTGTGAAAGGGATAGTCCCGGTCCGACACCTCCGCAAAACGCGGGTCCATGACAAACTCTGGGGAACGGTTGGCATAACGCGACTTGAGCGTCGCCCCGGAGAGGAATCGTTCTTCACACCAGCGGAAGTCGCTGCGTGACAGAACGCCGGTTTGTGGATCACGGCGTCGTGCACTGAAGCACCGGTCATTTTCCGTATCAAACGCCGACCAGCGACGTCCGGTTTTACTTTGCCAGTTTGCCGCGATGCGCCGGCGGCCCGCGCTCTCGAGCCGCGCCACGTCCGTTTTCACCACGTCGAGAGCGAGACCGAGCTGCGCCATGCGCGCATCAAGTGCATTGATTGCCAGAAGTTGTTCTGCAGATGCGTCCCGCAACGCGCCGTAAGTGCGTGCGTCGAGGGTCGTAATCAGCTCTCGCATCTGTGCAGACGCGGCCTGGTCGATGGCGTCATTTCCGTCCAGGAGCGCAATCGCCTGCACGCCGGCCACCACCAGCGCTACCCCCGCCATCGAGGTCAACAGCGTTGAAGCCGTTGCCCGCTGAGCCGCGAGGCCCACAAATTCGAGAGCCGGCTTGCGGGCTACCGTGAACGCGTTGGCCAACTTGTCAGCACCGGCAATCTGTGCACCGGCAAGTCCGAGTGAAAAGAGAGCGTCGAGTTGCGCCGTCTCCGGCGTCGTTCCGCCCGCAGGTGTCGTCTTCGCGCCCGACTCGATCGGCAGCCCTTGCATGGCGGCCTGCCAGTGAGCCGCTGCGGACGCCTTCAAAGCGGCATCGCGCGCATCGGCGGTCTTTGCCTTAGCCACCTGCCCTTCCATCCGCACCGCGAGCGGCTGCATGTGTTTCCGCAATTCCGATTCCGCGAGGTCACGGTTCCCCTGGAGCCGCCGCTTCGAATCAGCCATGAGCGAAAGCCCGGCCATTGCCGGCGCAAACAGGCGATCATGAGCACGGACGCAGGCGGGCAGCACCTTGCACAGGTTCCAGACCTCCGCACTGGAGCCAACAGTCGCAACCGTTCGCAGCGTGCCCGCAAAACGATATCGACCTTCTGCGGTCGCATTCGGGCGCGTCAGCACGTCCAGATTGGCGAGCAGCCGCTCAGCCTGTGGGGATACCGCGAGCGTAGTTGCACCGGGTTGTGCGCCCTGTCGCGAACCGTTCACTTTCGACGACAGCGTCGCAACCGTACGTTTGACCACATCCGCGGCCAGAAACTTCTGGTCCTCTTTGCCGTATTGCCGCCCGACCTCAGATGAAACGGTCGTGGCGAGCGCAGCGATCTCTTCGAAATATCTTGCCGTTCCGTCGGAATCAGCAGAATCGGGTCGGGATGCTGTACCGGCTTTGAGTTCCGACCAGAATACGAGGTAGGCCGCTGCCAGCGCGGGATCATTCCCAACATGGTGACGCACGGAGCCCAGATGGGCTGACATGTCTTCCATGAAGGCGGACACCGGGGTCACTGCAACCGGCGCCTCAAGAGGAGCTTCAACAACAGCGTCCACCGGTGCCGCAACAGGCGTGACAGCACCTTATCCAGCGGACCTGTCCGTTGGTTCTGCCGCCGATTCGATGACCATAACCGTTTCGGGTGCGCCGGCAATGGACTCTTGTTCCGAGTTGTGCGGAGCCGTCTCTGTAGAGATAACCGGATCAGCGGAATCTTCCGCAAGGACTCCCGACGCTGCTGACAGAAGAGCTCCCGCAAGTGTGCCGGAGATAGCAACGCTGCGCACCAAGACCCGCAGCCGACGTGTCCACACCATGGAATCCGTGCTGGTTTTTCCTTCGAGGGAGGGAAGATCGAAGTCACAGGTCTGTCTTGTAACCCCCGCTCGCTGACTCATGCATGAATCGTCGCTGCGGGCTGCCGACAGTCTATCCAATCACCATTCCGGACGGCAGCTTTGTTGCCAAGAACGTTGAAGCAGCAGGTAACACGGGGTGTAAACCGGGTTAACATCCGGCCCAACAAAAGCGCGGGATGAAAGGGGGAAAGGTGGCCAATCCAGGAACTCCTGAACGACCACGACGAGGCGCTGACAGCACCCGTACCGCTATCGCTGGTATTACCGCAGCACTCGCCGTGGCATCCCTCGTCGTCTGGGCGGCGAGCGGTCACAGCGCCCTCTTGAACGTTTGGGGGAACGGCTGGCCAGTGTTTGCGCTCTGCGCGGTGTTCGCCTTCGGCGTGCAGTGGATCGTGTTCGCGCATGCCTTCTCTGCCCAGACTGAACACTTCTATGACCTCACCGGTTCGATTACCTACCTCGTCATGGTCTGGTTTGCCATCGCTGCCAGTGGCCCGACGGATCCACATGCGTTGCTGCTTGCCGGGCTGATCACGATCTGGGCATTGCGCCTCGGGCCTTTCCTCTTCCGCCGGGTAAGGATGGCTGGCGAAGACGAACGCTTTCGCACCATAAAGACATCGTTTGCGACTTTTTTCATGGCCTGGACCCTGCAGGGGCTGTGGGTGTTTCTCACTGCCTCCTGCGCCCTCGCCGCCATCACACACACGGGCGGCATCTATCTCGGCGCGATCGTCTGGATCGGCGTCGCGATGTGGGTCACGGGTTTTGCCATCGAAGTCATTGCCGACAACCAGAAAACCGCGTTTCGTGCCGATCCGGACAATGCGGACAAGTTCGTCACCACAGGGCTCTGGGCCTGGTCACGCCATCCGAACTATTTCGGCGAGATACTTCTCTGGACCGGAATCGCCGTGATCGCCTGGCCTGAGCTGGAAGGTGGCCAATACATCACCCTCATCTCACCGATCTTCGTGGCGTTCCTGCTGACCAAGGTAAGCGGGGTGCGAATGCTCGAAGCGCGGGCTGATCGCCAGTGGGGCAAGGACCCGGCATACATCGAATACCGGAAGAACACCCCAACGCTGATCCCTGCACCACCGAAAGAGCGACGTTGAAATGCCTGACTGGAGCAACTGGTCTGGCCGTCACCGGCTGCGCACCCAACGCCTGCACTTCCTGCGCAGCGAAGCCGATGCGGTTGCTTTAGCTGCAAACGCAGCGCGTGAGGGTTTGCGACTGCGTACCGCGGGTGCAGGACACAGCCACGCACCCCTTGTGCCGTGTGAAGATCTGATCGTTGATGCCCAGGCGCTGGCCGGTGTGATCTCCGTCGACAATCAAAACAAACGCGCCTGGGTCGGCGCAGGGACATGTATTCACTCCCTCGGTGCGCCTCTCAACGCAGCAGGGCTCGGTTTGCACAACCAGGGTGACATCGACCAACAAGCCATCGCAGGGGCAACCGCGACCGGCACCCATGGCACTGGAGTGGCGCTGCGCAACCTCTCTTCGGCAGTGACCGGAATGCGCATCGCGACTGCAAGTGGCGAGTTGATCACCGCAACGGCAGATCAGAACAGCGAACTCTGGCGGGCCGCACGGCTCCATCTGGGCGCCTTCGGGATCGTTACGGCACTTGAATTGCAGCTGCGTGCTGCCTATCGGCTCAAAGAATACAGTGCAAGGGTCAGCATCGACGAAGTCCTGCCACAAGTGGACACATCAATTGCGCACCACCGGCACTTCGAGTTCTTCTGGTATCCACAGAACGATGTCGCCTTCGTGAAAACCATCGATGAAACGGCGGAACCAGCCGTGTACCCGCTGGCGGACGAAGGATCACGTCTTGGCTGGAGCCATGAGGTGCTGCCGAATCATCGCCCGCACAAACACACAGAGATGGAGTACTCGGTACCGGCAGAGCACGGAGTCGCCTGTTTCAACGCGCTGCGCGAACTCCTCACCACCCGCCACAAAGACGTGGCCTGGCCTGTTGAATTCAGAACCCTGGCTGCGGATGACGTCTGGCTGTCGACGGCTTACGAGCGCCCCACAGTCACATTGTCAGTGCATCAGACCACGGACGCAGATGAGACGGGTTACTACCGCGACTGCGAGGCGATCTTCCGTCATTACGAGGGGCGCCCACACTGGGGCAAGATGCACTACCTCGACGGAGCAACCCTTCGAACAATTCACCCCCGCTGGGATGACTGGTGGCGGGTGCGGAACGCGATCGATCCGAACCGTACCTTCCTCAACAGTTATCTTGAGGGGCTGTCTACTTCCCGGCGATAACCAGCTCCAACAGGTGTGGCCGCCCCGTGGCGAGCGCGGCCCGCACGGCTGGGCCAATCGCTTCCGGGGTATCCACCCGTGTGCCTTCGATGCCGTGTCCTTGTGCGGTCTGAACGAAGTCAACCGCCGGAGTATTCAGGTCCATGTGTGGATACGGGCGGTTCGATACCGCACCAAACCGCGCCCGATAAATATCGAGGTTGTGTTTGAGCACCCGGTATTCGCGGTTGGCGAGAATCACGAACAGGATCGGCATGGCGTGACGGGCTGCACTCCACAGCGCCTGGATCGAATACATCGCCGAACCGTCACCGGAGATAGTCACAACCTTCCGGCCAGGGTGCGCCGCCTGGACACCAATGGCGCCGGCAACTCCCTGTCCAATACCGCCCCCTCGCGCACCGTAGTACCCGTGAGGCGCTGCGAAATTGAACGCCGCAGCCACATCCGGGTAGGCGGTGATGGACTCATCCACCACAATCGCATCGTCGGGCAACGCCAGCGCCAGCTCGTGCATGGCTCGGATTGTGGTCATCGGTACAGATGACCAGGCTTTCTGCAGTCTCGTTTCAAGCGCCTCGAGATAGGCTGATCCGTCCGGCAGCGGTGTGGGTGTACCCAGGCGTTGTCGCAACGTTTCGAGCGTCGCGCCGATGTCTGCACAGATGCCGAGCGTGGGCACGAAATTGCGGTTCACGCGTTCCGGGCTCTGCTCGAGGCGAATGAGCGGCACATCAGGCAGCGCGTGTCCCGGGTCATACCAGATCTCTTCAAAAAACGGCCCGCCGATGAGAAATACCAGATCATGTTTTCTGAGCAGGCTGCGAATGGAAGAAGCTTCAAAGGGAATCCGCCCGCCGAAACAGGGATGCCGATTGGGAAACGTCGTGTGAACCCGTAGTCCTTCCTGATACACCGTTGCACGAGTAGCTTCCGCGACACTAATCAAGGCACTAGCGCCACCAAAGACCACCACATCATCGCCGGCGACAATAGCCGGTGAACGGGATCGTTTGAGCAGCGCCACCAGCTGTTCGAGCTGCGCCGCATCAGCACTGGGAAGGCGCACCTTCACATCGGGTCGCACATCGGTCACTGACGTTTCAGCGGAAAACACATCCACAGGCATCGACATGAACACCGGGCCACGCGGTGGCGTCATGGCGATGCGTATCGCTTCGCGCAACATCGGCGCGATCTCATCGGCATGACGCGGTTCACCACTCCACTTGGTCACCGGTTTCGCCATGGCCACGAGATCATGAGAGAGCAGCGGTTCACGCAGGCGCATACGGGTGTCCTGCTGTCCGGCGGTGATCAACACCGGTGAACACGCCTTGAGCGCGCCGAACATCATGCCGATCGCATTGCCTAAGCCTGGTGCCACATGCAGGTTGACGAGGGATGGGCTGTTGGTCGCCTGGCTGTAATAGTTGGCGGCACACGTAGCGATGCTTTCCTGCAGCGCAACGTAATACGGCAACTGAGGATAGTCGGCGAGGCTTTCCAGCAGCGGATTTTCCGTGGTGCCCGGATTGCCGAAGATGGCCGTGACGCCGTTGGCTAACAGACCTTCCATGAAAACGTGACGACCGAGCATGAGTGCTTCCCCCGTTTTTTCCCGTAACGGAGAGAATATCTGCTCTTACCGCGACGGTATCAACATCGCTTCAAATCAACTCCGCCACTTGCGGTAATTCGGCCAGGTTTGCGCGGTTCCCCAGTTTTCCCAGAGCGTATGCAGCGCGGAGTGGATGCGTACCCGAAACAAGGCTTCAAACGGATGGGCACCCTGGCGGCCTTCAGTGGCGGCAACCACCTGGCCTTTTTTCTCCGCATCAAAAATCTTTTCCGCATCACCCCGCAGATGGAATTCTTCCCCGCCCTGCACCGTGGGCAGGGCATGCAATGCAATCTGCGGATTGGACCTGAGATCCCGATACTTCGGTGACATATTGACGATAAAGAGCCACAGCTCACCTCCGGAGTGAACCGGAAAAACCGGATGCACACGCGGACCATTGTCCGTCGCAACGGTGGCCAGAAACGCCGCGGCATTGGAGTTACCTTGCTACAGCAGTCGCCTGCCGGTCGACGCCAGATCAGCGCTCACCGATTCGAAGTGATGCCGGGGAACTGTCTTGCGCATGATCCGGGTCTCCTCGATGAAATCGCTAGGCCCGGTGAACTTCTTCTGCTGGGAACATCTCCCCGCATCGCTGCGGGAAGATGTGAGTCTGCACCGGAGCAGAGCTGGCTACTTCTGTGGATTAACGAGGTACTTCTCACCCGTCGCCATACGGCCGTAACCGCGGGCATTATCGAGGTCCAGCATGCCGGTAAGGCCAATCTCTTTCGAGTAGTGGCTCGCGAAAGTGGTGTGGATTTCATCCGCTACACGCTCACGCAGTTCCTGCGCGCGCTTCGGCCCGACTTTTTGCAGGAAGGGTGTCAGCAGGAACCCACCAAGACCCCAAGCCATACCGTAGTTGCGAGTAAGTGTGGTCGGTGAACGTTCGAGACCACCGTAGATGTAGACCTGCTTGTGGGTGGATGAACCATAACGGTTGAACTCTCCACCCTTGCGGCTCTGTGCCGCTTCCATGCAGGAGAGGATATTGCTGGCGAGTGTGCCGCCACCGGTGGCGTCAAAGGCGATGGTCGCATCGGTTGCAGCTAGAACCTCTGTGAGTTCTTTCATGAAGTCCGGTGAACTCGAATCCACCACATTTTTTGCGCCGACATCGCGCAAGAGTTTCGCCTGCTCGGGCTTGCGAACGATGTTGACGAGGTCTACCCCATCCTTGAGGCAAATCTTCACCAGCATCTGGCCCAGGTTAGACGCGGCTGCGGTATGCACCAGCGCTTTGTGGCCTTCGATCTGCATCGTATCCACCATTGCGAGCGCAGTGAGCGGATTGACGAAACAGGCAGCCGCATCCCGCGAGGATGCGCCCGCATGCAGAGGCAGGCACTGGTTGACCCTGAGGCGTCGGTGTTCGGCATACATGCCTCCACCGAGTATGCCGACGGTTCGTCCCATCAACGCCTGTGCAGCAGGAGCCTTGCCAGCGGCGATAACCACACCACCGCCCTCGTTACCCGCAGGTAGCGACTGCCCGACACGCGCCTGCATGCCGCGCATGACATTCGCGGGCACCTGCAGCGTCAGCGAATTCGGTGCCGAAGCGAGTGACGACGGTTCGCCACCGCAAAAAAGCAGACCGAGGTCCGAAGGGTTGATGGGAGAAGCTTCCACCCGAACGATCACTTCATCGTCCGCCGGGGCACCCGGATCGTAGTTGCGGATGGTGAGTTCGGCCTTGCCATCCGTGTGCAGGATCGAAACCAGTTGTCGACTGGTCCTGTATGAATCGCTCATGACTTAACCCCTCTTGAAGAAGCAGGCCTTGTTGCCATCCGCGTCGCGGATGTAGGCGCCATAGAAGCCTGGACCACGCTGGCCCGGTTCACCTTCATCGGTGGCGCCGAGATCACGGGCTTTCTTGTTTGCCGCGTCAACCTTGGTAGTCGTATCACACTAGACAGCAACCATCGTGCCGTTGCCTGCGGACGCCGCCTTGCCGTCGTACGGCAGGCAGATACCAAAGATCGGTGCGCCCATGCCAGTGCCGAACAGCTTCAACCGGTCCATGCCCATCAGTAGCTTGGCACCCAGTTCACCGATTACTGCGCCGTAGAACTGTTCTGATTTGGCGAGGTCTTTAACGCCCAAAGTGGTATTACCGATCATGGAGACGTGCGTAACATGCGGTCATTCTAACCGAGCGTTCCTTTAACGCCCAAAGTAGTATTACCGATCATGGAGACTCCTTTTTCTATGTGAGTGTTCAGTTGTGAATCGGGTGGTTGCATGCGTAGGAACGCACGCTAGGAGAAGCGGGATTCTAGCCTGAAGATCTGTCGGCGGCGAAGGGCGCGTTGGTACAAAGTGCAGGCGAGACCTCGGATTAGATCGCACAGCCCTCTGTCGGTGCTGCGAATTGGTTGAAGATACCGGAAGGACGTACTCGACCCTTACGCGCCAATAAAATCGCTCCCGGCAGGTGTCGAGAACGAGTAAGACTCAAGCCCGGCGCGCAGTGAGGCGTGCGCCAACTTCCGCGGGTTAGCATCGATTCTGGTAGGGCACATCCCGGACAACTACCTCAAGCGAGTTGGCGTGAGAACGACGCCCTGGGGCGGTTGACTAAACTTCTCGATCAGCGTGGTACGAGTGGGGAGACAGCAGGCTTCGAAACGAAAACGCACACAATCAGGTGAAATGGATCATGCCGAACTGAATGCAACTCGTCGCAACACTGCTCGCAATCACACTGCTCAGCGGCTGTGTGGTTGGCACCGGCAACCTTGAACTCCCCATTCCCGAACCAACTACCGTGCAATCAGCGGCAAAGTCACTGCAACTGGGCACCATAGTTGATGCACGGGTGTTCGAGCAAAAACCGACACAGGCCAACATCCCGTCGGTTGACGGGAACCTTGCAACCATAACGGCAGAACAACGCGCATGATTGATCGGTCGCCAACGGAACGGTTATGGCAAAGCGATGGGTGATATCGCAATCGCGAACGACGCGACAGTACAGGATGAGGTGAAAAAGCTGGTGAGCACCGGATTCGCGGCGCGCGGTATCACACTGGGTGTGAACTCTACGGAAGACGGCGCGGTGAACATCGAGATTGTTCCTTTTTGGGGATGGTTCCGCCCGGGTTTCGCGAAGGTGGCCTTCGAAACGGACATCGAGTGCAAGGTCACCATCCAAGGCGAAACAACTCGCAGTTTCACCGTCACCGGGCATGGGAAGAATAATGGTCAAGAGGCCAGCGACGCCAACTGGATCAAGAGTTTCGACATGGCCATCAAGGATTTTCTTGCCAACTTCGCGACCTCTGCGGCCAACGCCGGACTCTGAAAGCTGGAAGGCGTTGATTCATCCCACTACAGCTAGCGCTACAGCTTTGAATGTTGTCGCAGCAAAGACAGGTTCACTTGGCCGTGCAATGCGGCCTCGTTTCAACAGCAAGTTACTTTCATCGGTTCGATTTACCTGGAACCCTGCTTTGTAGATTACAGCTGCCGTTGGCACGAGTCGGTCATCACCAGAAGAATCCCTCGTTGGCGCCGAAGCGTGAGTCCAGACAGGAGAGAGAACTCATAACGTGTCCTTGAGTTCCCGCTTCGAGCCTTCAATCCACTCCTGTTGAAGCTGATTGAAATACGGCCCCGCGGTCTGCGCATACTCGACCACTTCATGAAAGAGGTGGCTCGCCTTGAGCTCATCGCCCTTCGAGCGGCAGAGAAGCGCGAGCCGGTAATGCTATTAGGCGCCGTTGTCGTAGCCGCACAAAGCCTCGTACTCAACCATGGCCGCATCGATCCTTCCCTGGAGCTCAAGTGCACGTGCATACAGCAGATGTCTGTCGGCACCGGTTCTTTCCGGATTCTCCTTCTTCAGGCGTCCGAGGGTCTGTACCGTTGCAGCGAACTCCTATAAACGCATCTGCGCCCTGGCCAGACCCAGCAGCAGATCCGGATCGTTGGCGTGAATACCCTTCAGCGACGCGAGATATACATCCCGCGCTTCTTCGAAACGACTGTGTTCAAGGAGGAGCTCGGCAACGCCCATGGCATTGCGCACGATCGCGGTTACACGGAACCGTTGTACTGCTTCGTTGAGTTCCTTTTCCGGGTAAAGACGATTCTAGATATTCCGGAGAGCGGTCTGTGCAGTACGCGAGCGGCGGAACTCAGGTAACAGTTCAACGATGCAGTAAGTGAGCGAACCGATCAGCGGTGCAAACATCACCACCCAGATCCAGGTACGATCCCGACCGGTCTTGATGATATGCACCACCAGCCCGAGCTATACGAGGACCGAGAGTCCAAACAGTAGTGGCATGAGACACTCCCTGTGGTCTACGGAGGGCGATCATGAACGTCGCCCAATCCGGTATTCGCGAGACCAGAGATTATCGCCAAGCGGGTCCACACAGGAAGCATTGCGTCGCAGAAGTAACCCGACCCCGGGTTGATCGGACACTCTCTTCGAGACATCGAAGTCTGACCCGTCACGCGCTACCGACTTGGAGAGAGAGCTCACTCGCACCACTAGTTAAGGTTCACCTTACCCGGCGAGCGGAAGAGATGGCATGGTATAGTGTTACACAGGCTTATCCGCTTAAGTTTTCCAACAGTCTTCTTTTGGTCTCAACAGGAGTCTCTATGTCGCTCGGCTCGTTCGTCATCCGTCCGCTTCCCTTGCTCGTCTTTGGGGCTGGCAGTTCGCGCAATCTTGCAACCCAGGTCCGTTCCCTGGGTTTTGGTGCAGCCCTTGTCGTCACTGACGCGGGGCTCGCAAAAACGAAGGTGATCGCAGGCATCGTCGAGGGTTTGCAGGCAGCAGGGATTACCACCGAACTCTTTGCCGGGGTTGAACCCAATCCGACAGATCTCAACGTCACCAAGGGTGCCGCAGCGCTGAAGTCGCTTGGTGATGCGGTTGTAGTACCGGTGGGTGGTGGTTCGTCGATGGACTGCGCCAAAGCGATCGCGCTGCTGGCACGTAATCCCGGCACCGTGCAAGAGCTGCAGGCAAATCCAAACGCAGCAGCGGGCGCCCCGGTGATCGCGGTGCCGACCACCGCCGGGACTGGTTCAGAAACCAACAGCGCCTGCGTAATCACCAATACTTCGCTTGGCCGCAAGACTTATGTCATGCACCCCAGCATCGTGCCGAAGATTTCTGTTCTCGATCCGGAGCTGACGGTCGCCTTGCCACGCTATCCGACGGCCACGTGCGCCTTCGACGTGTTCACGCATGCCACCGAAGCATTTACCTCGAACCGAACTACACCTTATTCCGATGCAGTCGCGCTGCAGGCCATTCGGCTGGTGGTCGCGAATGCGACCAAGGCACTCGCATCAGGTGACGACATTGAAGTGCGCAGCAACTTGCTGCTGGCGTCCTGCATGGCGGCCATCGCCTTCAACGTGTCGGGGCTCGGTGCATGTCACGGCACCGGCCATCCGTTGTCGGCACGGCTGAACGCAGCACATGGTCAAACCCTCGCCACGATGATGCCTCACGTCATGGGCTACAACCTCGATGTCGTCGCATCGCGCTACGCCGAGGTTGCGGGTGTCTTCGGTGTCGCAGATGCCTCTGCTTCCGCTGAACGGAATGCACGAGCAGCGATCGAGGCGGTTACGGCGTGGCGCGCCGAACTAGGTCTTGCGAAATCAATTCGCGAGCTGGGTGGCAGTGACAACCTGCTGCCGATGCTGATCGAAGACTCGCTCGCGGACCCTGTGAATTTCAGCAATCCGAAGCCCCTCGATGCGGCGGCTTTCGAAGGGTTGTTCCGTGCCGCCTGGTAACGGCGATCAAAACAGGGTCATAAGTGTCCGGACCGAGGCACGAGGACCGCCCTGGATAACAGGGTAAGTCCTCGTGGCACGACAGCGTGCGCCGTCGCTAGCCCCGAATCGATCGCGTGACGCCATCGATTAGTTGGTCCCTGTTGAACCGTTTCTGGATGAAGTGAAAGGCCTCATCCGTGTGCAGTTGGCGCAAAGAGTCATCGCGATCGAACCCGCTCATCATCACGATCGGAAGATCGGGCAATCGTTGCCGAGGCGCCTTGGCCACCTCGTGGCCGGAAACACCCGGCATGGTGAGGTCAATAAAAGCCGCTCCAAGCTCCGCTTCTTCAATCATCGCCAGTGCGCTCACGCCGCTGTCGGCTTCACGAACCACGTAACCCGCTGATCCGAGGAATCCGCTCGCCACGCATCGAACCTCACGCTCGTCATCGACCACTAGAACAGGTCGATTCTCGAGCAATACGCGTTGCGGATCGGGACCGACAGTTACGTTCTGTGGTGGTGTCCCAATGGGGAAAACGAACCGGATTGACGTTCCGAGTCCGGGTGTGCTCTTCAGCTAGATCGTCGCTCCGTGGCTATCCGCGATTCCTTTGACAGCGGCGAGCCCAAGACCCGTTCCGGCCTTTTTGGTGGTAAAGAACGGTTCGAATATGCGTCGTTGAACGATCGCATCCATACCACACCCATTGTCGATGACTTCAATGAACACTTCCGGCGCGTGTTCCATCGGCGCTTGAATCGACGTAGCCCCAGCAAACCAGTACCTCGCCCCCTGCCGCTTAACAGGCTTCCACCGCGTTTTGAACGATATTGAAGATGACCTGATCGAGGAGAGCGGCATCTGCCTCCACCTTGATGCCCTCAGCCTGCCCATGCAGGTTGAGTGTGACCTCTGGTTTGAGGAGCGGTCGAAAGAGTCTCGCCGCACCCTGGATGTGCGCACCGAGATCGACGCTCGTGTTTTTCGCGCGAGCTTTACCAGAATACACCAGGAGCTGTCGTGTTAATTGTGCCGCGCGTTCGACCGCGGAGGTAATCGTATCGAGCCTTTCTTCGAGAACGGGGCTGATCCTAGGCTCTACCCGACTCAGATCGACGTTGCCGAGAATTACTGTCAGCAGGTTATTGAAGTCGTGGGCGATCCCGCCGGCGAGTAGTCCAAGCGACTCACGCCTTTGGGCTTCGTGCATGGCTTTTTCCATCTCGATCCGTTCGGCGTTCGCAACTCTCGCCTCATGCAGAGCCTGTTCTGCTTCCAGCTTCCGTTGTTCGGACAAGACTCGCATCGACTCGACCCGAATCAGCGCCACACGTTTGGCCTCGAATGCAGCGATCGCCAAAACGTAGAGGTGTATTCCGTGATGGATGGCCATCGCGACACACAGGGTCAACAGAAAACCGTGACCATTGGTTTCTGTCGCCGGATACCAACGCAGCGCAAGCCAGAGACAGGCGCTGTAGATCGACACCGCCAGGTATGTCGCCGTCAGCAGCGGCGTTTGGCCAGGAACCCCGAACTAGTTCTGGCTCAACGCGAGTACCGCAAACAACACGGTACAGCCCAAAGCTGCGATCGGAACGCCGAGCGCTGTATCCCGATTCAATTGCCGCTGGATCTGAGTTTCGGCCTTCTCGCCCGACAACCCGGCGACACTGAGCGCTCTGCTGGGAAGGTCCATGGAAGCGTAGTCTGACGTTCCGCACCGAACAAACCAACCAGGGGCCGGTGTTGATGCGTGCAGTTCGGCGTCAATGACAATGCCACGTTCGGGCACCGCATCGAGAAAGCGTGGCAGTGCGCCCATCACGCCGGTGGGGAGGTCATGCAGGACAACGAAGGTGTGGTCCTGTGCCTCGATATCCGCGAACGCCCGATCCGGCCAACCCTCGATGTCTTCCCATCGGCAATTTCAACGAGCGAAAATCGGAGCGATTTGGCCCGCCGGATGAACCGCAGCCGGTGAATGTCCTGTTCGGAATAGGTCCGATAGCCGTGGGCCGCGCGGTCCGCATGCGGCAGTAGTCCTTCGCGTTCATAGAATCGAACAGTGTCGACACCGATGCCCGCATCCCGCGCCACCTTGCCGATCGTCAGTGTTTTCATGTCCGGTCTCCTTTCCGTCCGGATCACATGAGCGCATCCTAAACCCGAGAGACGGGTCCAGATCCAAGGGCAGAAGGGCAGGAAGGAGGGATCGACAAAACGACGGTGGATGACAGGCGGAGCTGGCTTCCGGAGGCGGCTGAAAGTGCGGTGAGACTGACTTGGCCCATAACAAGGTTACCAGGCAGCGGAAAGCATCATGCTACTCGCAGCAGAATGGAGCCGTTGGAATGCCCATGGTACCCCGTGCGGGACCC
>VGVE01000066.1 GCA_016874135.1 Gammaproteobacteria bacterium | reverse complement strand
GTGTATCCCAGCACGTCGACGTAGAACCGCACACAGGCTTTCAGGTCCGCGACGAACAACGCCACATGTCGGATACCGCCATGTGCGGGTTTATCTCCGTTCACGCCACCTCCAGGATGCTATGACTGTGAGTGATCTTCACGCCACCCTGCTCGAGCATGATCGATGCACTGCAGTACTTCTCTGCTGACAGTTCCACTGCGCGGGCGACCTTCTTCTCATCGAGTCCGGTTCCGGTGACGATGAAGTGAATGTTGATGCGGGTAAAGACTTGCGGTGTTGTTTCGGCACGTTCCGCCGTCAATTCCGTGACGCAGGAATGCACTTTTTGTCGAGATTTCGCCAGGATTGTGACGACGTCGTAGGAGGTGCAGCCGCCTAGACCCATAAGCACCAGTTCCATCGGGCGGCAACCGTAGTTTTCACCGCCGGCATCAGGAGGACCGTCGAGTAGTACGGTATGTCCGGTGCCACTTTCAGCCTTGAAATGGACTTTGCCTTGCCATTCGATGCGCGCCTGCATGATACGCGGCTCCGTTTGTGGTCACAGTTGTGTGGATTGAACTGTTTTTAGTTTGTCTATTCGTGACAGAAAGCCGTTTGGAGTGTGATTTGCTGCCGTTTGTCGACGATGTCTCGAAACGCGTCACATGGAACTGCGACTATGCTTCACGCGCAAGGTGTTACGAAGGAGCGGAACAAGGTGCTTGCAGCAAAGAACAACCAGAGCGGATTCGTTTCCAAGCAGCCCATGGTGGCACGCGGCTTTCAGTTGAATCAACCCGAGAACACCCATCTTGAGGTGTTCCTCACGGCAGCCTATCGACGGAAGTACCCGGCGAAGAGCACGTTGATCTACGCGGGTGACAAGAGTGATTCGATCTACTACGTGCTCAAAGGATCGGTAACGGTTCTGGTCGAGGACAAATCCGGACGTGAAATCATCGTGGCCTATCTCAACAAGGGCGATTTCTTGGGTGAAATGCCGCTGTTCGTTGAAGACACTCCGCGTTCAGCGTGGGTGAAGGCCAAGACCGAATGCGAGGTAGCGGAGCTGTCCTACGGCAAGTTCCGCGAACTCGCTGAGAAACACACGGACCTGCTGTATGCCGTCGGCAAACAGATGGCCGAGCGGATGGCGCGGACGACCCAGAAAGTCAGCGACCTCGCGTTCCTGGATGTAACCGGTCGTGTCGCGCGCACGTTGCTCGAACTGACCCGGTTGCCCGACGCGATGACCCATCCGGACGGTATGCAGGTCAAGATCACCCGCCAGGAAATCGGCCGCATCGTCGGCTGCTCACGGGAAATGGTCGGACGTGTTCTCAAGACCCTGGTTGACCAAGGCCTGGTTTCGGTCAAGGGAAAGACCATGGTGGTGTACGGAACTCGCTGAGAACAACACCGAAGGGCAGCAATGCCCTGAATCACAAGTAAAGTGATTGGACGGGCCCGAAAGGGCCCGTTTTTATTTGTCCATCTGGTCATCGTGGTGCGACCTTGTGCCACATGCCCGTGATTGCCCCGTAGTGATAACCTCCGCTGCATTCGTCTTGCGGAGTGCACCGATGAACCTGCCTTTGAATCTTCGGCTGGTCGGGCCGGCTGAGCAGCCCGTTACCGGAGAATTCCAGGTGTTAACCGAACTGCTGCCTTTCGCAGGCACGCAGGTCCTCGAACTCGGTTGCGGTGCGGCAGAGAAAACCCGACAGATCGCCGAGCGGACCGAAGTCGCCCGGATCGTTGCCGCTGAAGTCGATCGCATCCAGCACGGAAAAAACCTCGGCATCACGGATCTGCCGAAGGTCCAATTCACAGCGTTCGGTGCCGAGGCCATCGATGCGCTAGATCAGAGCTTCGACATCGTGCTCATGTTCAAGTCTTTGCACCACGTACCGCGTGAGCTGATGGATGCGGCTTTTGCCGAGATTCACCGGGTACTCAAGCCCGGTGGCCTCGCCTATATCTCCGAACCGGTTTTCGAGGGCGAGTTCAACGAGGTCATCCGTATCTTCAATGACGAAGAGGAAGTGCGGAAACACGCTTTTGCGGCTGTTGGCCGAGCTCTGTCATCCGGGCGTTTTGCCCTGGTGGGAGAGAAGTTCTTTCGTAATGTCGTGAAGTTCCAGTCCTTTGAGCAGGTGGAGCACGGACTCATCAACGTTACCCACTCGGAACGAAACGTCACTCCAGAGATGCTCGTACGCATCCGCGAGCGCTTCGAGAGCTTCAAGAAGCCTGAAGGTCACGTATTCGAAGTATCCAACCGCGTGGATCTGCTGCGAAAGATCTGATCAGGCCTGGCTGCTTTTCAGAAGAAAAGCTCCCGGAGTTTCTGACCCGGATCGTCCGCGCGCATGAACGCTTCACCGACGAGAAACGTATTCACGCCGGCCTGTTGCAGCAAAGCCACATCATCGCGGGTATGAATGCCACTCTCTGTGACCATGAGAATGTTCGGGGGCAGGAGTTCTTTGAGGCGCACCGTGGTCTGCAGGTTCACTTCGAACGTCTTGAGGTTACGGTTGTTCACGCCGATAAGCTGCGGTGACAACTCAAGCGCGGTGGCCAGTTCTTCTTCGTCGTGGACTTCGATCAACGAGTCAAGACCAAGTTCGGCTGCCTCATCGTAAAACTCCTTCAGCTCATTACGTGATAGGGCTGAAGCGATGAGCAGGATGCAGTCTGCGCCGAGGCAACGGGACTCTGCGATCTGATAACGGTCGACAACGAAGTCCTTGCGGATTACCGGTAGTGCGACGGCATTCCGAGCAGCAACAAGAAAGTCATCCGCACCCTGAAAGAACTTCTGATCTGTGAGCACGGAAAGGCAGGTTGCGCCGCCCAATTCATAACTCGTGGCAATCGTCGGTGGATCAAAGTTGGCACGGATGAGTCCTTTGCTCGGGCTTGCGCGTTTGATTTCCGCGATGACGCCAGGCTTCTTACTGATGAATGCGCGATGCAGTGCATCCACGAAGCCACGCACGGATGGAGCGGACCTGCAGCGGCTGAGATGCTCCGTTATCGGTCGCTCAGCCTGACGCGATTCAACTTCGCCGCGTTTGTGTTCAAGAATCGTGGTGAGGATGTCACTCATGCAGATTCCGCCATGAGGCTGGTGATACGGACGAGTTCGTCGAGTTTTTCTTTCGCAAGTCCGGATGCCAGCGCATCTCGCGCCATCTCCACACCATTTTTCATCGACGTAGCGACACCGCTGACGTAGATCGCCGCACCGGCGTTCAGCGCAACGATATCGGCCGCGGGCCCTTCTTCACGCGAGAGCGCTTTGCGCACGAGCTTGAGGCTCGATTCCACGGAGTCCGACCGAAGCTCATCCACCGGTTGGGTGCGCAGGCCAACCGATTCAGGAGTAATCTGGTACTCGCGGATTTCTCCATTGCGCAGTTCGCAGACGTCTGTAGCGGCATGCAGGCCGAACTCATCGAGCCCGTCGCAGTTGACCAGCATTACCGCTTCCGAGCCGAGCATCCGCAGCACTTCGGTGAGTTTGCGCAGCCACACCTTCGAGAAAACACCCATCACCTGCCGTCTCGCGCCGGCTGGATTGGTGAGCGGCCCGAGCACGTTCATCATCGTGCGGATTTTCAGGTCCCCCCGCACGGGTGCAACGTGTTTCATGGCGCTGTGGTGGGAAGGCGCAAACATGAAACCGACACCGATCTCGGTGATGCAGCGAGCGACCTGATCCGGTGTCAGCAGAATCTTCGCACCCGCGGCTTCGAGTACATCGGCAGCACCGCTCTGGCTCGAAGCCTTGCGATTGCCGTGTTTGGCAACGCGCGCACCGGCAGCAGCGGCAATGATGGCGGATGTGGTGGAGATGTTGAACAGTTTTTTTGAACTGCCGCCGGTACCACAGGTGTCGACGAGGTACGGGACGCTAACGTGAACCTTGGTCGAGAGTTCGCGCATGGTTGCAGCGGCGCCGGCGATCTCTTCTGCGGTTTCACCCTTGCAACGCATGCCCATCAAAAGGGCTGCGATCTGTACAGGTGTCGCTCCGCCGGTCATGACCAGCCGGAACACGGCCTGCATCGACTCGCGGGTGAAGTGGTGCCCGTCGGCAACATGGTTGAGAGCAGCGAGCATCTCCATTTCAGTTCCTGCCTTCGAGAAAGTTCTTCAGCATCGTGTGGCCGTGTTCCGTGAGGATGGACTCGGGATGGAACTGAACCCCTTGCATGGGCAGCGTCCGGTGGCGGACCGCCATGATTTCATCCCGGCTGCCGTCTTCCTTCTGCGTCCACGCGGTGACTTCGAGTTCCGGTGGCAGACCATCCCATTCGACGATGAGCGAGTGGTAGCGGGTTGCGCTAAAGGGTGACGGCAGATCGCGAAAGAGACCCACACCAGCATGGTAAATAAGCGAGGTCTTGCCGTGCATGACGTCATGTGCGCGTGACACCTTGCCCCCGAGCGCCTGGCCGATTGACTGGTGACCGAGGCAAATACCCAGGATCGGAAGCTCGTCGGCGAACCGGTCAATGACCGCCATCGAGATCCCTGCTTCGTTCGGTGTGCAGGGTCCCGGCGAGATGACGATCTTTTCGGGTTTCATCCGAACGATCTCCTCCACCGTAATTTCATCATTGCGATGCACCACCACGTCGGCACCAAGTTCGCCGAGGTACTGCACCACGTTGAAGGTGAAGGAGTCGTAGTTGTCGATCATCAGGATCATGAACTGCATGCCGGTCTGCGACCGGGCTCCGCTGATTCCAGGGGGCGCCTAGTTTCCACCGAAAGACGCAGGAACTGAACCCGTTGCCGAGAGTGCTCCCGGGCGACATGGCAAAACAGGGGAAACTTATAGAGGTGAAGTGCCGCCCTGAGCTGGCACACTCCAGACGTTTGCAGCCACGTGGGTAGCCGTAGTGGAGGCGGGACACCCCGGGATACCCAGGATGCGCATGCTCTGCTTCAATCGTAGCGTTGTGGTAACCAGTAGGGTGACAAATGTACTCGTCGGCACTTTTTGGTGGCGTGCTGATTGGCCTTGCGGCGGGCTGGCTCTATTTGAGCCTCGGGCGGATCGCGGGCATCAGTGGCATTGTGGGTCAACTGGTCCGCAATTCTTCCGGTCTCTGGCCACTCGGATTTGTGATTGGGCTCGGTATCGGCGGTCTCGCCGTAATGGCTGAGCTCGAACCTTCACCGCGGATGGAGATCGACCACGGCGTTCTGGTGCTTGCCGGTCTCATCGTCGGCTTTGGTACGCGCCTCGGTTCGGGCTGTACCAGTGGCCATGGTGTGTGTGGGATCGCGCGTTTCTCGAAGCGATCCGTAATAGCGACCTGTGTGTTCGTCGGTACCGGCATGCTGACCGCAACACTTCTGCGTGCCACCGGAGTGTTGCCATCTTGAGCGTCATGGCCGCACTCCTTGCTGGGGTGACTTTCGGTGCCGGTTTGGTCATCTCCGGCATGACTGAGCCCGGCAATGTCATCCGGTTCTTGAACCTCGCTCCCGGCTGGAGCCCGGCTTTGATGTTCGTCATGAGCAGTGCCTTGGTTACGACGGCAGTTGGCTATCGGCTTGCAGGTAAGCGGTTACAGCCAATGTTTGACGAGGTTTGTCATGCCCCGACGGGCGCTGTGGTCGACCAGCGGCTGACTTACGGGTCGATCCTCTTCGGCATCGGTTGGGGTATCGCCGGGTTCTGTCCTGGCCCCGCCATCGTGGGTGCGTTTGCGCTTGATGAACGGGCGCTGGTGTTCATCGCGGCGTATCTCGCCGGTACAGCCGTGTTCGAACTCTGGGACCGGCAGCTGAAGGCGCGAGCCGCAATCGCTGATGGTTGAGCTGGTGGTTCAGCCAGCGGTTCGTAGAACGGTGCGAGAGAGGGGTTCAGCCGTCCAGCTTTTCGAGACGGTTTTCCGCCATCGCAGCGGCGCGAAAGATCGAACGGGCCTTGTTCATCGTCTCCTTCCACTCGAGGCGTGAGACGCTGTCGGCGACGATTCCGCCACCCGCCTGGATGTAGAGGTGACCTTCTTTAATGACGGCGGTGCGGATGGCGATGGCCATGTCCATGTTGCCATTCCAGGCCAGATAGCCGACGGCTCCGCCATAGATGCCGCGGCGCACGGGTTCGAACTCGTCGATGATTTCCATGGCCCTGACTTTGGGCGCGCCTGACAACGTCCCCACGGGTAGCGTGACCCTGAGCACGTCCATCGCCGTCTTGCCTTCCTTGAGACGGCCAATCACGTTGCTGGAAATGTGCATCACATTGGCGTAACGCTCGATCATGAATTTCTCGGTGACCTTCACACTGCCGGTCGCCGCAACCCGCCCCACGTCGTTGCGGCCGAGATCGATCAGCATGAGATGCTCGGCGATTTCCTTGGGATCGGTGCGCAATTCCTCTTCGAACGCGACGTCTTCTTCCGGCGTGTGACCCCGGCGGCGAGTCCCTGCCAGTGGCCGATTGGTAATCACGCCGTCCTCCAGGCGGGCGAGAATCTCGGGGGAGGAGCTCACGATCTCGAAATCTTCGAGATCCATGAAGTACATGTAGGGCGATGGATTGAGACTCCGCAAAGCCCGGTAAAGATCAATGGCGTGTGCACTAAAGGGGATGCTCATTCGCTGGGACAGCACTACCTGCATTACGTCGCCGGCGCGAATGTACTCGCGAATCCGCTCGACCGCCATCCGGAACTGTTCTTCCCCGAAAGATGAAACGAAGTCGCGCTCCTCTGCAGGCTTGTTGGCGGTTGCACTGGGAATCGCAGGTGTCGCATTACGAAGACTGCGAACGCGCAGACGAAGCCTCTCTGTGGCGTGGTTGAGTGCATCGGGGGTTTCGACGTCAACCAGGCTCACGAGTTGCATGCGGCCGCGAACGTTGTCGAAGACGACTACATCTTCGGAGAGCATAAGGAGAATGTCCGGGGTATCCAGCGTTTCTGTCGGTGAAGAATCGCGCAGGCGCTTTTCGACGTACCGGACCGTGTCGTAGCCGAAGTAGCCCACGAGCCCGCCGTAGAATCGCGGTAATCCCTCCACAGGTGCAACGCGAAAACGCTGCTGGAAGGATTCCACGAAGTCCAGTGGATCATCACTCTCACACTGTTCGACCACCTTGCCATCCGTACTGACCTCGATACGCGGGCCTTTGATCCTCACGACGGTGCGTGCGGGTAGGCCGATCATCGAATAGCGGCTCCACTTCTCCTCCCCCGGATAGGACTCAAGCAGATAGGAGAACGGGCCGCGCGCCAGCTTCAGATAAGTGGAGAGCGGGGTATCAAGATCGGCAAGGGTTTCGACGATGACAGGGATGCGATTGAACCCACGTGCTTTCCAGGATTCGAATTCAGAAGCGTCCATGAGATAACCACGACTCCACAGCCAATTCAGATGAGCGATTCTTTAACCAACAGCTCTTCAAAAAGTCCGATGGTGGCATCGGCACCCAGTGCATCCACGGGGACTCCGTGCGAATAGCCGTAACGCACGCATACTACCGCAGTGCCGGCTGCACGCGCCGCTTCGATATCCGTGGTGGAATCACCCACAAACAGCGTCTGATCCGGGGTGGCACCCAGTTCCGCCAAAGCCATATGCACCGGATCCGGCGCCGGTTTGGGCCTGGCCGCGCTGTCCCCGGAAATGATTGAACCGAACAGGTGCCGGAGGTTCAGCGCATCCGCCAACAAAGCGGTCAGGCGGCTGTTCTTGTTGGTGACGATGCCGAGTCGTGCGCCCCGGGATTGCAGTGCCTTCAGGGTCGGGACCACCGTTAGGTAGGGCTGGCTGTGGTCGGCGATGTGACTTCCGTAATACTCGAGAAATGCAGCCAGCAGGGTTTCCGTGTGTGTTTCCGGCAACTGGTGATGCGCAAGGGCGGCGCGGATCAACGCCCGTCCGCCATGACCGATGAAGTGTCGCGTCAGCGATTCATCGATCGTGGGGTAACCCTGAACGTGGAGGGCGTGATTGAGTGCGTTGTGAATGTCAGGTGCAGTGTCGACGAGCGTTCCGTCGAGATCAAAGAGGTAGGCGCGAAACTTCTGTGAAAGAACGGTTTTCACGGCAATGAGTCCGCTGAGTCAATCTGTCAGGCGGCGGCCAGGGCAGCGCGCAGCTCACGAATCGCAGCAGCGTAGTCCTTCGCGCCGTAGATGGCGCTACCGGCGACGAAGGTATCAGCACCGGCCCGCGCGGCTGAGGTGATGTTGGACGCCTTGATGCCGCCGTCGATCTCCAGACGGATGTCCCGTCCGGAGCGGTCGATGAGTGTACGGGCCTGTTCAACCTTGCGCAGGCTCTCGGTGATGAAACTCTGGCCGCCAAACCCGGGATTAACCGACATCACGAGCACCAGATCGACCAGGTGAATCACTTCTTCCAGCACGCCGACCGGTGTAGCTGGATTGAAGACGAGACCTGCACGCGCGCCACCTTCACGGATGCTGCATAACGTACGGTGCAAGTGCTCAGTGGACTCCGGGTGCACGGAAATGATGTCCGCACCCGCTTTCAAAAAGTCCCCGATCAACCGGTCGACGGGTTTGACCATCAGGTGCACATCCATCGTATGGGTGATTCCTGATTTGCGCAGACTTTCCAACACCAACGGACCAATGGTCAGATTCGGTACGTAGTGGTTGTCCATGACGTCGAAGTGAATGAGGTCCGCACCGGCAGCCATCACTGCTTCGACCTCTTCGCCAAGTCTGGCGAAATTTGCAGAGAGAATGGAAGGTGCGATCAGGTAGGGGTTCTTTTTCATCCCGCGATCATACCCGTATGGCTGTCGAACATAGAACCTGCGGCGAGGTCAGGCGTGCTCAGGCAGCGGCTTTGTTGACCTCTGCATCGGTGCCTGAATCGAGCAGGAACTCCAAGGCGGAGCGCACTTCAATACTCCGCCGAACGGCAAACTCACATTCCTCCTCTGAAGCGTTCGCGGGAAGTTTGTCCGGATGGTAGCGGCTCGCGAGCAGCCGGTACGCCCGTTTGATCTCTTCCATGCCCGCATCCGCGCTCACGCCCAGAATGGCGCGTGCGGCATTGGACTGTTCCGCCCGCTGTTGCTGCGCGCGGTGTTTCCGCCGAGCGTTGGCGGCGTCCTGGCCGATGAGGCTCGCGAGGAAGTGTACGGTGCGGTTCGCAGCGGTATCCGGTTCAACTCCGGCGATCGCGACGAAACTCTCGAGGCACATGCGCGCCAGCATGTCGCGGTTTTTGGTGCGACCGACACCGGCGTTACAGCGGCCAGCGAGTTGATGTAGATCAGCGTTGCCGTCGTGGCCAGAACGGAACCAGGCAATCGCCTGCTCCCGTTCGGCGTTGGTGATGTTCAGGCGCATCATCACGGCCTCGCCATAGGCGATGTATTCCGGAGTGACATGACCTGAAGATCTGGCGATCCGGCCCATGCCTGCGAACATGAATTCCAGGTACGGTCTGCGGGTATGCCGAACCCACGCCGTCAGCAGCCGCTGTGCGAGACGCTCAAGGAGACTGTCGATGGGGCGTGAATCTGGCATGGACCGCAGGATACCGGCGGTCCTCTCCGGTCAATATGAAGTACTCAGCAAACGCTGGCGTATTGTTCAGGGGTGCCGATGTCGAGCCACTGGCCGTTGTGGACCTGTGCCGACAGCTGGCCCCGCGCCGCGGCCGCCCACATCAGCACATTCCAGGAAAATGGCGCAGGTGGCGCATCCGCGAACAGAGCCGGGTCGACGATGGCCATACCGCCATATACATAGCGGTTACCGCGGCGGTGAATGCGGCCGTGTTCACATTCGAAGTCTCCGGTTTCGCGATAGGCGGGTCGCGGAATCAGAACGAGGTGGGCGAGGTCCGTGGCGTGCAGAGGCTCGAGCGAGCGGAAGTCGAAGTCCGTGAGGATGTCACCATTGACGATGAGGAAGGGTGCGTTGCTGAGGAGCGGCAGTGCGTTAACGATGCCGCCGCCGGTTTCAAGAACCCGGTCCTCGCGGGAGTAGGTGATTTCAACCCCGAACCTGGAGCCGTCCCCAAGGTGTGACTCGATCAGGTGGCCGAGGTGGTGCAGGTTGATCACAAACTCGCGAATACCCGCAGCGCGCACCGCCGCGATCAGGCGATTGATGAGGGGTTGGCCTTGCACGGGCAACAGCGGTTTGGGTGTCGATGCGGTCAGTGGCAACAATCGCGTGCCAGCGCCGGCAGCAAGCAGCAGGGCTTTCAATTCGCGCCTTCAAGCAGCCGTTGGCGGGCAGAGGGCCAGTTGCCCCGTAGGGCTTGCAGCCATTCACCGATCTCAAGCTCCGGGCAACTCGCGGCCGCGAGGGCGGCCGAACGGGCCAGAACGCCTTCCACGTACTGCAGGTGGCTGTTCTTACCATCGCGGATTTTCAGGCGGACAAAAATGCCGATCGCCTTCAGTTGCCGCTGCAGCGCGGTGCGGTTGAGCAGTTCCAGAGGATCGGTGAACTGCAACGGACAGCGATCAAGGTACTGCTTCAGTCGCAAGTTGATCGTCTGTTGATCGAATTCCCAGTAACAATCATGCAACAGCGAGGCGAGGTCGTAGAGGGCAGGCCCCGCCAGCGCGTCCTGGAAATCGACGATTCCGATCCTGCCATCCCGCACCATGAGATTCTTACTGTGCCAGTCGCGATGCACCGCGACCGTGGGCTGACTTGTGATGGAGCGGATCAAGGACTCTGAGAACACCCCCCACTCGCGGTGAACGGTTGCCGTCATCGCCTGCTCCACAAACCACGACGTGAAAATCCCCATTTCATCATGGAAGCGCTGGGTGGTGTAGGGTGGTAACTCGCCGACTGGCAACGATTGCAGCGGATGCAGCAGGTCCACGGCGGAAGAAAGAAACGGTTCAAACTGCCCATCGCGATAACAATCGATGAGATGGCGATGGCCGAGGTCTTCCATCAACACAAAGCCACGCAACTCGTCGGTGGCGTAGATAGCGGGCACCGGCAGGCCGTACCGTTTCATAACGACTGCGAGACGTACGAAGCGGGCGGCATCCTCGCGGTCTGGCGGCGCGTCCATGACAACACGCGAATCTGCGGTGGTGCTGATGCGCCAGAACGAGCGAAAGCTCGCCTCAGGACGAAGCGTTTCGATCGAGTCTGGTGCACGACCGAGGATAGTTTCCAGCCAGTCGAGGAGTCCGGGTTTCACTGTTGCATTGTGCCGTCAGCTCGGCGGCCTCGCCATGATCAACACAGGGGGCAGCGAGCGGCTTTCGAGAGCAACAAGACAGGGCTGCGGCAGGACGGGCCTGTTATCATGCCGCACCATGCGCGTACGCCCACTCATCCCCGCAGTCCTGTTGAGCATCGTTGTGGTTCCTGTGGGAGAGTTGCGAGCAGCCGACGGCCTCAACTGGAATCGGGTAGCGGGAAGTGAATCCGCTGCGGAGAGCAGCGCCGCGAAAAACAAGCCAGTGGACGAGTGGAGTTGCCGGCCCGCCTCTTCAGGTGAGGGTTGGGCGTGTATCGGCGGGAACGACCCTGCCGTCCCCGTTACATTAAGCGAAACCCAGCTGGACGAAGTCCCTCCCGAAGATCCCCTTGCACCGGATTTGCCGGCGAGTCTTTTTGTCCTGCGTGAAGATCTCCCCGCCGACGTCCAGGCAAGGTTGCCGAACTACTGTTACGGCGAGTACCAGCTGCCGGCTTTTCCCTATCCGCCTGATACCGACGACAGCCTCTATCCGGTCATCAGTGAAGCCGACCGGATCGAGGCGCAGCTCGATCAATCTATGACGATGGAAGGAGACGTCCGGTTTGCCCAGGGCAATCGCACCGTGCGATCAAAGCGCGCCCACTACGATATGGAAAAGCGGACGGCGGCCCTCGAAGGCGGTGTTCGGGTTGTGGAGCCGACCATGGTGCTTCAATCCGAGCACGCGGCCGTGGAAGTCGATGCGTCTGCCGCAGAACTGTCCAATGCGCAGTTTCTGCTGGTGGAGAGCAGCTATCGCGGCAAATCCAACAAGATTATCCGCTCGGATGCCGGCGATCTGGAGCTTCGTGGCAACCGGTTGACGCGGTGTGAGCCCGGCGACAACGGCTGGCAGCTCGATGCGAAGAAGGTGACGATCAAGGAAGGGGAAGTTTTCGGCACGGCCCGCGGCGCGGTTCTCCGGATGAAAGATGTACCGGTGTTCTACACGCCGTGGATCCAGTTTCCGGTCAGTGATGATCGCCAGTCCGGGTTTCTTTTCCCGGCCATAGGTTATGGCAGTGAAGACGGTCTCGATCTGGTGGCTCCGTACTATCTGAACCTGGCACCGAACTACGACGCGACGCTGGTACCGCGGTTTCTGTCCAAGCGGGGAGCCGCCCTGGAGGGTGAGTTTCGGTATCTCTCTCATTCGCAGGAGGTCATTCTCTCCGGCGGCTACCTGCCGGATGATGATCTCTACAACGGTGATTTCACCCGCAAGGACTTCAATGAGCTCTTCCCCGGGCAGCGGTTCAAACCTGCGGATCGATCGCTTACTCACGTCGAGCAGAAGGGACAGTTCGGACCGGTGAGCTCGCGCATCGACTACACGTCAGTGAGCGATCGGGACTATTTCCGGGACCTCGGTTCGGATTTTGCCATGTCGAGCGAAATCCAGATCGAAAAGCGGGGCGAACTTTTCTACAACTTTCGCGGCGCGTCGTTCCGGCTATGGGCGCAGGATTTCCAACGTCTCGACGAAGTAGCTGTGGATCCGTATCGACGCTTGCCTGAACTGGTGGTGGACTGGTCGAAGTACCTGGGGCCGCTCCTTCTGACGGTGAACGCACAAGGCGCTTCATTCGATCGCAAGACGGAGAATCTCAGCGGTATTGATACGCTCACCGGCGAGCGATATCACGTTGAGCCGAAGCTCACGCTCCCCTTCAACTGGCCGTTTGGCCACCTTAAGTTCACCGCCGGTTACAGCTTCAGCCAATACGATCTGAAGCAGGAGATGAACGCACCGGGTGTGCGGGTTGATGATCTGAGCCCGGATCGGCACCTCGGAACGGGATCGGTGGATGGTGGCCTCATCTTCGAACGGGACCTCACGTTCCGTGGAACAGAGTTGACCCAGACGCTTGAACCCCGGGTCTTCTACCTGTATCGGAACTACGTCAACCAGAACCAGTTCCCCCTCTTCGACACCGGCGAGTACACCTTCTCCTACAGTCAGGTATTCAGGGAAGAGCGTTTTGGTGGCCTGGACCGCAAAGACGATGCGAATCAACTCGCGGTGGGTGTCACAACCCGCTTCCTGGATCGTGGCACGGGTACCGAATACCTGCGCATGAGCATCGGCCAGATCAAGTACTTTGATGACCGACGTGTCAGTCTCTATGGACTGCCTGCGGATGATCTCGAACACGGGGCATCAGAGCTCGCCAGTGAAGTTGAAGCGCGAATTGCCAAGCACTGGTGGCTCGGGGGCGGAGCGGTCTGGGATCCACATGACAATGAGTTCGATGAGGCTTCAGCGTTCATTCAGTACCGGCGTGAGAATCAGCGCATCCTGAATCTCGGATTCCGGCGGCGGGTTATCGAGAACATCAAACAAACCGACTTCTCGCTTTATTGGCCGCTGTCACGGTATTACTCGATGATGGTGAGGTGGAACTACGATCTCGTCAGTGATCGCACCGTTGAGGCGTTCGCGGGAATCGAGTACAACAATTGTTGTTTGCAGGTTCGTGTGATGGCGCGCCGGTTTCTCGAAAGCCCTGCGGGATTCGTCAACTTCGTCAACGTGCGACCGGAAAAAGGGATCTTTCTGCAATTTGTATTCAAGGGCCTCGCCGGCTTCGGAACCAGGGTCGAATCCGTCCTGACGAGGGGCATTCGTGGCTACTACACGGACGCGCAGCCGGGGTATCTGGAATGGTAAGCCGCGAACAGAAAACAGGGCGTCCTGCCTGGGGTTAAAAAGCAAATGACAAAACACCGATCAAATTCCATGGCCGCCCGGATGCTGGGGTGGGTAGTTGCGTTGGGTATGCTGGCCGTTTCCGGATCAGCGGTGGCGGACTATCGCGAACTGGATGGAATTGTTGCGATCGTCGATGACGACGTGGTGCTCGCATCGGAGCTGGTCGAACGGGTCGATGCCATTCGCAAGTCGCTCAAGGCTAACAACACGCCGATGCCGCCGGACAACATTCTCGTCAGCCAGGTGCTCGAGCGTCTCATCATCGAGAACCTGCAGCTCCAGCAGGCCGATCGGCGAGGTATCGAAATCGACGATGAGATGCTGACCCGTGCGGTGCTGCAGTTTGCCGAGGGTAACAAGATGACGCTGGAGCAGTTCCAGGCGGCGCTGGCGCGTGACGGCATGAGTTATCTCGCCTTCCGCGAGGACATTCGCAAGGAAATGCTCATCACCCGGTTGCAGCGTGGCATCGTCAATCGTCGCATTTCGGTCTCTGACCAGGAGATCAAAGACCTGCTCTCATCTCCGTTCTACAAGGAAATGCTGTCCGATGAATTCCGGGTCGGGCATATCCTCCTGACCGTAGCCCAGGATGCCAAGGAGGACGTACTGCAGAGCGCGCTCGCCAAGGCGGATGAACTGGTGAAATCACTTCGTGATGGCGCGGACTTCAAACAGCTGGCGATTGCCAACTCATCCGCCTCGTCGGCACTCGAAGGGGGTGACCTCGGTTGGCGGCGCGCTGCGGAATTGCCCAGTCTGTTTGCGGAGCAGGTGATCGAGATGAAGGCCGGCGAAGTGGCTGATCCGATCGTTACCCAGGGCTCCATACACATCATCAAGTTGCTCGAACAGCGAGGTGCCGGCGCGCAGCAGGTCAACCAGGCGAAGGTCCGTCATGTACTCGTGAAACCATCTGCGATTCGCACGGAAGAGCAGACCGAGGCGTTGGCATGGAAGATCTACGAAGAGCTGCTGAACAAGGGCGATTTCGAGAAACTTGCAGCCGAACATTCAGAAGATCCGGGAACGGCGCTGATTGGTGGTGATCTGGGCTGGACCGACGGCCAGGAGTTCGTGCCGGTGTTCAAGGACACGCTCAACAACACCAGGACTGGCGAATTCAGCAAACCCTTCCGCAGCGACTTCGGCTGGCATGTGCTGCAGGTTCAGGAGCGACGTCAGCAGGATCAGTCGCAGGAGGCGCGCGAGCAGATGGCCATGAGCGTTCTGCATCAGCGGCGTTTCAATGAAGAACTGGAAGCGTGGCAGAAGGAAATCCGTGACGAAGCTTTCGTCGAAATCCGGATCTGAACCCCTCGCGCTGACTGTTGGGGAACCAGCCGGGATTGGCCCGGACTTGGTTCTCCGTTTGGCATCCTGGCGTCGGGAAACACCGTGGATTGCCATTGGCGATAAGCGCGTGTTGGCGGAGCGCGCGCACAACCTGCAAATCGACATCGATCTCCAGGATTTCCGCGGTGAGGCTCCGGTTGAAGCCGGGCGACTTGCCGTCATGAACGTGCCCAATGATGTACCCGTTCGTGCGGGTACCCCCGATGCGCGTAACGCACGCTCAGTGCTGCGCATGCTCGACAGTGCCATTCACGGTTGTATCAGTGGCAGTTTCTCCGGCATGGTCACAGCACCCGTGCAGAAGTCGGTGATCAATGATGCCGGCATCCGGTTCTCCGGTCATACCGAGTATCTGCAGGAAGCTGCCGGTGCATCTGATGTGGTGATGATGCTGGCGTCACCCAACCTGCGGGTGGCCCTCGCAACAACCCATCTTCCGCTTCGGGAGGTGGCTGATGCCATCCAGCCGGATCTGCTCGAACGCCGACTGCGCATTCTCAATGAGGCGTTGAAGTGGCGGTTTCGGATCGCTTCGCCGCGAATTCTGGTCGCCGGGCTGAACCCTCATGCCGGCGAAGGGGGACACCTCGGTCGCGAAGAAATCGAGGTGATCTCGCCGGTGCTGACGAAGCTTCGTTCTGAAGGCATGAACCTGCTCGGGCCATTGCCCGCCGACACACTGTTTGTACCGCGGTTTCTGGCAGCTGCCGACGCAGTCATGGCGATGTACCACGATCAGGGGTTGCCGGTACTCAAGTCGTCCGGTTTCGGCGAAGCCGTAAACATCACCCTTGGGTTACCGTTCGTTCGAACCAGCGTTGATCACGGTACCGCCCTGGATATTGCCGGAACTGGGCAAGGTGATCAGGGCAGTCTGGCCGCTGCCATCGAACGGGCTGCGGAAATGACACGTTGATCGCACGCAAACGCTTCGGCCAACATTTCCTCGATTCGACACAGGTTATCACCGATACCATCTCGGCGATCAATCCTGGGCCCTCGGATCATGTCGTCGAGATCGGCCCCGGGCGCGGAGCACTCACGGAAGCGCTTTATGGCCGGTCAAAGCAGCTGACACTCATCGAGATCGATCGTGATCTCGTGCCGGGTCTCCGGCAGCGGTTTCCCGGTGCCGCGCTGCACAACCAGGACGTGCTCGAAATGGACTTTGCGAGCCTCGGGCCAAAGCCGCTGCGCGTCGTCGGCAACCTGCCGTACAACATCTCCACGCCTTTGCTGATGCACCTGATGGCGTTCGAATCCGGCATCACCGATATGCATTTCATGTTGCAAAAAGAAGTGGCAGAACGGATCACCGCGGTGCCCGGAAACAAGGCCTGGGGTCGACTGTCAGTGCTGCTGCAGTACTACTGCAAGACGGAGTGGCTGTTTGACGTTGCCCCGGAGTGCTTCAGGCCACCTCCTGCGGTCTGGTCGGCCGTGATCAGGCTGCAACCCCGGCATCTCGACAAGGCTGCGGTAGATCTCGTCGCTCTCGATCAGGTGCTCAAAGCCATATTCGGACAACGTCGCAAGCAGCTCGGCAATACCCTGAAAACGTTGTTGCCTCTCGAAACATGGCATGCCCGTGGCGTAACCATCGACTTCACGGCGCGGGCCGAATCGGTCACCCTTCCCACATTCGTTGCGCTGGCGAATGCCCTGACCCGCAACGACGCAAATTCCTGACGTGTGATCTGGAGATGACTATGGTGAGAGGACTGTAGTGAGAGGATTTGTATGAGAGGTTTTGCAGTCACCGTTGAAACGGCCTACGTGGAAGCCGAGTCGAACCAGGCTGGCCACCGGTTCTATTTCGCCTATACGATCACCATCAGCAACCATGGCGATAACGCCG
This sequence comes from Gammaproteobacteria bacterium, assembly GCA_016874135.1. GTDB lineage: Bacteria > Pseudomonadota > Gammaproteobacteria > Pseudomonadales > Azotimanducaceae > SYFY01. The sequence continues at coordinate 1,093 of VGVE01000066.1, read as the reverse complement.
CCCGGCTGCGCAATCGTCACTGGATCATCACAGATGGTGAAATGGTGGTACGGGAGGTCAAAGGAGCCGGTGTAGTCGGCGAGCAGCCGCGCATCCCCCCGGGTCGCGCGTTCCGTTACACCAGCGCGTGTCTGCTCGATACACCGGTAGGAACGATGCATGGTGCCTACCAGTTCGAAACGGATACCGGCGACACGTTCGACGTACCCATCCCGATGTTCACCCTCTGTGTGCCCAATGCAGTGCATTGAGTCAGCACTGCTGCGAAGCCGGGCATGACTATCTGGGCGATTGGTGATGTCCAAGGCTGTTACGACGAACTCTGTCAGCTTCTGGAGAAGGTCCACTTTTCATCCGCGGACAAAGTCTGGTTCGTAGGCGATCTGATCAACAGGGGACGAGGTTCGCTCGAAGTGTTGCGCCTGGTCCGGTCGCTGCAAGACAACGCCGTGACGGTGCTTGGCAATCATGATCTGCATTGGCTCGCGATCCACTATGGCGGACACAAGGCAAGAAGGGGCGACACGTTTGATGCCCTGGCGGCCGCAGCCGACGTTGATGAACTGGCTGATTGGTTGCGTCGTCAACCATTGGTGCATCGCGATCTGCAGCTTCGGTTGACCATGGTGCATGCGGGCGTATATCCACGCTGGACGATCACGCAACTGCACGCACTGGCCGCGGAGGTTAGTACTGTCTTGCGTTCCGAAGCTGCACCGGACTATTTCACCAAACTGTATGGCAACGATCCCGCCGTCTGGTCGGATGATCTTGGCGGAATGAAACGTCTGCGTTTCATAACCAACGCGTGTACCCGGATGCGCCTCGTCGACCACCGTGATGAGCTCGACTTCGAACACAAAGAAGACCTCGCGGCGGCCCCCGCGCACCTGCGCCCATGGTTTGAAGTCTATGCGGAACGATTCCCGGGTGAACGGGTTGTATTCGGCCACTGGGCGTCTCTGGATGGCATCACTAGCCAGCAGAATCTGCATGCGATTGATACCGGCTGCGTCTGGGGTCGATCCCTGACTGCGATGAATCTCGAATCCATGGAGCGTGTTGAGGTTTCAGCGAGCGCAGCTCGTGCCTA